>CAIULK010000222.1 GCA_903899885.1 uncultured Rhodospirillaceae bacterium
ACCGGCACCGCGACGCTGGGGATCAAGGTGGCGCGGACGTCGCGCAGCGAACCCCGGATGGTCGAGGTGCGGTCCATCGCCACCGACAGATCGATATCGGCCGGGATCGAGGCGCGCAGTTCCGGCAGCAGGGCCGCGACCCGATCCACGGTTTCGATGATGTTGGCGCCGGGCTGGCGATACAGAATCACCAGAACCGCCGGCCGCCCGTTGGCAAGGCCCAGATTGCGCAGATCCTCGACCGAATCCACCACCTCGCCGACATCGCCGAGACGCACCGCCGCACCGTTGCGAAAGGCGACGACCAGCGGACGATAATCGTCGGCATGACGGGCTTGATCGTTGGTGTAAATCTGGTAATGGCGGTCGCCGTCCTCGATCGCGCCTTTCGGGCTGTTGGCGTTGGCCGAGGCCAGCGATGCCCGCACATCCTCCAGCCCGACCCCGTATTTGAACAAGGCATGCGGGTTGAGTTCCACCCGCACCGCAGACAGCGAACCGCCGCCGACATTGACTTGGCCGATGCCCTCGACCTGCGACAGCTTTTGCTGCAACACCGTCGCGGCGGAATCGTAAAGCTGACCCGGGCTGAGTGTTTGCGAATTCAGGGCCAGGATCATGATCGGCGCGTCGGCCGGATTGACTTTCTTGTAGGTTGGATTGCTGCGCAGGCTGGTCGGCAGATCGGCCCGCGCCGCGTTGATCGCCGCTTGCACGTCGCGCGCGGCCCCATCGATGTCGCGGTCCAGACCGAATTGCAGCGTGACGCGGGTTGCCCCCACCGAACTGCCCGACGTCATCTCGGTGACGTTGGCGATCTGGCCCAGGTGACGTTCCAGCGGCGTGGCGACGCTGGTCGCCATGGTTTCGGGACTGGCGCCGGGCATCGAGGCCTGCACGGAAATGGTCGGGAAATCGACCTGCGGCAGCGGCGACACCGGCAACAGGAAAAAGGCCGCCGCCCCGGCCAGGGCGACGCCGATGGTCAGCAGCGTGGTGGCGACCGGCCGGTCGATGAACGGCTCGGAAAAATTCACGGCGCCCCCTTGGCCCGGAATCGCAGGGCCAGCGAATCGAACGCCAGATAGATCACCGGGGTGGTGAACAAGGCCAGCAATTGGCTGACGATCAAACCGCCGACGATGCTGATGCCCAAGGGATGGCGCAGCTCGGACCCCGTTCCGGTGCCCAGCATCAGCGGCAACGCGCCCAGCAGGGCGGCCATCGTGGTCATCAAGATCGGGCGGAAACGCAGCAGACAGGCTTGGTGGATGGCCTCGCGCGGCGATTTGCCCTCGTTGCGTTCGGCATCCACCGCGAAGTCGATCATCATGATCGCGTTCTTCTTAACGATGCCGATCAGCAAAATGATGCCGATGATGCCCAGATCGCTGCCCGCCGTCAGCAAGGCCAGCAGCGCCCCGATCCCCGCCGAGGGCAGCGTCGACAGAATGGTGACCGGGTGGATATAGCTTTCGTAAAGAACCCCCAACACGATGTACATGGTGACGATCGCGGCCAGGATCAGCAAAAGCTCGTTGCCGAGCGAGGCCTGAAAGGCCAGCGCCGCGCCTTGAAAACTGGTCATCACGCTGGTCGGCAGGCCGATCTCTGCCTCCGCCTGCCCGATCGCGGTCACCGCTTGGCCCAACGAGGCGCCGGGCGCCAGATTGAACGAGATGGTGGTCGCCGGGAACTGCCCCAGATGGTTGACCTGAAGCGGCCCTTGGCGTTCCGAAACCGTGGCGATCGCGGTGATCGGCACTTGGCCGCCGTTCGCCGACGGCAAATAGAGGCTGCCCAGCGACTGCAACGAGCCTTGCACCTGGGGATCGACCTCCAGGATCACCCGATATTGGTTCGATTGGGTGAAAATGGTGGTGATGATCCGCTGGCCGAACGCGTCGTACAGCGCGTTGTCCACGGTCGCGGGCGTGATGCCGAACCGCCCCGCCGTGTCGCGGTCGATGGTGATATAGGTCGATAGGCCGTGATCCTGGGCGTTGCTGGCGACATCCTCGATGTCGGGCACATCCTTGAGACGGTCGATCAATTTCGGCACCCAAACCGCCAGTTCCGCCGGGTTGGCGTCCTCCAGCACGAACTGGTACTGGGTGCGGCTGATGGTGGCATCGACGGTCAGATCCTGGACCGGCTGCATGTACAATTTGATGCCGCCGACATCGGCGGTCGCGGCGCTGATCCGGCGGATGATGTCGCTGGCGCTGGCGCGGCGTTGCTCGCGCGGCTTCAGGTTGATCAGCATGCGGCCGCTGTTCAGCGTCATGTTGCCGCCATCGACGCCGATGAAGGAGGACAGGCTTTCAACATCCGGATCGCGCAGCACGGCCGCCGCCATCGCCTGCTGGCGCCCGGCCATCGCGGCGAAGGAAATCGACGGCGCGGCCTCGGTCATTCCCTGGATCAGGCCGGTGTCTTGGACCGGGAAAAAGCCCTTGGGGATGACAATGTACAGCAAGGCGGTCAGCGCCAAGGTCCCCACCGCCACCACCAGGGTCGGACGGGCGTTGTCGAGAACCCGGATCAACAGCCGGTCATAGGCGGCGATCAATCGGTCGAACCACTGCCCCGCCCAGCGGTTGGCGGCCGATACCTCATCCGGCATGTGATGGCGCAGCAGTTTGGCGCACATCACCGGCACCAGGGTCAAGGACACCATCGCCGAAATTAGAATGGTCACCGCCAGGGTGACCGCGAATTCGCGGAACAGACGGCCGACCACGTCGCCCATGAACAGCAGCGGAATCAGCACGGAAACCAGCGAGGCGGTCAGCGAAATGATGGTGAAACCGATCTGGGCCGAGCCCTTCAACGCCGCCTCCAGCGGGGTTTCACCCTGTTCGATGTAACGCGAAATATTCTCGATCATCACGATGGCGTCATCGACCACGAAGCCGGTGGCGATGGTCAAGGCCATCAGCGACAGGTTGTCGAGGCTGTAGTGAAGCAGATACATCACGCCGAAGATACCGACCAGCGACAAGGGCACCGACAGGCTGGGGATGATCGTCGCCCGCAGATTGCGCAGGAACACGAAGATCACCAGAACGACCAGAACCACGGCTAGGGACAGTTCGAACTCGACATCATCGACCGAGGCGCGAATCGTCGTCGTGCGGTCGGTGACCACCTCGACGTCGATGGCGGCGGGAAGTGCTGCTTTCAGCGCGGGCATCATCGCCTTGACGCCATCGACCACCTTGATGACGTTCGCCCCCGGCTGACGCTGCACCTTCAGGATCACCGCCGGATCGGTATTCATCCAGGCGGCCAGCTTGCTGTTCTCGGGCCCATCGACCACCTCGGCGACGTCCGACAGCCGCACCGGGGCGCCGTCCTTATAGGCAACGACGATGCCGGTGTATTCCTTGGCACTCTTCAGCTGATCGTTGGCGTTGATGGTATAAGAGCGCATCGGCCCGTCGAAATTGCCCCTGGGCGTGTTGACGTTGGCGTTGGCGTTGGCGTTGGCCACCGTCGTGCGGAGATCGTCGATATTCAAGCCATAGGCGGCCAGGGCTCGCGGATTGGCGCGGATGCGCACGGCCGGCCGCTGGCCGCCGCTGATGCTGACCAGCCCGACGCCCGGCATTTGCGAAATCTTTTGGGCCAACCGTGTGTCGGCGAGATCCTCGACCTCGGTCAAGGGCAAGGTCTTCGAGGTGATCGACAGCGTCAGCACCGGCGCGTCGGCGGGATTGACCTTGGCATAGATCGGCGGCGCGGGCAGGTCCGAGGGCAACAGATTGCCCGCCGCGTTGATCGCCGCCTGCACTTCCTGTTCGGCCACGTCCAGCGACAGCGACAGGTCGAATTGCAGGGTCACCACCGAGGCGCCGTCCGAGCT
>CAIULK010000223.1 GCA_903899885.1 uncultured Rhodospirillaceae bacterium
CGCCTCGGCATGGCCCCGCCGGAAAAAAGAGAATAGAGATTCTATCATTTCGCCCTCGCCGGGCGCCGGCGTCCGCCCGCTTGGCCGCGCCGCGGGTGGCGGCTAAGCATGATCCGAAGGGATCGGATCATGCTCGTCACCCCTCGGCCAGCAGGCGATGAACACGGTCCACCACGTCGCGGGTCGAGAACGGCTTGGTGACATAATCGTCGGCCCCCAGGGCCAAGCCTTTTTCCCGCTCGATGTCGCGGCCGCGCGCGGTCAGCAAGATGATCTTGACCGCCGCCAAGGCCGGATCGGACCGGATGGTTTGGCAGACGTCGAAGCCGTCGCGCTTGGGCATCATCACGTCGAGCAAGATCAAATCGGGCGGATTGTCCGCCACGGCGGCCAACGCCGCCTCGCCGTCGCGCGCGACGCGCACTGCGTACCCCGCCTTTTTCAGCAGGAATTCGAGCGACAGCACGATATTCGGCTCGTCATCGACCACCAGGACCGAACGGGTCACGGGCGTTCCTCCCCAAAGCCAATGCGGGGCAGCTTACCTTAATTCCGGCGGGGCGCGGAACGAGAAGTTGGCCGGGGCCTCGGCCAACGCGGCGCGGGCCACATCGAAACGGGCCTTCAAGCCCGGCGGCAGGTTATCCGCCCCGCCCAGGGCGCGGGCGATTTCGATCAGCGAGGGCAAGCCTTTCTCGCCGCCGGTAACCTCGGCCCCGCCTTTTTCGGCCACCGCGATCAGATCGCGGATCAGCCCGCGCTTGATGTCTTGCGCCGCTTGCACCACCAGGGTGCGGGCGTTGTCTTGGCCGTCGTCGGCGAAAACGATCACCCGATGATGCGGATCGATGCCGTTGGGCGACAAATGACCGTAGGCCACAGATTCGACCCGGACCGCCCCGTCGGCGGTCTCGTTCAAGGCCTGCAAGCGGCCCCGGTAGTCGCCGTAAGCCGTCAGGATCTCGACGATCGTGCCGGAATCGGCGGACACCCGGATATTGACGTCGGTCGAGGTCGACCACGGCGCCATCTGGCCCTCGGGCCGCACGCGGGCACGGGTGCGGGCCAGATCGGGGGCGCCCTCGCGGATGGCGCGGAAAGTTTCCATTTCGAGGCCCGAGGAAAACCCGACGCCGTAATCGATCATCACGCCGCCGATGGTTTCGGTCTGCGGATCGAGAAGGCCGAACAGCACGTCATCGACCGCCTGCTCCGACCAGCCGGTGATGCAGGCCAGCCAGTCGGCGCCGGCATAATCGCACGATTGCAGCAGCCCTTGCGCTTTCGACTTGGCCGGTTCCGGCGCGGTTTCGACGAAGGCCGACAGCGAGGCGCGGCCGATCAGCTCGACCCCATTGACCACGGTGTCGCCGTCGCCCAAACGCCCGCCGGGCCGGGGCGGCGAAATCCGCGTCCACGGTTGCAGATAGGCGAGGAACCCCGCCACGGTATCGACGTCGTCGCCCTGGATCGGCAGCACGATGCCGAATTCGTTGGGCGGCACTTGGTAATAGCGGAAGACTGCGGCGGTCACCACGCCGGTCCAGCCCTGCATCCCCTCGACCCGCTCCAGACCGGCGCTTTCGATGCGCTTGGGCGGGCCGCCGTCGGCCAGCACCACCGCCTCCAGACTGACCGAGGGACGCAGCCGCAACGGCCCCATCGCGCCGGTCGCCACCACGCCGCCGACGAAGGCCGAGGCCACCGTCGTCAAATCCACCAGCAGCCGGGCCGACCCGCCCAGCGCCTTGGCCAAGGCCGCCTCGACCTGGGCGATGGTCAGCCCCGCCCCGGCGGCCACCAGCCCGCGTTCGGCATCGATCATCACCTGATGGGTCAACAAATCTTCCGGCTTGGTGGCGGGATCGGCCAATTCCGCCTCGACCGCGCCTTTCGGGCGAAGGGCGAGAACGCCCGCGAACCCGGCCACCCGATCGGCCTTGTAATCGAACGATCCGATGGCGCTGGTCAGCCCGCCGGCCGGCATCACGGCCCAGTTCGCCGCCACCGCTTGCGCCACCGCGCCCGTCAGATCCGAGGTGACAAGCAGGCGCGCCTCGAGCGGGCGACCACCGTCGTCCGACAGGTCGGCAAGGGGCAGATTGGCGAAATCGAACGACACGGACATCCGGGCGACAAGACCATGAAAAATCGGCGCGGACAATAGCATCGGCACCTTTCCCCCACAACCGCCTCAACAATGGCGGTTCAAACGGGCATTCCTTTCCTTTCGCCGCCGATCGCCGTAAAATGCGCGGGGACATGAAGGGAGTGGGACGCCGATGGCGCGCGCGCAGGTCCTGAGGCTGGGTTTGTTCATGTTCGCGGGAATCGCCGCGCTGGTGACGGCTGGCTGCGACGACCGGGCCCAAACCCCGTATCTGCCGACCTATTCCGATTCCCCCGCCGATTCCCAAAGGATTTATCTGTTCGGCATCCATCCCCTGCACAATCCCGAAACGCTGTACGCCACCTATCAGCCGGCGGTCGACTATCTCAATGCCCGGCTGGACGGCCCGCGTTTAAAGCTGGAAGCCTCGCGCAGTTACGCCGCGTTCGAGGAAAAGCTCTACAAAAGGCGTTTCGATTTCGCCCTGCCCAATTCGATGCAAATCGGGATCGCCACCGCCGAACACGGCTATCACGCCTTCACCAAGATCGACGACGACAGCCAGTTTTGCGGCCTTATCCTGGTCCGCAAGGACGGCGGCATCGAAACCGTCGCCGATCTTCGGGGCAAGGCGGTCAGCTACCCGGCCCCGACCGCACTGGCGGCGACCATGCTTCCCCAGGAATTCTTGCGAGCCAACGGGCTGGATCTGAAACGCGACATCGAAAACCTCTATGTCGGGTCGCAGGAATCCTCGATCTTGAGTGTTTATCTCGGCAAGGTGGCGGCGGCGGCGACATGGCCGCCGCCCTGGACCAAGTTCCAGCACGAGCATCCCGATCAGGCCTCCGCGCTGATGGTCAAATGGCGGACCAAGTCGCTGCCGCACAACGGCTTGGTCGCCCGCGACGACATGCCGCCGGACCTCGTCGCCCATATCCGCGATCTGCTGCTGGACATGCGGAACAACGACGAGGGGCGCGCCCTGCTCGCCACCATCGCGGTGTCACGCTTCGTGCCCGCCGACGATGCCACCTATCAGCCGACCCGCGATTACGTCCGCTGGTTCACCGCCACCATCCGTCGGCCGGAGGACCCATGAGGCGCTTCGCCCTGTCACCTTCGATCCGGGGACGGCTGGTGATCGGCGTCGCCTTGGTGCATGCGGTGCTGATGACCTTTTTCGTCACCGACCTGGTGCATCGCCAGCGGGTATTTCTGCACGGCGAGGCCGAGGCGCGCGCCCTAGGCTTGTCGCAGATGGTCGCCACGACCAGCGTGTCGTGGGTTCTGGCCAACGACGTCAAGGGCCTGTCCGAGGTGATGGGCTCGGTCGCCGCCTATCCCGACGTGGCGTGGGCAATGGTGGTGGACGACCGGGGGCAAGTGCTGGGCCATACCGACGAAACTCTATTGCAACGCTGGGTGGTCGATGCCCGCTACCGGGCGGTGCTGACCGGCCCCTTGATGGCGCGCGAGGTGATCGAACAAGGCGGGGTTCTGGAAACCGCCGCGCCGGTGATCGTCGATGGGCGCGGTGTCGGCTGGGCGGTGGTGGCGATCGACCTGTCCGGCCAATCGCACGAAATGCGGGCCGCCCTGCGGGAAGGTTTGATCTATACCGCCGCCGCCATCTTGGTGGGCACGGTGTTCGCGCTGTGGATCGCGCGGGCCTTGACCCGGGAACTGGCGCATCTGGGCCGCGAGGCCGATCGCCTGCGCCAGGGCGAGCGCGGATTCCAGGCGATCACCCGGCCCTCGCTGGAAGTCGCGCGCCTGGAAAGCGCCTATCACGCCATGGCGGAGACCATTTGGACCCGCGAGGACGAATTGACCGCCGCCGCCGCCCGCCTGAAATCCACCAACGCGGAATTGGAACGGTTCGGCGAGGTTCTGGCGCATCATCTGCAAGAGCCGGTCCGCCTGCAATTCAGCTTCGCCCAGCGCCTGGAACGGCTGCTGCCGCCGCCGTTGCCCCCCGAGGCGGCGGAAGCGCTGGCCTATATTCAGAAGGGCGCGTTGCGTCTGCGCGCCCTGCTGCGCGACGTGCATCTGTTTTTGTCGGTGGCGCGGCTCCCGCAAAACGCCGACAGCCCCTGTTCGGTCGATGGCGCGCTGGACGCGGCCTTGAGTTCGGTGCCGCTGCAAAAGAAAATCCAGGCCAACGCGGCGGTGATCGAACGCGGCCCGCTGCCGGTGGTGAAAATAGACGGACGCCGCTTGACCGATGTTTTCGCGGCCTTGCTCGACAACGCGCTAGAATACCGCCGGGCCAACCTTCCGCCGCGAATCACGGTGACCGGCCGCGTCGAACGCTGCCGCGCGACCCTGTGCGTCGCCGACAATGGCATCGGCATTCCACCGGAATTCCGCGAACGGGTGCTGGGGGTCTTCGAGCGCTTGGAATCGGATCGCGGCAATGCCGGAACCGGGATCGGGCTGGCGCTGGTCCGTAAAATCGTCGAATTGGCGGGCGGGCGGATTTGGATCGAGGATTCAGCGGAGGGCGGCACAATGGTATGCCTCGACCTTCCCGCTTTCACGGAGTAACGGCGATGGTGGCTCGATCGATCGAACCGTTCAACGTGCTGATCGTCGATGACGAGCCAGGCGATGTCACCTTGATCAAGCTGGCCTTGCGGGAGGGGCGCTTCCTCTGCCGGGTCGATGTCGCGGTCAATGGCCGTCAGGCGATGGCGATGCTGAACCGGACCACCCCCGAATATGCCGACCAGCCCACCCCGGATCTGGTTCTGCTCGACCTCAACATGCCGCAAATGAACGGCAAGGAGGTTCTGGAGGCGATGAAGTCCGACCCCCGCTTGGGCTGCATTCCGGTGGTGGTCTTGACCACCTCGGACGTCGAGCGCGACATCGCCACCTCGTACTGCCTGGGAGCGGCCGGGTTCGTCACCAAGCCGGTCGATATGGACCAGATGTTCCGGGCCATTCATGGAATCGAGGATTATTGGTTCGGCATCGTCCGCCCGGCCCATCCGGTTCCGGCGAACTAGGTCCTGATGCAATTAGGTTGCATCATGACCTAGTCTTTTTATGCGCCCCTCGGCCTAGGTTCTGTTGACAATAATGGTTCCCAAAGTTCCACATTCGTGATTCAAGATTCCGGCTGGGATAGGAGGCCGGCGATGGATGGC
>CAIULK010000224.1 GCA_903899885.1 uncultured Rhodospirillaceae bacterium
CACCGGAGGCGGCGCGGCGGCGCCCGCGGGCGCTCGAAGGTGCCAGAGAGAAGGCACTGTCTCTGCCAGGGTCACCAGGCTGTCCATGAGCTGGTTCTGCTTCTTGACTAGCATATCCAGCGCCCCCTTGAGCGCGAGCCCTAGGTCGCTCTCGCTGATCAGGCAGACGGTGGCCATCGACACCGGACGCCATGACACCGTGGGCGTCGACCTGGTGGCCATGTCCGTGAACGACCTGATCGTGCAGGGCGCCGAGCCCCTCCTGTTTTTGGACTATTTCGCCACTGGGCACCTGGAGGTGGAGCAGGCGACCGCCGTAATCTCGGGCGTGGCGGAGGGCTGCCGCCAAGCCGGCTGCGCCCTGGTCGGCGGCGAAACCGCCGAGATGCCGGGGATGTATCAGGGCGGCGATTACGATCTGGCCGGTTTTTCGGTGGGTGCCGCCGAACGCGGCCGTTTGCTGCCGTCGGCCGACATTCAAGCGGGCGACGTGTTGCTGGGCCTGATGTCGAGCGGTCCGCATTCGAACGGCTATTCGCTGGTCCGGCGCATCGTGGAACGCTCGGGGCTGGATTACGCCAGCCCCGCCCCGTTCGAGCCCGGCGTCAGCTTGGCCCAGGCGCTGCTGCGCCCGACCCGCATCTATGTCAAAAGCACGCTGGCCGCCGCCAAGGCGGGCACGTTGAAGGGGTTGGCCCATATCACCGGCGGCGGCTTGATCGAGAATGTGCCGCGCGTGTTGCCCGACAACGTCGTCGCCGAGATCGACGGCAAGGCCTGGACCCCGCCGCCGGTCTTCGCGTGGCTGGCATCGGTCGGCGGTGTCACCGCCCACGAAATGGCGCGCACCTTTAACTGCGGCATCGGCATGGTGCTGGTCACCGCCCCCGAAAAGGCCGCCGAGGCAGCCCGCCTGCTGACCGGACACGGCGAAACCGTGGTCACCCTGGGCCACATCCGGGCGCGTGTCGGCGACGAGCCGCGCTCGCAGGTTCTTGGGCTGGAGTTCGGCGGTTGAGCAAGCCCAGGGTCGGCGTTCTGGTTTCGGGCAGGGGCAGCAACCTGCAAGCCCTGATCGACGCGGCGGCCGATCCCGCCTATCCGGCCGAATTGGCGCTGGTGATTTCCAACGTGCCCGGGGTTTTCGCCCTGGAGCGGGCCGAGAAGGCCGGGATTCCCACCCGCACCATTCCGCACAAGAACTTTCTGTCCCGCGAAGCCTTCGACCAAACGCTGGACGCCGAGCTGCGGGCGGTGGAGGTTGACATCATCTGCCTGGCGGGCTTCATGCGCCTGTTGTCGGCGCCGTTTTCAACCGCGTGGCATGGGCGGATGCTGAACGTGCATCCGGCGCTGCTGCCCTCGTTCAAGGGCCTGAACACCCACCAACGGGCGATCGACGCCGGGGTCAAGCTGCACGGCTGCACGGTGCATCTGGTCACACCCGATCTCGACGACGGCCCGATCGTCGCCCAAGCCGCCGTGCCGGTGCTGGCCGACGACACCGCCGAGACCCTGGCCGCCCGCGTGCTGGTGCAGGAACACCGGATCTATCCGCTTGCGCTGAAACTGCTGGCCGAAGGCCGGGTGCGGGTGGACGGCAACCGGGCGATCATCGATGGGATGGGCGACGCGGAGGCGGCGCTGGTCAATCCGGCGGGGTAGGATCGGCTGCATTGATGGCGGCGAAGCGTGTCTTTTCATCGCCTTGAAAATCGGCCCACGTCAATATCCCAACGAATGCCACCGCCTTCCCGGCGTAATCGAGCATATCGTCGAGATAATCGCGGAAATCCGGCGTCTCAGCATCCGCACTTCGGCGAGAACGTGGGCGCCGATCCGCCGCCGCAAGGCCGCCTTGTCGGCCAAATCCACCTTGATGCCCAGCGCGTCGGTCAATTCCATCTGAAGACCGACATAATCGGGCGGGGTCATGCCCTCGCCGATTTCGACCGACACATCGAGATCGCTGTCATCGCGGGCCTCGCCCCGGACATAAGAGCCGAAAATCCCCATCGCCCGAATCGGATAACGGCGACGGAGGTCCGGCTGAAGCGCCTGAAGCTGGGTCACAATATCGCCGAGGGTCCGCATATCGGCCTCTTCAAAAACAGAACGACCCGGCAAGGGTAACGCACTCCGCCTCGTCCGTCACTCGGCAACCACCGCCTCGACATCCAGCGCGTAACCGGCGGCGCGGACGGTGCGGATCAGTTCGCCCTCGGCGTCGGTGTTCAGGGCCTTGCGCAGGCGGCGGATATGGACATCCACCGTCCGGGGTTCGACATAGATATCCGGCCCCCACACCGCGTTCAGCAATTCCTCGCGCGAGAATACCGTGCCCGGATGCTGCAAGAAGAACTGCAACAGGCGGAATTCGGTGGGTCCCAGATGAACCGCGCGATCGGCGCGCGTCACCCGGTGGGCCGACAGGTCCATCACCAGATCGGCATAGTTCAACATGCCCTTTTGCGGCACCGGCTGGGCGCGGCGCAACAGGGCGCGCACGCGGGCCATCAGTTCGGGCAGCGAAAACGGTTTGGTCATGTAATCGTCGGCCCCGGTGTTGAGGCCGCGAATCTTGTCGCCCTCCTCGCCGCGCGCGGTCAGCATCAGCACCGGCAGTTCGCGGGTGGCGGCCTTGCGCCGGATCTGGCGGCAAACCTCGATCCCCGACAGCGACGGCAGCATCCAGTCCAGCAGAACCATGTCCGGCTTGCGTTCGGCGACCATGGCGATCGCTTCCTCGCCGTCGCCCGCCTCGCACACCCGGTAGCCTTCCTTTTCCAGGTTATAGCGCAGCATGGTGACCAGTGCCGCTTCGTCCTCGACGACCAAGATCAGCGGTTTCATCATCAGTGCCCACCCTCGATGTCCAACCCACCCCCGCCGCCCTTCGGCCGAGCCCCCTTCAACGCCGTGCCGTTGACCACGAAGTGCAGAACCTCGGCGATGTTGGTGGCGTGATCGCCGATCCGCTCGATATTCTTGGCCATGAACATCAAATGCGAGCAGGCGGTGATGGTGCGGGGATCTTCCATCATGTAGGTCAAGAGTTCGCGGAACAGGCCGGTGTACATGTCGTCCACCTCCTCGTCCCGGTTCCAGACGCGGATGGCCTTGTCGAGGTCCTGCTCGACGGTGGCGTCGAGAACCTCCTTCAAGATTTCCTGGACCAAGGTGGCCATGTGCAGTACCGCCGACAGCGGCTTGACCGCCGGCAACTGGTTCAGCACCAAGGCGCGCTTGGCGACGTTGGCGGCGTAATCGCCGATCCGTTCGATCTCACTGGAGATCTTCAGGGCCGCGACGATGTGACGCAGATCGGCCGCCACCGGCTGGCGCAGCGCCAGCATGCGGACGGTGAAGTTCTGGACCTCCTGCTCCAACTCGTCGATGCGCTGGTCCGAGGCGACGACGCGGGCCGCCAACTCGGAATCGCGACGCGACAATGCTTGCAGCGCGGACGCCAGTTGTGCCTCGGCCAAGCCCCCCATGCGGGCCAGGATGTTGGCGAGATGCGAAAGTTCTTCATCGAATGATTTGACGGTGTGTTGGCTCATGTCGCCCTCCTCAACCGAAGCGGCCGGTGATATAGCCCTGGGTCAAGGGATGCCGAGGGTTGGTGAAAATTCGTTCCGTGTCGCCCACCTCGATCAATTCGCCGAGGTGGAAAAAGGCGGTGCGTTGCGAGACCCGCGCCGCCTGCTGCATCGAGTGCGTGACGATAACAATCGTGAAGTTCTCACGCAACTCGTCGATCAGTTCCTCGACCTTGGCGGTCGCGATGGGGTCGAGCGCCGAGCAGGGCTCGTCCATCAAGATCACCTCGGGCGCCACCGCGATGGCGCGCGCGATGCACAAACGCTGCTGCTGACCGCCGGACAGGCCGGTGCCCGCTTCTTGCAGCCGGTCCTCGACCTCGCCCAGCAAGCCGGCCTTTTCCAGGCTGGAGCGGACGATTTCGTCCAACTCGGTCTTGTCGTTGGCCAAGCCGTGGATGCGCGGGCCATAGGCGACGTTGTCGTAGATCGATTTCGGGAACGGATTGGGCTTTTGAAACACCATTCCGACCCGGGCGCGCAATTGCACGACATCGACCGAGGGGTGATAGATGTCTTGGCCGTCCAGCACCAGCTCGCCGCTGACCCGGGCGGTATCGACCAAATCGTTCATCCGGTTGATGCAGCGCAGAAAGGTCGATTTGCCACAGCCCGACGGACCGATCAACGCGGTGACCTCGCCTTCCCGGATCTCCAGATCGACATGCTTGAGCGCGTGCTTCTCGCCGTAATGGACATTGACGTCGCGGGCGGAAACCTTGGCCTTGGAAACGTGATGTTCGGTATCGGTCATGATTTTCTCACCAGCGGCGTTCGAATTTTTTGCGCAACAAAATGGCGGCAAGGTTCATCAGCGCCAGGAACACCAGCAACACGATGATGGCGGCCGAGGTTTTCTCGACGAAGGCCCGTTCCGGGCTGTCCGCCCACAAAAAGACCTGAACCGGCAGCACTGCCGCCGGGTCCAGCGGCGTGCGCGGGATATCGACGATGAAGGCGACCATGCCGATCATCAACAATGGCGCCGATTCGCCCAGGGCGTGCGCCATTCCCAAGATCGTGCCGGTCAACACGCCGGGCATCGCCAAGGGCAGCACGTGATGGGTGACGGTTTGCAGCTTCGACGCCCCCAGCCCCTGCGCCGCTTGCCGGATCGACGGCGGCACCGCCTTCAGCGCGGCGCGCCCGGCGATGATAATGGTCGGCAGACAAATCAAGGCCAGCACCAAGCCGCCGACCAGCGGCGCCGAACGCGGCAGCCCGAACACGTTCAAGAAGATTTCAAGCCCCAACAACCCGAAGACGATCGAGGGGACCGCCGCCAAGTTGTTGATATTGACCTCGATCACATGGGTGAATTTGTTGCGCGGCGCGAATTCCTCGAGATAGATCGCGGCGGCGACGCCGATCGGAAAACTGATCGCCAGGGTGATCGTCAACGAATACAGCGACCCCACGACGGCGCCCCACAACCCGGCCAGTTCCGGTTCGCGCGAGTCGCCCGAGGTGAACAAACGCCGGTTGAAGTGCAGCGCCGCATCCCCCGAGGCCCGCAACGCCGTCAGCCATTCCATCTGGGCCGCATTCAAGCGCGCACCATCGGCATCCGGGTCGGCGGGAACATGGCCCTTCATGGTTTGATCAACATCGACGCTGGCGGTGACCCACACCCGCCGCGTGCCGCCGATCACCGATGGGTCGGACTGGACAAGCTTGCGCAAATCCTCGGCCGCGCCACTCGACAGCATCGCCCCGGCCGAACGAACCAGACGGCGATCATCGCCGACGCCGAAGCGGGCCTCGGCCGCCTTCTTGGCCAATCCCTGCCAATCGGCCGCGCCCAGATCGGCGGGGTCGATCGCATCGGCATCGAAGGTGACGTCGAGCGCGATCTGGGCGCCGACGAAGGCGCTCGACGATTTCACGATCACCGTGGTCAGCAGAACGGCCAACACCCCCAACGCCATGACGATGGCGACCAGTCCGATCACACGGAACCGGCGCTCGGCGGCATGGCGGCGTTTCAGACGGACAGCGGGGATGTCAGTCATATTTCTCACGGTATTTATTGACGATGGACAGGGCGACGACGTTCAACAGCAAGGTCGAGCAGAACAGCACCAGTCCCAAGGCGAAGGCGGCCAGGGTCTTGGGGCTGTCGAATTCCGAATCGCCCACCAACAGCGTGACGATCTGAACCGTGACGGTGGTCACCGCCTCGAACGGGTTGGCGGTCAGGTTGGCCGACAGACCGGCCGCCATCACCACGATCATGGTTTCGCCGATGGCGCGCGACGCCGCCAGCAAAACCCCGCCGACGATGCCCGGCAGCGCCGCAGGCAGCACGACCTGACGGATGGTTTCCGATTTCGTGGCGCCCAGACCGAAAGACCCCTCGCGCAGCGAATTGGGCACGGCGGTGATCACATCGTCGGATAGCGACGACACAAAGGGGATGATCATGATCCCCATCACCAAACCGGCGGCCAACGCACTTTCCGAGGCGACCGGAATGCCCAGCGCGTGGCCCAGATCACGCACCAACGGCGACACCGTGACGACGGCGAAGAAGCCGTAGACCACCGTTGGAATGCCCGCCAGAATTTCCAAAAGCGGTTTGACCACCGTGCGGAAGTGCTGCGTGGCGTATTCCGCCATGAAGATCGCCGACATCAGACCCAAGGGAACCGCGACCGCCATCGCGGTGCCCGCGATCAAGAACGTGCCCGCGAACAGCGGCACCGCGCCGAACGCCCCGGAACTGCCGACCTGATCGGCCCGGATCGCCATCTGCGGGCTCCACTTCAGTCCGAACAGAAAGTCGGTCAGCGGCACCGCGTTGAAAAAGCTAAGGGATTCGAAAATCAGCGACAGCACGATGCCGATGGTGGTGATGATCGCCACCAGGGACGAGGCAACCAGGAACACCGATACCGCTTTTTCGACGATTTCGCGGGCGCGGAACCCCAAATTCAGATGCGCGCGGCCGACCAGGATGCCGCCGACCGCCAGCAACAGGCACGCCAGGGCAACGATCGCCCCGCCGGTCTGGCGCAACTCGCCATAATGGCGCCCGGCGTCGGCCAAGGTCTGCGAGGTCGCGGCGGCCTCGCCCAGCGACACGTTGCGAATTTCATTGATGACCAGATCCAGCCGTTCGGTCGGCAACGCCCGCAGGTCGGCGGGCAGGGCCGCGACGGTCAAGGCCTTGGTGATCTGGGGGCCGACCGTCAGCCAGCCGACCAGAAGCACCAGCGCCGGAACGGCGCACCACAGCGCGACATAGCCGCCGTGATAGCCCGGAAGGGAATGCAGCCGCTGGGACGCGGCCCGCGACAGGGTGAGTGCGCGCGTGCGGCCCATCCGGTACCCAAGCGCGGTCAGCAGCACCAGCAGGACGGCCAAGACGGAGAGCGACATA
>CAIULK010000225.1 GCA_903899885.1 uncultured Rhodospirillaceae bacterium
ACTATTCATATGCCCCTCGCCGGGCGGGCGCGTCCGCGCCCTTGGCCGCTCGCTCAATACTCGCTAAAGCGGTTTGCGCCAGATTAAACGCAAACCGCTTTAGTTCCTTTGGTAATCAACGATTTCGAGGTCATCCGGTTCGCCGTGGCGTATCAAATCGTCTATCCCCGGCGAGAGATCGGTGAACGACCACGAAAAACACAGGCGCCAGCGATCGTTGGTGCGAATGCTGAACTGCCCCTGGCGGTCGCCTGAAATTCGGCAATGCGCTTTCCGGCAAGGAAATCGGTCGTGCGCTTGTCGCGGCAAGAGCGGATCGTCATGGGTCGTTTATATGTTACGGAACACATAACAGTTAAGATCGGATTTCCAGGGTAATCGGGTGAAGGAATACGATCCCCGCCCTTTTTCGTTATTCCCGTGAAGGCGGGAATCCATGGCGGGAACAAAGGATGCGTTTGGCCCAAAACCGTGCCGCCGGACACATGGATTCCCGCTTTCGCGGGGAATGACGACCTCATGGTTGGGCTCATTTTCCGTTCACCCTGGTCGAATTTCGCCCAGCAACCGTTCCACGAGGTCCAGCGCGTCGGCCTTGCCGCGTGGCAGCGCCTCGCCGTCCCGCAGCAGTCCGGCGGCGCGGGCCTTCAGGCCGATCCTTAATACCAAGGGGACGGCGAGGCGCGCCGCCTTCAAAAGCGCCTCGTCGGCCAGGATTTCGGCGGCTGCTCCCTGGGCCAGCACGGCCCCGCCGTCGAACAGCGCGACGTCGTCGGCGAAGGCGTAGGCAAGATCGACATCGTGGGTGGTGAAAACCAGCGTGGTTCCCGATGCCTCCAACCGTTCCAGCACCGCCAACAGATGCTTGGTGCCGTGGTGGTCGAGACCGGCGGTGGGTTCGTCGAGCAGCAGCAGTTCGGACCGCATCGCCACCGCGCCCGCGATGGCCACCCGCTTTTTCTGGCCGAAGGACAGCATGTGGGTCGGGCGATCCGCCAAGTCGGCGATGCGAAGGGCGGTCAACGCCTCGTCAACCCGCCGGGCCGCTTCGTCTTCGTCCAAACCAAGATTGAGCGGTCCGAACGACACGTCCTCGGCCACCGAGGCGGCGAACAACTGGTCGTCGGCGTCTTGCAGAACCAGGCCGACCCGCCTGCGCCACGCGGACAGGGCGGCGCGGGAATAGCCGGCCGTTTCGCCCCCCAGCAGCACCTCGCCCGAGGATGGCCGCAAGGTGCCGTTGAGATGCAAGAGCAAGGTGGTTTTGCCCGCTCCGTTGGGACCGAGGATGGCGAGCCGGCGCCCCGCCCGGATGCGAAGGTCAAGCCCCGACAAGGCGTGAATGCCGCCGGGATAAACGTAGGTCAGCCCACGCGCGTGCAAGAGGGTCATGACGCGAGAACTCCGATAACGGCCACGGCGGCTTCGGCCGCCAGCACCAGCGCCAAGCCCGGGACCGAGATCGCGGTTCGCCGTGACAGAACCCGCATCTCGCCGTTCCATCCGCGCGCCGCCAGGCCGATTTCCATCCGCCGCGCCCGTTCGAAGGCGCGCGGCAGCAGGTTGGCGATAAGGATGCCCAGCGAGCGCAACCGGCGGCGGCTGTCGCGGTGGCCGAGGCGTGCGCCCTGCGCCGCATCCATCGCCAAGGCGGTGTCGCCCAGCAGGAACACGAAGCGGTACATCAGCAAGGCAATGTCGGCGATTTCGACCGGCAGCCCCAGGCGCCGCATTCCGGCGATCAGATCCGTGGTCGGCGTGGTCAGCGCCAGAAACAGCAGGCAGGTGACCCCGGCCATCGACCGTGCCATCAAGCACGCCGCCAGCATCAAACCGTCCGGGGCCAGCCCCAGGCCGCCGGGACCGATCCGCACGATCACCGAGAGCGCCCCCACCAAAAGAAACCCCAAGGGTCCGGCCGCGCAGGCTAGCCAGACCATGACCGGCACCCTTGCCCCCGCCAATGCCGCGGTCATCATCGCCACCGCCACCATCGGTGCCGCCGGAAAGGGCGGCAAAGCGATGGCGAGGGCCAGCATGCCCAAGGCCAAAACGGCCTTTTCGGTCAAGGAGCGATGACGCCAGCGGTTGAGATGGGCGGCCCTATCGACCGGCGACATCGTTCCGGCCCGCGTGCCGCCGACCGATGACATAACCAAGGAACCCGGCCCCCAAGGCGGCTTGCACGCAGAACAGCAGGCTTTCCACCTCGGCGCTGGGCGGCTTCCAGATCGGCTGGAACCACGGCTGATAGCCGGGATGGGCGGCGATAATGGCTTCGGTGCCCATATCGTCCGAGCCCTTGAACGCGCCGCCCAGACCGGGCACGGCCAAGGGGGCGCCGACCAACGCAATGGTGGCGGCGATCAGCCACCAGGAACGGTGTTTGGTCATCATTTCACCTCCCCGGCCAGGCTGCGGATTTCATCGGCGGCATCGGCGCGGCCCGACAGGGCGTTCATCACCACCACGGTCAGAAACCCCTCGGCGATCGCCAGCGGGATCTGGGTGACCGCGTAAATTCCCCCGAACTTGACCATCGCCCCCAATACCCCCGAAACCGGATCGGGATAGGCCAAGGCCAGTTGCACCGAGGTGGTGGCATAAGTCGCCAAATCGCCCAAGGCGGCGGCCAGGAACACCGCCACCGCCGTTCCGGCCCCCAGCGTTCCCGCCAAACGCCAGATCGCCCAACTCACCCAAGGCCCGGCGATCGCCATCGAGAAGATGTTGGCGCCCAAGGTCGTCAGTCCGCCATGGGCCAGCAGCAAGGCTTGGAACAGCAGCACGATGGTGCCCAGCACCGCCATCACCGCCGGGCCGAAGACCACCGCGCCCAAACCGGTGCCGGTGGGATGGGAACACGACCCGGTGACGCTGGGCATCTTCAAGGCCGACAGCACGAAGGTGAACGCCCCGGCGGCGGCCAGCGTCATCTTGGCCCGCGGCCGTTCACGCACGATCGCCTTCAGGCGAATCGCCCCGGCCACGACGAACGGCGCCGACGCGCCCGCCCACCCCAGGCAATGAAGCGGGGGAAGGAATCCTTCCATGATATGCATAGAATCCACCTGTCAGCCAAAAGCGGCGCGATCCCACTTTCCCAGGGCACCCCGCCCAAGACAGCGTCGCGCACGCAACGGCGATGGCAGGTCTCCTGGCTCGCGGGTCATCGTGCTTCGGCTTAGCCTTCCCAGCCGTGAATGCGGACACCGGTGGATATCGGGTCCGCGGCCAGTGGCGATCTTCGCGCCGAACCCTAACCGCTTACAGTTGCGGGGGCAGCCACGGCTTTGGCCCCTTTTCGGAGGCCGTACCGTGTTCCCTTTTCACCCCGGCCACAAACGTGGTCCGAGGAACCATCATGGGCGAGCCTATCGCCCGTCCGAGGGGGCTGTCCAGGTCTTTCTCGGCCTCAATAGACGGCGGGAACGAACATTTCGGCGGGAACGGGTTTGCGGACGTAATCCGGGCTATGCTCGCGCGGCGGCAGAATGACCGGCGGGTGCTGGACCTCCTCATAGGGGATCTGGCTCAGCAGATGGTGGATGCAGTTGAGGCGGGCCTTCTTTTTATCGACCGCCTCGATCAGCCACCACGGCGCCTCGGCGATGTGGGTGCGGGCCAGCATTTCTTCCTTGGCCTTGGTGTACTCTTCCCAGCGGCGCCGGGATTCCAAGTCCATCGGGCTGAGCTTCCATTGCTTGATGGGATCGGTGATCCGCATCTTGAAGCGGAAGTTCTGTTCCTCGTCGGTGATCGAAAACCAGTACTTGATCAAAATGATGCCCGAGCGCAGCAGCATGCGCTCGAACTCGGGCACCGAGCGGAAAAATTCCTCGACATCCGCTTCGCTGCAAAAGCCCATCACCCGCTCGACCCCGGCGCGGTTGTACCAACTGCGGTCGAACAAAACGATCTCGCCGCCGGCCGGCAGATGCGGCACATACCGTTGGAAATACCATTGGGACTGTTCCCGCTCGCTGGGGGCGGGCAGGGCGGCGACCCGGCAGACGCGCGGATTGAGCCGCTGGGTAATGCGCTTGATCACGCCCCCCTTGCCGGCGGCGTCGCGCCCCTCGAACAAAACAACCACCTTCAGCTTTTTGTGGACCACCCAGTCTTGCAGTTTGACCAGTTCGCCCTGAAGGCGGAACAGTTCCTTGAAGTAACGCCGCCGGAACGCGGATTCCTCGCTATCGTCCTCGTGGAGTTCGTCGTCCAGCATCAGGGCGAAGCGGTCGTCGCCGTCGTCGTTGAGCTCCATCTCGAATTCCTCGTCGAGATCGTCGGTGCGCTCGGTGTGAATACGGCGGCGCAAATCGTTACGGTGGGAATCCATCAAAGCCTCGATCCGTGATCGGCCGCGATCGGCCAATTTCCTGTGCGAACAATAATCCAGTCATCCGCCGCCGATGGTCCCATGATGTTTTCATGACATCGCCCGCCGTCGGCACTTGTTTTACTCGTGCTTGGTCTAACCCTGGCGCTTGGATTGGTGTTCGTCAACGATTTCCATGATGCCGCCAACCCCGTCGCGGTGGGGGTGGCCGGGGCTCCGGGACTGGTGGTATGACAGAGGTGATCCGGTTTCGAGGGTGCTTTCCGTGAGGCGTGGCGATGAGCGATGAATCCCAAGCGCTGTGCCAGATCTGCGGTTTCTGCTGCGACGGAACCCTGTTCGGCGATGCCCGGCTGACCGACGCGGATTCCGCCGCCGCCATCGCCGCCGCCGGGGTGGCGCTGAGCGGCGACGGGGAAAAATTCCTTCAACCCTGTCCGGCCTATCGAGATGGAAAATGCGGCCTGTACGGCGCGCGTTTCCAGGTCTGCCGGGTGTACCGGTGCCGGTTGCTGAGTGATTTCGAAACGGGCGAGCTGCCGTTCGAGGCGGCCCGCGAACGCATTGCAACCACCCGCGCCGCCGTCGCCGATGTCCGCCACGAAATGCGGATGGTGCCGGGCGGCGAATCCTTGTGCCTGAAGGCGCTGTACGCCGTCATGCGGACATTGGAGGCGCCGAACCGCACCACCGCCTTGCTGAAATACGCAAGCCTGCGGCCGGTGCTGGACAAGCACTTCAAATAAGCAGGAAGTTTTATCCGAACTTATTGCTGCGCGGAAAACCGGTCGGCGGCAACCGTCCGGCCGAGGCGCGTTTGCCCAGCCAGGGCGACAGATCCTTTTCCAGGCGCGTGCGCTCGCCGCTCGGCCACGACAAGCCCTCGGCCAGGGTAAACAGCTTGATGTCGGCCACCCCGCCGTCGCGGTATTTTTGCAGCATCACGCCACGCCCACGGGTCATCACCGGGATTTCCTCGGCCATGAAGACCAGCATTTTGCGGTTGTCGCCCAGGATCGCCACCGCGTCGGGGCCGGCCGGAAGGCAGAATTTCGCGGTCTCGCCCGCATCCAGGTTCAAGATCATCTTGCCCGCGCGGGTTTGCGCCAGCACGTCGTTTTCCTCGACGAAGAAGCCGCGCCCGCTGTTCGAGGCGACCAGCAACCGCCGTCCGGGTTTGTGGATGAAGGCGGTCAAAATCTCGGCATCGTTGGCCAGATCGACCATCAGGCGCACCGGCTCGCCATGGCCGCGCCCGCGCGGCAATTTGTCGCAGCCCAGGGTGAAAAAGCGGCCGTCGGTGGCGAACAGCACCAGTTTGTCGGTGGTCTCGGCCTTCAGCCCGAAGGCGAGGCTGTCGCCTTCCTTGAACTTGAGATCCTCGGCGGTATCGGCGTGGCCGCGGAAGGCGCGGAGCCAGCCCTTGGCCGACAGCACCACGGTGACCGGCTCGCGCTCGATCAACGCATCCACCGCGATGGCGGCCAGCACCGGCACGTCGCCCAAGGCGGTGCGCCGTTTGCCCCAGGCCCAGCCGTCGCCGAATTTGGAGCGGATCTCCTCGATCTGTACGGCGATCACCCCCCAGCGTTTGCCTTCGTCGGCGAGCAGGGCGATCAGCCCGGTCCGCTCAAGGTTCAGCGCGGCGTCCTCCTTGCGGATTTCCATCTCTTCCAGGCGGCGCAAAGCGCGCAGCCGCATGTTCAAGATCGCCTCGGCCTGGGTGTCGGTCAGCGTGAAGGCGGCAATCAGCGCCTGCTTCGGCTCGTCCTCGGTGCGGATGATGTGGATCACTTGATCCAGATTGAGATAGGCGACCAGGTAGCCGGCCAGAACCTCCAGCCGCCGGTCGATCTTGTCCAGCCGGTATTGCGAGCGCCGCCCCAGCACCTCCATCCGGTGGGCCAGGAACGCGTCGAGCACGTCGCCCAGGGGCATGACGCGCGGCACCGAATCCTTGTCCAGCACGTTCATGTTCAAGGGGATGCGGGTTTCCAGATCGGTCTGGCGGAACAATTGCTCCATCAGATGTTCGGGCTCGACCGTGCGGTTGCGGGGTTCCAGCACGATCCGCACGTCCTCGGCCGATTCGTCGCGGATGTCGGCCAGCAGCGGCAGCTTTTTTTCCGCCAGCAATTCGGCGATCCGCTCGATCAGCTTGGATTTACCGACCTGATAGGGGATTTGCGTGACCACCAGTTGATACAGGCCGTGCGATAGCTTCTCGACCTCCCACGCCGCGCGCAGGCGGAACGAGCCCTTGCCGGTGCGGTAGGATTCCAGAATGGATTCGCGCGATTCGACCATCAAGCCGCCGGTCGGAAAATCCGGGCCGGGTATGTGGGCGACCAGTTCTTCCAGCGGGCAGGCGGGGTTCTTGATCCGGTGCAGCAGGGCGCCGCAGATTTCCCCGGCATTGTGGGGCGGGATCGAGGTGGCCATGCCGACCGCGATCCCGGCCGAGCCGTTGGCCAAAAGATTGGGGAAGGCGGCGGGCATCACCACCGGTTCTTCCTCGGTGCCGTCATAGGTGGGACGGAAATCGACGCTGTCTTCGTCGAGCCCATCCATCAAGGCGGCGGCGATCGCGGTCAGCTTGGCCTCGGTGTACCGCATCGCGGCGGCGTTATCGCCGTCGATATTGCCGAAATTGCCCTGGCCCTCGACCAGGGGATAGCGCACCGCGAAGTCCTGGGCCAATCGCACCAGGGTGTCATAGACCGCGACGTCGCCGTGCGGGTGATACTTACCGATGACGTCGCCGACCACGCGGGCGCATTTCTTGAATCCGCCGTCGGGGTCCAGCTTCAATTGCCGCATCGCGAACAGCAGGCGGCGATGCACGGGCTTTAGCCCGTCGCGGACATCGGGCAGCGAACGCGACACGATGGTCGACATCGCATAGGCCAGATAACGCTCGGCCAAGGCCTGATCAAGCGCGGTTTCGCGGAGTTGCCCGGTGGGGGCGAGGTCGGTCATGCTGTCCTCGGCGGTCGAATGGCCGCAAGATATAGCATGGGATGGGGCTGGGGCGTCAACGGATGGGTTGGGGGGGGTGTTCGTTCCGGTCGTTCGAGCTGGGCGGCGCGTTGCATATCGTGTTCCTGAAATCTAAATTTTCACAGCCCTGATCTCGGCAAATTTCTGATCGTCGGAAACTTCCCCGGTCAGAAGATCAACCCATTTCTCAGAATATGTATAATCCCGATGGGCGGAATGATAGATGCAATAATCCTTGTCGGTGCGTCCCGGTTGCTTTCCGTCAGCGGCAGGTCGAGCTTTATGCAGGCGCCACGCCTGAGTATGATTGTGTGGAGTAAATTTTTTACCGGTACGTTTTTTTACAAGTTCGCAGACTTTCCCAGGTTTGTGGGGGTACAGCTCGTCGGCGGGTTTGTAATGCACGAGTATATTACGAATTTCTTTCCCTTCTGCGGATTCTGGACGTACAAACTCGAAGTGCGCCTTGCTCTTTGACGCGGCGTCGAGCGTATAGATGACGCGGAATTGATATTCGAGATCCGTAATCTGGTCCTCGTTCATGCCTTCAGAGAGCCGTGCATCCAACGCTTCAATGTGGGCTGGAATTTCATATTTATTGCCCGTTGCCAACTGCTCCACGTTCATGCGGGTGAATTGGAGCGCAAAAGCCAGATCATTGGCCAAGGTTAGTCGCTCTCCAAACAAATCGCGAAGTGCCTTGTCAAAGTTCAAGCAGCAAGCCTGGAAAAGGCCGAACCACTTGGTGTCCGCCTTGCCGAGTACCTGATGCTCAACGCTGTCGCGAATGGTTTTCATAGCCCGAAGGTTGCTACGCACGCCTTCCGACAAAGGGCAGTCTTGCCTCTCCAGCATTTGGCCGAGCAGCAATGTCCGGCCATCATTTTGGACGATCTTTATTTGCTTTATAGAGTAGTGTTCATGCAGGAGGTATGTCCATGCGATATTGGACAGAACAGAGAAAATTTCTGTCTTGAAGTTGAGGGCGGCGCTGTTGAAAAGTTGAACCGCAAGGATCATCGCTTCGCGTGCCCTGATCAGGCGTTCATCATCGAAAAGATTGAGCCCTGTCCTTGAATCGAATGAGAGTTTCTTGATCTGGAAAAATTCGACTTCGTCATCCGAGGCGGCTTTTTGGCTTTGATCGCGTTTGACCTCGGTTATGCGGGCGCTGTTGATCGTCGCGCCCCGACCGACGTTGACGAGGGCCTGGATATCCTGATTGCGCCATCCATCGTTGAGCAGGGCTTTGACGATCTGCTTTTCATCCGTGGTTAAGGCGCCTTCCGGCTTTCGTTCAACCATATTGCCCTCACAGCCTCTTCACTGC
>CAIULK010000226.1 GCA_903899885.1 uncultured Rhodospirillaceae bacterium
ACGCCTCGGCCAGCCGGTCGAACAGCGCTACCCTTGCGTTGTCGTCCGGGGCCAGGCCGATGGCGCGCTTGAGAAACGGGATCGACACCGCCATGGTGTTGCGGTTGGACGACAGCAGCGTGGCAACGCGGGCGACTTCCTGAAAATCGTTGGAAACCGCGGTTTTTTTCAGGCTCTCGACCGTTAACTCCATAACGCCACGCCCTTAACCCCTGTTCTTGACGAAGCTGACATATTGCTGGCCTTGGCCGAACAGCGGCAGAAACCGGTCGAAATGGGTGCGGGGATCACGCGCGCCGGGGCGGTCGAAGTAGGTCCTTGCCTCGTCGAGGCCGGTCGCGGTTTCGGGAGCGGCGGCGCGAAGCGCATCGGCGATCCGTCCACACGATTCCGCCACCTCGGCCCAACGGTCCAACCCCTTGGTTTCGATGTCCACCATCGCCCACCACACGGTTTCGCACCACGAGCGCACCGCCCGAGCCACCGCGACATCCACCTCGAACAGGGGCAACCGCCCATCGATGAACGACAGCCCAAAACGCTCGAACTGGAGGATCGCCCGCTCGTTGAGTTGGGCCTGCGCGCCATGAATGTTTTTATACCAGCGTCCATCCGTCAGAAACCGGGGCGAACCGCCATAAATCAGGAAATCGCCGTCCAACGCCCGGATGGCCCGGTCCACCGGATACATCGGATTTGTCCAACCTTGAACGATATTATCAAGAATCCAATCATCGACGGGGCGGCTCATCCCGCTCAGTGTTTTCAGGTGCGGCTCGAACACCGGGCGAAGCGCCGCCACCTGTTCCGCGACCGGGGTATTGGGCGGCATCAGACTGGTGCGGATCAAGCGGCGCAGAACCTCGGGCAGCATGCCGACATAATCGCCGGTGGTGATCACCAGTACCCCGCCGGGTTTGACGACGCCGCCGATATGACGGGTGATGCCGGCCGGATCATCCTGATGCGGGATGGCCCCCTCGCACATGACGAGATCGAACCGCTCGTCCGTATGGAAATCCTGAAACCGCGACAAAACGAATTCGTGACAGCCGGCTGTGGGGAAATATCCGCCGAGCAAGGCCCTGGCCTCGTCCAGACCGGTGGGATTGCCATCGACCAGGAGATAGCGGGCGGGATTCAGACTGGTGGTGTACAGCGCGTTGTAACCCGAGCCGGGGCCGAATTCGGCCACCGATTTTCCGCCCACCGCGAAGGGCGGAATGCCGAGATAACGATAGAGATGATCGCGGCGCGCATAATGACGGTCCAGGTCGCCGACGTCTTGATGAACGGGGCTTATCTTGTTTTGGGTATAAAAACCGAGATAGGGCTCCGCCTCACCGCCGTTCATGACACCATCCCCTCGGCCGACACCATCCGGCGATTATCGTCAACCTCCCCCCACGATGCAATCTTGAATGCCTAAAAATCCGCGCGTAGTATCCCCTTCAAGAATTATTGTGATAAGGCGACGGGAATATGAACGGGGCATCGGCTTTTTCGCGCATCATCAAGGGATCGTTGCCCAGGGATGGCGAGACGACCTTTCTAAGGGGCGTTCCCTTTCGCATGGCCGATGGCGTCTTGCGCCGATATTCCGAGCCGGACACGGCCGAAAGCCAACTTTCGGACTTCTACCACAAGCATTGGACCGTGCCGGGCGCCTATGACGACACCGCCAGCGACGACTACCAAGCGGAAATCTTCAAGGTCATGTTCGGCGATGTCTTTGAAAAAATCGCAACCCATGTCGCCAAGGATTCCGTTGTCCTGGATGTCGGTTGCGGCGCGGGGGTTGCCGGCCGGGTGTTCTTTCACTCGATCTTTAATGATATTCACTATGTCGGCGCCGACATGTCATTGGCCGTCGATCAGGCCAAAACGGACTTTGCCGAACGCGGCCTGAGTGCCGATTTCATTCAGGCCGACATTGAGTCACTTCCCCTCGAAGACGAATCGGTCGATGTCATTTTCTGTCCCGGCGTCCTCCACTATACGGGCGGGATGCGCGACAGCGTGCGGGCCTTGACCCGCTGCCTGAAAAAGGGCGGCCTCTTCATCACCTGGGTCTACAAGAAGCAAAAGCCGGTTCGTCAACTGACCGATACGCTGCTGCGCGACCATTTCAGCGCGATGGCGCCCGAGGCGGCGTTCAAGGAAATGGAATCCTTGACGAAATTCGGAATCGCGCTGGGGGAATTGGGGGTGAAAATCACGGTTCCCGAGGATGTGCCCGTACTGGACCTAAAAAAAGGCGAATACGACCTTCAGCGCCTGTTCTACTATCACTTCATGAAGCTGTTTTATCACCCCGATCTGACCTTCACGCGCCACAACGTCAATAACTGGAACGCCTATTACCCGGCGAATGTGCTTTTCCCATCCGAGGACGAGGTAAAAGACGCATTCACCGCCAACGGCATGGACACTTTTTATTTTCACCCGCACGGCAACGGCATTTCCGTCGCCGCGCGGAAGTAGCAGGCTGTTAAAAAAGTATTTTTGCGCCCCGTTTCTCGTCACCCCCGCGAAGGCGGGGGTCCATGTTGGGTCGAGAATGACGGCACCCGCTCAAGGCTGTGCTTGTGGACGCATGGACTCCCGCTTTCGCGGGAGTGACGGCTTTAATGCAGGCTTTTTCAACCGATTGGCAGCACTCACCCCATCGAAAGCGACCGGTACAAAACCGACAAATTGTCCCGGTGAATGAAATAGCTTAATTCGGACAGGCTGGTTCCGTACTGCGCATAATATTTACGGATGACATCCTTGCTTTCGTCGGCATGCCGGACATGCGCGCGCTTTTTTTCGGAAAGCTTCAGGTCCGCCGGAAGCGCCTTATAATCCCTACGTTCCGCCTCGACGAAATCGAAGGACAGGTCGAACTCGAATTCGCGGTCCAAATCCAATAGATCGCTTTTCTTGGCGACGATCAGCGTGGACAGCTCCGACAGGTAAGCCTGGGCGGTCTCGTCGAGGGCGTGGCAGGCTTGGGCGATTTCGCGCACGGCGGCAAAGGCGATCACGATCAGATCCTGGAACTTCTCCACCGTCGCCAGGGTTTTGTACCAATAGATCTGATTGTTGCCGTAGAACCCCGACAAATATCCGTCGATGGTGCCGGGGGCGGCGATGAAGGCGTCGATCGCGGCTTGGTCGGCGTGAAAATTCCGCGATTCGTCCTCGCGGAATTGCCAGTACAGATCGGCCATGCCCCCAACGGCGATGGCCTTGTCGTGAATGCGCTTAAGAACGTCCGAGCGTTTGCACCCCAGGGCCTGGGCCACGCCCAACACCTCGTCGAACAGTCCGCCGTTGTTGAAGATGGCCAAGGTCAGGTGATAATCGCGGCAGGCGAGGTAATCCTCGATCGGCATGGTGGCGTTGGCGACACAAACCTCGTGGGTTTCGGCGACGCCGAACTCCCGGCCGAAGATCGTGTAGCGGCCGACACAGCCGGGCAAAACCCGAAACCGGGTTTGATACGCGAACATGGCCTTCGAGGCATCGCTAGCAGCCTCGGTGCCGGGCAGCATGATGAACTGAAAGGTGTTCATGTCACGAATGCCCGCATCCATCATGTCGTCGATCGACCGGATGTGCTTGTCCTTGGTGTCACCGGGCAGACACAAGATAACCTCGCTGATCGTCCGCGAACCGGCGCGCCGCGTGCTGGTGGTCATCTCGACGATGGTATCGACGCTGATGTTCGAGCGTTTGATGTTTTCCAAGACCACAGGATCGGTCGATTGCACCGACGCCCCGACCGAAATGCTGTCGCCCAGAAGAGCCGCGATCTCCTGCATTCTTTTCTTCTGGTTCTTCGCCGTGGTCGCCAGAAGGGAGCGCGGCCAGCCCTTGGCCGCCTTGCTTTCGGCCAGCCAACGCGCGGTATCGACATCCTCGGGGAACAGGCCCCAGTTCAGATCCGCCAGCATCAGGGCGGGAACCGTGGTCCGGGCGCGGACATAAGCCAGTTCCCGTTCGATCCGGTCCTGCGAAAATCGCCGCAGCAGGTTCATGTAGCCGATGCCGTCG
>CAIULK010000227.1 GCA_903899885.1 uncultured Rhodospirillaceae bacterium
ATCTGCCGCCCCTTCTTCAACGGCGATTCAGCCCGGAACCGCCAGAAAGCTTTTGATCACCAGCGCCAACACCCCGAACCCGATCCCGCCGACCATCCATTTTACCATCGCCAGTTCGGCCTTGACGATGGCGATATCGGAACGAACCTCGCTAATGTCAGCCTTGGTCGCCGTCCCGTCGCCGATCAGGCGTGACTGCTCCTCGGCCAAGATCTCGGCCTGCGGCTCGGGCATGCCGACCGCAATCAGGCGCTTGATGAAGGCGTGGGTATCGAAGATCGCGGTCGTCATGACGAAAGCATCACCGTCTCGACTGTCTCTGTCAAGCGCGCCCATGCGCCCCAGCGCAACAAGAACTTCACACAAGGTTTGAAAACCCACGCGCTAAAGTCGCGTTTCGGACGCATCCGACATTTCGATCCGGGGGCTGCCATCGGTTCGCCTGATATCGCCCAGACCGCCCAACGCATCGGCGCGTTGTTCATTCATCGCTGCGAAGTCCGGCCTAAAGCGCTGGGTAAGGAAGTGCGTGCGGTGTTGAACGACAATCCCGGTTGTCCCGGCGTGTTGGTGGTCGATGACGGTGCCCTGATCGGGCTGATGTCGCGGCAGCGCTTCAAGGATCTGCTGCTGATGCCGTATGGCGCCGACTTGTATCTGAAGCGATCGGTGGGAAGGATGGCCGACCGCAAGCCGCTGGTCCTCGACGCCACCGTTCCCTTGGACGAAGCCGCCCACCGCGCATTGTCGCGCGGCGTCGAAAATCTGTCCGAGCCGGTGGTGGTGCGGTTCGACACCCATCAATACGGCGTTCTCGACGCCCAGGAACTTTTGAAATCCCTGGCCGCCGATCTGACCGCCAAGAACAGGATGATGACCGGCTTGCTGGAGCAAGTGCACCGTTCGAACGCCGAGCTGGAACAATTCGCCTATGTCGCGTCGCACGATCTGCGTCAGCCGTTGCGGATGGTCACCGGCTATTTGGCCCAAGTCGAACGCGCCCTGGGTGATCGTTTGAACGAGGACGAGGCCGAGATGATCGGCTTCGCCGTCCACGGGGCCAAGCGGATGGACCGCTTGATCGTCGATCTTTTGGAATATTCCCGCGTCGGCCGTCAGGGCCAAGATCCCGAACCGGTCGATCTGGCGTTGGTGGTTCCCGAGGTTCTCGATTACCTGGCACCCGCCATCGCCGAGGCGGGGGCGCTGGTGACCACCGCCGGAACATTGCCCGCCGTGGCCGGGCAGTCGAGCGAGTTGCTACGGTTGTTTCAGAACCTGATCGGCAACGCCATCAAATACCGCCTCCCCGACCGGCGGCCCGAGGTCGTGGTGTCCTGCCGCCCGGACGGCGTTCAGTGGGCGTTTACCGTGCGCGATAACGGCATCGGCATCGAGCCGGAAAATTTCGAGCGGATCTTCGGGGTCTTCCAGCGCCTGCACACCCAAAAACAGTATGACGGCACCGGGATCGGGCTGGCGGTGTGCAAGAAAATCGTCGAACGCCACGGCGGCCGCATTTGGGTCGAGTCGGAAACCGGCCAGGGCAGCCGGTTTTGCTTCACGTTGCCGCTGGTCCGCGGGTAATCGCGGCCTTCTTCACGTGTCAAGCTTTTGTCAGGTTTCCTCCGTAAGATGCGGACGCCCAATGATTGCTACGTATTTGGCGTGCGCCGCCTATTGGGCGCTGTCTGCCACGTCGTGGCTTTGCGGAAGGAAATAAGGGATGACAATTTCCGCGGCTTGGCGGGATTTAGGGTTGCGCCAACGGTTCATGATTATCGTCGGCACCGGCATCATCATCATGGTGAGCCTTGTCGTGCTGATTGTCGCCCATTACGCCGAGGGGGCGATGGACCGCAAGTTGCAGCAGCTCAGCGCCAACGAGATCACGTCGTTGCGGACGCTGATCGTCAACGTCATGGCGACCCGTCCGACAGACGAACAAGATATTGGTATTACCGTCTTCAACAAATGGTTCGTCGGCCGCAACGCGGATTATCCCGGCAAGGTGTGGAGTGTTTGGGGCCCCAAGGTCGCGCTCCACATTCACGAGATCGACCCGCAACGGCCCCCCAAGGTCGCGCAGGACGATCTTGATCGCGAGGCGTTGGCGACGGCCAAGCCAGTCGGCCGGATTGTCGGCGGCTTCTACCGCTATTCCATGCCGATCGTGCTGGGGGTTACCGAAGGCGCCAATCAGCCGGTTTGCCATACCTGCCACACGGCGATGGGAATCGAGGATGGAGAGGTCATCGCCGTGCTGTCCTCGTCGCTCTCGATCGCGGACGAGCGTCAAAACCTGATCACGTTGATTTTGATGCTGGTCGTTGGTGGCGTGTTGGCGGGCGCTGTGGCGATTTTGGGGGTCCATTGGATTCTTGGGGTGATGATTACCAATCCGACCGCGCGGATGATCACGGTCATGGGGCGCTTGAGCGGCGGTGACACCGCCGTCGACATCGGGTTCCAAGACCGGCGCGATGAAATCGGCGACATCGCCCGATCGGTTGCCGTTTTCAAGGAAAACGCCATCGAGGGCCAGCGTCTGCGAATCGAACGCGAGGAAGCCAAGGGCCGCGCCGACGAGGAACGCGGGGTCGCGATGCGCCGCTTGGCCTCCGAGTTCGAATCCGGCGTATCGGGCGTGGCGGCAAGCGTCGCCGCCGCATCGGCCGAAATGGAGGGAAGCGCCCAGACACTGTCCACACTGGCCGCCCAGGTCAGCGCCCAGGCGACGGCGGTGGCCGACGCTTCGCACCAAGCCGCCGCCAACGTTCAGACGGTTGCCGCCGCCACCGAGCAGTTGTCGTGTTCGGTGGACGAAATCGGCCGCCAAGTGGCGGAATCCTCCCGCGTCGCCGAAAGTGCCGTCGTCGATGCCGCCGCTACCGATGGCATCATGCATGAGCTGGCCGGTGCGGCCACGCGCATCGGCGAGGTGATTACCCTGATCAACCATATTGCCAGCCAAACCAATCTTCTGGCCCTGAACGCCACGATCGAGGCCGCGCGCGCTGGCGAGGCCGGGAAGGGATTCGCGGTGGTGGCGGGCGAGGTCAAGAATCTGGCCAATCAGACGGCGAAGGCGACCGAGGAAATTGCCCAACAGGTCGGGGCGGTTCAATCGCAAACCGAACGGGCGGTCGTGGCTATCCGCAACGTCACCGGTACGATTGGACGGATCAGCGAAATCGCGGCGGCGATCACCTCGACGGTAGGGCAGCAGGGCGAGGCCACCCGCGAAATCGCCCGCAATGTCGAATCGGCGGCGTTGGGCACTCGGGACGTGTCGCAGAACATCTCCGGTACCTTCGAGGCGGCCCGGCAAGCGGATCTGAGCGCGGGCACCGTGCTGGATGCGTCCAAGCGTCTGTCGGCCGACGCCCAGGAAATGAGTACCGCTGTCGCCGGTTTCGTCCAACGTGTCCGCGCGGGGTGATATCGGGGAAACGGTTGCGAAGCGCGCCTTTCCGGCCGGGGGGCGGACGTGCTATAGCCTGATCCGAACGACATCGTTTTTTCAGGGCGTTTCACACATGGCCGGGCATTCCCAGTTTAAGAACATCATGCACCGCAAAGGCGCGCAGGACGCCAAGCGGGCCAAGGTCTTCACCAAAATCATCCGCGAATTGACGGTCTCGGCCAAAACCGGACTGCCGGACCCGGTGGCCAATCCGCGTCTGCGCGCCGCGGTGCAGGCGGCACGGGCCGCCAACATGCCGCGCGACACCATCGACCGCGCGATCAAGCGCGGCGCGGGCGGCGAGGACGACACCAATTACGAGGAAGTGCGCTACGAGGGGTACGGCCCCGGCCGGGTGGCGATCATCGTCGAGGCTCTGACCGACAACCGCAACCGCACCGCTCCGGAAATCCGCACGGCGTTCTCGAAGAATGGCGGTGCGTTGGGCGAAACCAATTCGGTGGCCTTCAGCTTCGAGCGGGTCGGCGCCGTCCATTACCCGGCGAATGTCGCCGAAGCCGACGCGATGTTCGAAGCGGCCCTGGAAGCCGGGGCGGGCGACGTCGAATCCGGCGAGGACGGGCACGAAATCACCTGCGCGCCCGACGATCTGGGCATGGTGCGCGACGCGCTGGAAGCCAAGTTCGGCACGCCGGAATACGCCCGGCTGGATTGGAAGCCGCAAACCCTGGCCCCGGTCGCCGACGAGGACACCGCCAAGGCCCTGATGAAGCTGCTCGACGTGCTCGACGACAACGACGACGTTCAGCGGGTCAGCGCCAATTTCGACATTCCCGATGCGATCATGGAAAAATTGGGGTGATCCCGGCCGACACACCGTTTGATTTGCCGAATCTTTCGGTCGGTATCCGGCGGCCGTTGAGGCTGCGGCCAAGCGCGCGGGACGCGCGCGCCCGGCGAGGGACAATATGAAGGTATTGGGGCTTGATCCGGGTCTGCGCGTCACCGGCTGGGGGATGATCGAGGCGGTCGGTAACCGCTTGATCCATCTGGGCGACGGGGTGGTGCGGTCGGACGCGGACCGGCCCTTGGCGGAACGGCTGAGGCAGTTGCACGAAGGGGTCCGCGCGGTCATCGCCGAATGGGCGCCCGACGAGGCGGCGGTCGAGGAAACCTTCGTCAACAAGAACCCGGAAAGCACCCTGAAATTGGGTCAAGCGCGCGGCGTGGTGCTGCTGGCGCCCGCCTTGGCCGGTTTGGCGGTGGGGGAATATGCCGCCGCCTCGGTCAAGCAGGCGGTGGTCGGCAGTGGGCGGGCCGCCAAGGAACAAGTGGGGATGATGGTGCGCCGTTTGCTGCCCGGCTGCCTGCCGGGCACCGCCGACGCGGCGGATGCGCTGGCGGTGGCGATCTGTCATGCCCATCACCGGGCGACCGCGTTGAAGGTGGCGCAAGGGGGGAAGCGATGATCGCGGCGCTGAAGGGCCTGATCGAGGCGGTCGATGAGGATACTGCGGTGGTCGATGTCGGCGGCGTCGGCTATCTGGTCGCCTGCTCGTCGCGCACGCTGGGGCGCCTGAAGGTTGGCGAGGCGGCGCGTCTGCTGATCGAAACCTGGGTGCGCGAGGATGCGATCCTGCTCTACGGTTTTGTCGAGGCGGGCGAACGCGATTGGTTCCGGCTGCTGACCACCGTGCAAGGGGTGGGCGCCAAGGTGGCGCTGGCCATTCTGGGGGTGGCTCCCCCTGAGCTGCTGCTGCGCGCCATCGCCGCGCAAGACAAGGCGCCCTTGGTGCGCGCCGCCGGGGTGGGGCCGAAACTGGCGCAACGGATTTTGGCCGAACTGCGCGACAAGGCGGGACGGTTCGCGCTGACCCCGTCGGGCGGCGCCGTTACGGCGGTCGCCGTTCCTTCGGCTGCGGCCAGCGCGGTCGAGGATGCGGTCTCGGCGCTGGTCAATTTGGGCTATAAACGGTTGGAGGCGTTCGAGGCGGCCGGTGCGGCGGCGTCCGAACTGGGCGAGGGGGCGGATGCCTCGGCGCTTATCCGGGCGGCCTTGAAAAAGCTTGGCGGGGCGCTGTCATGAGCGGCCGGATCGTCTCGCCCGAGGCGGATGGCGAGCTTGAGGCGCATTTCCGCCCGCAGGTTTTGGCCGACTTCACCGGTCAGCGCCAAGTGCGCGAGAATCTCAGTATCTTCATCGAAGCGGCGCGCGCGCGCGGCGAGGCGCTGGATCACGTGCTGCTTCACGGCCCGCCCGGTTTGGGCAAAACCACCCTGGCGCAGATCGTGGCGCGCGAATTGGGGGTGGGCTTTCGCGCCACCTCGGGTCCGGTGATCCAGAAGGCGGGCGATCTGGCGGCGCTGCTGACCAATCTGGAACCGCGCGACGTTTTGTTCATCGACGAAATCCATCGCCTTAATCCCGCCATAGAAGAAGTTCTCTATCCCGCGATGGAGGACTTTCAGTTGGATTTGATCATCGGCGAGGGGCCGGCGGCGCGCTCGGTGCGCATCGATCTGGCGCCCTTCACCCTGGTCGGCGCCACCACGCGCTCGGGCCTGCTCACCACGCCCTTGCGCGAACGCTTCGGCATTCCCTGCCGGATGGTGTTCTATACGCCCGAGGAGCTGGAGCGCATCGTTTCACGCGGCGCCCGCGTGCTGGGGATGGACCTAACGCCCGACGGTTCGGCCGAGATCGCCAAACGCTCGCGCGGGACACCTCGGGTGGCGGGCCGCTTGCTGCGCCGGGTGCGCGATTTCGCCGCCGTCGCCAAACAGTCGCCGGTCGATGCCGAAGCGGCCGACGCCGCCTTGAAGCGGTTGGATGTCGATGCGATGGGCTTGGATGCGATGGACCGCCGCTATTTGCACTGCATCGCCGACCATTACGGCGGCGGGCCGGTGGGGGTGGAAACCCTGGCCGCCGCGCTGTCGGAATCGCGCGATACCTTGGAAGAGGTGGTCGAACCCTATCTGCTGCAACAAGGCATGATCCAACGCACGCCGCGCGGCCGCATGCTGGCGCGGGCCGGTTTCCGCCATATCGGCATCGAACCGCCCCGCGAGGCGCTGGTGCAACTGGATCTGCTGGCGGCACTGGACGAGGACGAGCCGTGAGCATCCACACCCTTCCCATTCGGGTGTATTGGGAGGATACCGACGCGGGCGGCGTGGTCTATCACTCGAACTACCTGAATTTCGCCGAACGGGCGCGCACCGAATTCGTCCGGGCACTCGGGGTCAAGCAGCGGGAGCTGGCGGCCCAGGGCTTCGCCTTCGCGGTGGTCCGCGCCGAGGTTGATTTTCACGCTCCGGCTCGGCTGGATGATTTGTTGCAGGTGGAAAGCCGGGTGGAAAAGGTCGGCGCGGCCTCGGTCGAATTGGTCCAAACCATTATCCGGCTTGACGATGCGATGAAACTGGTGCGTCTGACCATTCGCTTGGGGTATATCCGGTTGGATGGAAGCGGGCCCGCGCGCCTGCCGGCGGAGATCCGGCGCGCGCTTACCGATTCGTTGAACGAAAGGCAGAAGTGACATGGATCCGGTTCAAAGCACCGCGCTGGCGGGTAGCGTGGCTCAGACAGATCTTTCGATGATCGCCCTGTTCCTGCGGGCCGACATCATCGTCAAGTTCGTGATGGTCGCGCTGATGGGCGCCTCGTTCTGGTGCTGGGCGATTATTTTCGACAAGATTTTGCGGCTGCGCAAGCTGTACACCCGCGCCGACCAGTTCGAGGAAACCTTCTGGTCCGGCGGCTCGCTCGAGGAGCTGTACGACCGCATCGGTCCGCGCGCCCATGATCCGATGTCGTCGGTGTTCGTCGCCGCGATGCGCGAATGGCGCCGGTCGGCGGCCAAGGGCTTGGCCGACCGCGAAATGGCCAAGGTCAGCCTGCCGCAGCGCATCGACCGGGTCATGCATGTGACCGTGGGCCGCGAAATGGAGGCGCTGGAACGCCATCTGGGGGTGCTGGCCTCGGTGGGCTCGACCGCGCCGTTCGTCGGGCTGTTCGGCACCGTGTGGGGCATCATGAACAGCTTCCAAGCGATCGCGGCGACCAAGAACACCTCGCTGGCGGTGGTGGCCCCCCGGCATCGCCGAATCGCTGTTCGCCACCGCGCTGGGCCTGGTCGCGGCGATTCCGGCGGTGATCGCCTACAACAAGATCGCCGGTGATCTGGACCGTTACGCCAAGCGGCTGGAGAATTTCAGCGGCGAGTTCGGCGCCATCTTGTCGCGCCAGCTCGAGGAGAAAATCTGATGGGCGCCTCGCTCGGCAATTCGGGCGGGCATTCGCGCCGGTTCCGGCCGATGTCGGACATCAACGTCACCCCGATGGTCGATGTCATGCTGGTGCTGTTGGTCATCTTCATGGTGACGGCGCCCTTGCTGACCTCGGGCGTGCAGGTCGAACTGCCCAAGACCAACGCCTCGGCGGTCAAGGGCGACGATCAGCCGATCGCGGTGTCGCTCGACGGCAAGGGCCGCTTGTTCATCCAAGACACCGAAATTCAGATGGACGCCTTGGTGCCCAAGCTGCAAGCGGTGATCGGTGAAAAACCCGACACCCGGATCTTCATCCGCGCCGACAAGGGCATCGAATACGGCAAGGTCATGGAGGTCATGGGGATGCTGAGCGGTGCCGGCTTTTCCAAGGTGGCCCTGGTGACCGAGGTCAAATCCGGTCCGGCGCGCAAATAACGGCTGTTCATGCAACGCGAAAGCTACATCTTTTCGGGTGTCCTGCATCTGCTGGTGATTCTGCTGGCGATGTTCGGGCTGCCGATGTTTTTCAGCCAGCCGCCGATCGACGATCAGCCGATCGTCGTCGATATCGTGCCGTTGGGCGCCAAGACCAATCCGCCGCCCACCCAAGCCCAGCAAGCCCAGCCCGAACCCGCCAAGCCCGAGCCCAAGCCCGAGCCCAAGCCCGAGGCGGCGAAACCCGCGCCGCCGCCGCCGCCCGCCCCGGCGCCGCCCGCCCCGGCTCCGCCCACCCCGCCGGAACCCAAGCCCGCCCCGGTGCCCGAGCCCAAGCCTTTGCCGGTCCCGGAACCCAAGCCCGAGATCAAACCGGAATCGAAGTCCAAGACCAAGGCGGCCGACGATCTGGAATCGCTGCTCAAATCGGTCGATAAGATCAAGCCGCAGCCCAAGGATCAGCTTGACCAACTGCTGAAGACCGCTCAGAAAATCCAGCCAGCGGAGGAGGGTAAAAACCCCCAGCCGCAGTCCGTCAAGGGCTCGACCCAAAACAATCCGATGGAGCCGGTCTCGATGACCGAGATCGATATGATCCGGGCCCAGATCTACAAATGCTGGAACGTGCCGGCCGGTGCCAAGGACGCGCGCGACTTGATCGTGCCGATCCGGGTAAGCCTAACCCGCGACGGCGGCGTGATCAGCGCCGATATCGTCGATACCCTTCGGTATGGGACCGATTCCTTTTACCGCGCCGCCGCCGACAGCGCCCGGCGGGCGGTTCTGTTGTGCAGTCCGCTCAAGGCGCCGCCCACCAAATACGAGCAGTGGAAAGATTTGACGCTGCGCTTCAATCCCAAGGATCTGGTGCAATGACCGCTCTGCTTCGGCTTCGTTCGATCGTTTTCGCCCTGCTGGCCCTGGCCGGCCTCGTGGTGTCGGCTCCGGCCCGCGCCGAATTGGTGATCGATATCACGCGGGGCTATATGCGCCCGCTGCCCATCGCCATCCCCGATTTCTACGGGATGGACCCCGCCAACGCCCAGATGGGCAGGGACATCGCCCGCGTGGTGGCGGCCGATCTGGAACGTTCGGGCCTGTTCCGGCCGATCGACCAGCGCGCCTTCATCCAAACGCTGGACAGTCTGCAAGCCTCGGTCAATTTCGCCAGCTGGAAGCAGATCAACGCCGAGGCGCTGGTTTCGGGCAAAACCGAAATGACCCCGGACGGCCGCCTGCGGGTGGAATTCCGCCTGTGGGACGTGTTGTCGCAAGAACAGATGGCGGGCCAAGTCTACACCGCCCAGAACCAAGGCTGGCGCCGCGTCGCCCACATGATCGCCGACACCATTTATAAGCGGATGACCGGCGAAGAGGGCTATTTCGACACCCAAATCGTCTATATCGCCGAGGACGGCCCCAAGCAGAACCGCCGCAAGCGTCTGGCGATCATGGATCAGGACGGCGAGAACCACCGCTTCTTGACCGACGGCGCGGATCTGGTGCTGACCCCGCGTTTCTCGCCGACCGCGCGGGAAATCACCTACATGTCCTATTGGCACAACACGCCGCGGGTCTACATCTTCCAGATCGACACCGGGCGGCGCGAGCTGCTGGGTGATTTCCCCGGCATGACCTTCGCGCCGCGTTTTTCACCGGACGGCAACAAGGTGATCTTCTCGATGTCCGAGGAGGGAAATTCCAATATCTGGGAAATGAACCTGTTGACGCGCCAAAAGCGGCGTTTGACCCACGACGACAGCATCAACACCTCGCCCAGCTACGCGCCGGACGGGTCCAAGGTGGTGTTCAATTCCGACCGGGGCGGTTCGCAGCAGCTTTACGTGATGAATGCCGACGGCTCGAACACCCAGCGCATCTCGTTCGGAGATGGCAGGTATGCGACGCCGGTGTGGTCGCCGCGCGGCGATTTGATCGCCTTCACCAAGATGAAGGGCGGCGAGTTCTTCATCGGCGTGATGCGTCCCGATGGCTCGGGCGAGCGGCTGCTGGCCTCGGGCTGGCTGGTGGAGGGGCCTACCTGGGCTCCGAACGGCCGCGTGCTGGCCTTCTGGCGTGAAGCACCGGCCGATGATCGCGGGCGGGGCCATACGGCACGGTTGACCAGCATCGATTTGACCGGTACCAACGAGCGTCAGCTTGTGACACCGGTTGATGGGTCGGACCCGGCGTGGTCCCCCTTGATTCCGTGAAACGATATGAGTATAGTCCGCCGCGATTAGGATTTGTTCCGGTGGCTTCCCTTTCCGGGGGGTGGCCGGAGCGCCGTGCAAAGTTCCATGGTGGGGCGGCGCGGCCACAAAGGTCCAAGTCGTTCCCACTGTCCGAGTTCCATTGAGGGGGTCCTCACCTATGAAGCTGCGTTTCCTGAGCATCTTCGCTGCCGCCGCCATGCTTGCGGCTTGCGAATCCGGCACCACCGACACCGGCGCCAAGGGCGCCGCTGGTCAGATGACTCCGCCCTCCTCGTCGGCCAGCAGCATCGCTGCCGGTTCGATCGAAGAGTTCAACAGCGTGGTCGGTGATCGCGTGTTCTTCGACTACAACAAAGCCAACGTCCGTGCCGACGGCAAGGCGACCCTCGACAAGCAGGTCGCTTGGCTGAAGAAGTACCCCGCTTATGCGATCACCGTCGAAGGTCATTGCGACGAGCGCGGTACGCGTGAATACAACTTGGCCCTCGGCGAGCGTCGCGCTCATGCCGTCGCCGAGTACCTGAAGGCCGCCGGCATTCCGGCTGGCCGCGTCAAGACGATCTCCTACGGCAAGGAGCGTCCCGCGGTCGTTGGTTCGAACGAAGACGCTTGGGCGAAGAACCGCCGTGGCGTGACCGTTCTGAGCAAGTAAGACTGACATTCACCGGTAACGGCTGAATGGGGCGCCCGCTCCTCCGCAAGGGAGGGGCGGGCGCCTTGTTTTTGCCACGACGACCCGGTATGAAGGCAGTCAACCGCTTCCATCCGCAAAAGGGTGTTTCGCCGTGCGTCGTCTTCTGTCCGTGTTTCTTCCGCTTTTGATTGTTTTGGCCGCCCCGGTTTGCCGACCGGCCTTCGCCCAGTATAGCGACAACCAAGCCCTATACGACCGGATTGATCGGCTGGAACGGGGTCTGCGGACCCTGCAAATGCAAGTGGCCCGTGGCGGCGGTGGTGGCGCGGCATCGGCATCGGCGGCGCCGTCCTCTACGGGTGGGATGCCCTCGGCGGATCGCCTGGATGCCCTGGACGATCAGATCCACCAGCTTATCGGCCGTTTGGAGGAGATCGAGCACAAAGGCACCGTGAACGCCGACCGGATGGACCGGATGCAGGCCGATATCGATCTTCGTTTCAAGGAAATGCAGGCGCAAGCCGCGCCCGTGGCGCCCCCCGCGCAGCCCGAATCGATTTCGATGCCCGGCGCCACCGCGCCCAACGCCAATGTCGGCAACAACTCGGCCTCGGGACCCGGTCTGGCGCCGGGGCCGCAGGCCCTGGGCACGTTGTCCAACAAGGATTTGAAGCAGGCGCAATCGCCGGTTCCCTTGCAGCCGCCAATCAGCTTGGCGCCGCCGCCGCCCAAGGACCCGCAAGCCCAGTATGACGAGGCCTATGCCGCCATTCAGAAGGGCGATGACGCCGCCGCCGAAGCCGGGTTCAAGGCCTTCCTGGCCCGCAGCCCGAACCATCAGCTGGCGCCCAACGCACAATATTGGCTGGCCGAGATCGTCTATAAGCGCGGCGATTTCAAGGAATCGGCCGGGATGTTCCTGGAAGCCTATAAAAAGGCGCCGAAAAGCACCAAGGCGCCCGACATGCTGTACAAGGCCGGGGCCTCGTTCGCCAAGCTCGACCCGCCGCGCAAGAAAGAGGCCTGCACCGCCTATGGCCTGCTGTTCTCACAGCACCCCGACATGCCCGAGCATGTTCGACGCGCCGCGACCTCCGACAAGCAGAAACTCGGTTGCCCATAAATTTTGCCCCTCGCCGGGCGGGCGCGTCCGCGCCCTTGGCCGCCGCCGAGGGTGGCGGCCGAGCGTGATCCGACCTCGTCGCATCACGCAATCACGGCGCGACGTAAACCCACCCCTTTAGCTGGCGTTCAATCAGTTCCGGAACGCCAGCCGACGCCGTGGCGACGCCGGGTAAAAGATCGTCGGCGGTCTTGTGCAGCGCGGCCAGGGTCAAGCCGCACGCCACCAGTTCGATATGCTGATAGACCAGCGAGGCCACCCGCTCCGGCACCGGACTGTCGCCCTTCAGCACGGCATGAACGCCGGGGCCGAACAACACGATGGCGATCTTGACGTTGTCGTCGCCGTAATAGGCCTGGGTGTTGATCGCGTCGTTGAAGATCATGGTGATCTTGGCCGGATCGGCCGAGTCCAGTTGCAGGACCAGCTTGCGCGGATTATCCCAATTCGGCGCGGTGTCGGCGGCGCGTGCGGGCCCCCCCAGCGACATCAGAAGGATCACGCACAATCCCAGAATCGGTCTCACGTTCGTCTCCGCTATTCGAGGTGACGTAGTCCGGCCACGCCACCGGCCAGGATCGATAACGTTGCTAGAACCGATCCCGCCGCCAGGGTCGATACCCCCGTCAGGCCCTGGCCGATCGTGCAGCCCAAGGCCAACACGCCACCCACGCCCATCATCGCGGCGCCGGTGAGTTGGCGGATCATGTCGGTCTGGTCGGTAAAGGCCTCGATGCGGAAGGTGCCGCCGGTCACCGCCGCCAAAAAGGCGCCCGCGATCACCCCGCCCACCGAGGCGATGCCGAAATTGATGGTCGCGCCGCTGAAGGTCATCAAATATTGCAGGCTGTCGCCGATCGGAGCGACAAAGCTCATGGAAGCCAGCGGGGTCGGCGAGAAATCATCATTGCCCAGGATACCGGTTGCCGCCCATCCGGCCGCCACCAGCAGCCCGACCGCCATTCCGCCGCCCAGATGGGGCAGGGAGCGCCGGAAAGCCCGGTCCGACAGGCAGAAGGCCAGCAACCCGCCGTCAAGCCCCACGGCAAGAACCCAGCGCGCCAAGGCGGCCGGAAGGCCCAAACCGGCGGCCAGCATTTCGGGGATCCCTTGGCCGGACAACCCGAAGCGCCGCAGATCAAGATTGAACACGCCTTCCATCCACACCCGGGCCAGACCGGTCAGGCCGCGCAGCGTCATATAGGCGAACAGGCCCATGACCAGCAGCACCACCAGCGACTTCAAATTGCCGCCGCCGAACCGGACCAGGGTTTTGTTGGCGCAGCCACCGGCCAGGGTCATGCCGAAGCCGAACAACAGGCCACCCAGAATGGCCCCCAGCCAGCCGAAATTCGGGGTCAAATAGATCGCCGCCGACAAATCGATCAGGCCAAAACCCGCCATCGCTTGGGTCGCCAAAATCGCCACCGCCATCGCCAGCAGCCAGGTCCGCATGCGTTGCCAATTCCCCATCGCGACGATGTCGGAAATCGCCCCCATCGTGCAAAAGTGAGTGCGCTGGGCGACGGCGCCAAACAGGCCGCCCAGACCGAAACCGGCAAGGCCAACTTGGGTGGTTACGGAAAGATCGATCATCGCATCACGCCTTCACAACGGTGACCAGGGAGCGTTCGGGGACCCGCAGCGTCCCTTGGGATTTGATGTGGGCCGAAACCACGTCCCAAATCGGCGGCCCCTCGGTGCCTTGATTGACCGAGGCCCAGCCCGCGACGACATAGCTTTTGTTCGCCTCGATCACCGCGTCGCTGGCGGCCAAACGCATATCGGTAATCCGCCGCCCGATCGGCTGGGCGGGGTCGATGCGATAGCGCAGGCCGCCGACCCGCACCATGTCGCCGCCCTGCTGGTAATAGGGGTCGGGGTGGAACAGATTGTCGGCGACGTCCTCCAGCACGTCCTTCAGCATTTTGCCGGTCATCTCGTTGCGATAGGCGGCGGGGTAGGTGATGGCGGTCTGGTTATAGACGTCCTCGACCGTGATGTTCTGGCCGGGCGGTAGCGACCCGCCCCACCGGAATCCCGGCGACAGGGCGATTTGGGCGTCGCGCCCGGAAAGCAGCGCATCGCAGATCACGTCGTCGAAGGTGCCGTTGAAATTGCCGCGCCGGTAGAGCAGCGAGTCCGTGCGCCCCAGCACGGTGCCCAAGGTTTCGGCGTGGGGTGCGCGCAGTTCCGCGATCAACGCCGCCATCTCCGGGTCGGGCGTGATGGCGTCGGCCAAGACCGGGATCAGTTTGAAGGAATGCGCGGCGATTTTGCCGCCCTTGACCTCTAGATCCAAGCGGCCGAGGAATTTGCCGTGCGATCCGGCCGCCACCAGCAAGGTGTCGCCGACCGTGATCAGTTCGGGAATGGCGTCGTGGGTATGTCCGGTCAGGATGACGTCGATGCCCGGCACGCGGGCGGCCATCTTGCGATCGACGTCGAAGCCGTTGTGGCTGACGATCACCACCAGTTCGGCCCCGGCGGCGCGGGCATCGGCGACCCGCTTGACCATGTCCTCCTCGCGGATGCCGAATTCCCAGCCGGGCATCATCCAGCGCGGATTGGCGATCGGGGTATAGGGAAAGGCTTGGCCGATCACCGCGATCTTGATGCCGCCGCGTTCGAAAAAGGCGGTGTGGGGAAAGACCTCCTCGCCCCATTCACTGTCCTTGACGTTGCCCGCCAGGAAGGGGAAGCCCAGCTTATCGACCAGTTCCTTGACCCGCTCGGCGCCAAGCGTGAATTCCCAGTGGCCGGTCATCACATCGACGCCCAGCGCCTTCATCGCGGCGACCATGTCGCCGCCCCGGCTGGCCAACGCGGTGTACGAGCCTTGCCACGTGTCGCCGGAATCGATCAGCAGGGTGTTGTCCGGCCGCTCGGCGCGGATGGCCTTGACCAGGGTGGCGATACGGTCCAAGCCGCCGACCCGGCCGTAATGGCGGGCCAGCTCGGTAAAGCCGTCGCTGGTCAGCAGATAGGCCGCCCGTGATCCGGCCTTCAGATGGAAATGGCGCAAGAAGTCACGGCCGGTGAGATGCGGCGGCAATCCGCGCGCCGCGCCGACCCCGATATTGACCGCAGGCTCCCGGTAATACAGCGGCATCAATTGGGCGTGCAGGTCGGTAATGCTGAGCAGGGTGACTTGGCCGACCGGTTTGAAGGCCAGCAAATCGCCCTGTCCCACGCCCGAAGCCCGGGCAAGCCCGCCGGGAAGGATGGTGGCGGCCGCCGCCGCCACCTGCAGAAAGTCGCGCCGGGTCAGCATGGTCTTACTTCCGGACCGAGGGGGTTTCGATCGGCAGCCCGTTGCCGCGTTCGGCCAGGAACAGTTCCAGATTGACGTATTCGTCGGCCCCCAGCGGATAGGGCTCGGCGCGGATATTCTCGTTGCAGCCTTGCAGGCGCTTGTGCAGCGACCCCAGTTTCTGCCACTTCAGGCGGTAGGTGGGAAAGCCGTTGGTTTGGCCTTGGCTAAGGGTCTCGGCGCGCAGCTTCTGATCGACCAGATCTTCGTGGCAGTGCGAACAGGCCAGATCAAGCTGGCCGCGCCGCTGATAATACTCGGCCTTGCCCTTGGCATGGAAGGGGGGCGGCCGGACCGTCGATGGAAACACTCACCGGCATCCCGCGCGACTGCATCTTAAGGAAGGCGGTCAGACCCAGCAGCTCCTGGCTTTCCCATTTATAGGGCTTGGCCTTCATGCCGTTCTCGCGGCACAGATTGATCCGCTGTTCCATGTCGATGACCTTGCCCGCCGAGGCCGCGAATTTCGGGTAATGAGTCGCCACCCCTTTCATGCCGTCGGCCGCGCCGTGGCAGGATTGGCACGATTTCCCGGATTCGCCGTCGGCGGTGGCCCACGCCTTCTCGCCGGTTTCGACCCACAGCATGCCGGGATTGGCGAAATCGTCGTCTTGGATGGAACGGGTCTCGGGTTCCGCATAGCTGTAGCCCGACCGCTTGGCGGGGTCGGCGTGGGCCGAAATGCCGATCGAAACCAGCAAGGCAACCGCGAGAATGCGTTTCATGAAGCTCTCCTCGACTCTATCCAACCGTGATGTCGGCGGTGGCCTTGGCGACCGAGCCGTCGTCGTCGGTCCAGGCGAACTCGAACCGTCCGGTTTCGGTGGCGCGCATGAAGAACGACAGATAGGGATTGGCCGAAATCGCCGGATACCAGTCGGACCGGAAGATTTCCTTGCCGTTGAAGGTGCACAGGAATTTGTTGATGATCTTGCGCGGGATCGGATTGCCGTCCTTATCCTTGCGCTGGCCCGATTCCATGTCGTGGCCGATCGTGGTCTTGATTTCGACGATCTCGCCCTTGGCGGCGGTGGCGGGAACCTTTACCCGCGCGGTCGATTGGGTCATATCCGCTCTCCTGATCGTTACGTCAGCCGCCGCAGCCGCCGATGGTGACCTTGACTTCCTGACGGCATTCGAACACCGATCCGTCGCTCATCACCGCGACGGCGCGGACCACCTGGGTCTTGGCCAGCCGCATGCGCATGGTCGCCTCGGCCTTGCCGTTGGCGGGGGTGAAATAAAACGAGGCGACTTCCGGGGCCGGATTTTCCTCGGCCATCACATGGACGGTCTTGACGTAATCGGTGTCGGTCATCGGGCTATCGACGGCGACCGAGAACTGAACGGTGTTGCCGTTCTCGGCGATCTGCGGCAGCCGCAGGGTGACGCGCCCGGTCGATGCCTTGACGGCGGCCAGCAACTTGGCGATGGCGGCGTCGGCTTGGGCGGGGGTGGCATAGGTGCTGCGCGGCAGGGTCAACAGTCCGGCCAAGCCCAAAAGCACGGTCCGTCGGCCGATGTCGGGTTTTTGCATCAAGAAAACCTCCTAGTGAAGCGAGACGAGATAGGCGACGACGTCCTCGATCTCCTGCGCGGTCAGGATCGGTTTGCCCTCGAACGCCTTGGCCACCCGGTGCAAGCCTTCGGTGCGATAGAAGGCGGGCATCACGGTGGTGGGATTGATCCGCTTGGGGTCGATAAGGCGCAGACGAAGCTGCGCCGGGCCGAGGCGATCGCCGACTCCCGCCAAATTCGGGCCGACTTGGCCTTGAAAATCTTCCTCGGGCATCGGGGCGGCGTGGCAGGACAGGCAGCCGCCGTGGTCCGGGTCGGCCACCAGCGCGCGCCCATGGACGGGATCGCCGGGCTGCGCGGTGAGCGGTTGGGCGATTCCCCCGTCGGTCACGCGAAAGGCCACCAGCGGATCGGCCATCGCCGGAGGAATGGTTCCGAAAACCACGAAAAGAACGGCCGCCAACACTCGTGTCGTTCTGTCCGGCATGAAAATCGCTCCCACGAATAAGGCGAAACCCCGACAGCATGGAGGATTTTGATCGAAATGCCAAGCCTTGGATGGTGTTTTTGAAAGGTTGTTGCGCGCGAACCGTTTGCCCAAAACGCGAAAGGGCCACCGGCTTTCGCCGGTGACCCCTGACGTCTTCGTATCCGAAGAGGACTATTCGACCTTCAGATTGACGGCCGACATCTTGCCCTTCTTCGGGTCCTTCTGCAGCTCGAAGGCGACCTTTTGGCCGTCTCCAAGACCGGACAAGCCGGCCCGTTCCACTGCGCTGATGTGGACGAACACGTCGGCACCGCCGTCATCGGGCTGAATGAAGCCGTAGCCCTTCGTCGAGTTGAACCATTTCACGGTACCGTTCGGCATTGCACTTTCTCCTTGCTGCCGTTTTGCGTCTTTGAGACGCGAATTTCGTGGGTGTTACCGGGGTTTCCGGACCGTCCGGCATTATTGCCGGGCCGCCGGTCGCCCGACTGCGAGCCGCCCGGCTTGCCGCCGTTCGACCGTTGACCATTGCGCTGCCCGCTGCGGTCGCCGCCGCCGGGGCGGCCCTGCTGCACGGCGTTCGCCGACTCGGGGCGCCATTCGCCCTCGGACGGAAGCGCCTTGCCGATCAGCCGTTCGATGTCGCGCAAAAGCGAGCGCTCCGACGAATCGCACAGCGAAATCGCCGATCCGCTGGCCCCGGCCCGGGCCGTGCGGCCGATCCGGTGGACATAGGCTTCGGGGACGTTGGGCAGTTCATAATTGATGACGTGCGAGACGCCGTCGATATCGATGCCGCGCGCCGCGATGTCGGTGGCGACCAGAACCTTGATCGCGCCGCAGCGGAACGACGACAACGCGCGTTCCCGCTGGCCCTGGCTTTTATTGCCATGGATGGCCGCGCTGGTGATCCCCGAGCCTTCGAGGCTGAGGCTAACCCGGTCGGCGCCGCGCTTGGTGCGGGTGAAGACGATGGTTTGGCCGACCTCGGCCCCCTTGATCAGTTCGATCAGGGTGCGGCCCTTCGAGGCGGCATCCAGGCGGATCACCCGCTGGTCGATGCGCTCGATCGGACGCGACGCCGGGGTCACGGCGACTTCTTTCGGGGTGCGCAGGAAATCCGACGCCAAGGCGCGGATCGGGGCGGGCATGGTCGCCGAAAACAGCATGGTCTGACGCTTGATCGAGATCATGCCCATGATGCGGCGGATCGCCGGGAAGAAGCCCAGATCCATCATCTGGTCGGCTTCGTCGAGAACGACATGCTTGGTGCCGTCCAAACGCATCGCGCCGGTTCCAACGTGATCGAGCAGACGGCCGGGAGTGGCCACCACGATATCGACGCCGCGCGCCAACGCCTTGATCTGCGGGCCGGGGCTGACGCCACCGACGATCACGGTGAAGGTGGGATGGGTGAAGCGGCCATAGGTGCGGATGCAGGCGCCGATCTGCGAGGCCAACTCACGCGTGGGGGCCAAGATCAGGGCGCGGCAGCTTTTGGCCATCGGGCGGTCTTGGTGCAGGCTGAGGGCGTGCAGCAGCGGCAGCACGAAAGCGGCGGTCTTGCCGGTTCCGGTCTGAGCGATCCCGACCAAATCATGGCCTTCAAGAACCGCAGGGATGGCTTGTTTCTGAATGGGGGTAGGGACAGTATACCCTTCGGCCGCAACGGCACGGAGGAGAGGCTCGGCAAGGCCGAGAGCAGAAAATTCGGTCAATCGGAAACTTTCGGTACAACCCTTCGGCAAGATCGCACGCGACCTTGCACAGGACTTCTTTGTCGCGAGCTGGTGCCGTTGGTACTGGGATTCCCCGGCACGCGGCGCTCGAATGCCAGTACAAGACCACATCTCGGGGGTAATAGCAAGGACGCAGTTTTTGGCGGGGCGCGGCTGTCGCGCTGAATCGCAGTCGGCTGACATCACCGGTTGGTCGGTTTTCGGATCAAGGCCCCAGGCAGGCTGGAAATCCTGCCAGCGCTCGCCTATACTCGGGTCATGAGCGACGCAGTCCGCACCCTACCCGTTGTTGAGGACGCCGCCTATGCGGAGGCCGTGGCCGAAGGTTTGGCCGACGCTGACGAAGGCCGCATTATCCCTTATGAGGATGTGCGCCGCTGGCTGCTGTCATGGGGCACCGACCGGGAGCTTCCGCCCCCAAGAATGTCGGTAGTCTATAGGCGGGCCGCCTTGCGCCGCCTTACCGAGATTCGGGCCTATATCGGCAGCCAAAATCCTGCCGCCGCCAACCGACGTTTCCCGGCAGCAGTTTGGCAAAAGGCAGAGTGACGCGCAACCGCCGAGTTTCCGGTCGAAAGATCGCGTAACGCCTTAAAAGGCAAGCCTCGGCTCGCCGCGATGGGGTTCCCGACCGTCGCGATCGGGCGCGCGTTCCGCCGGGTGCGCCGCCCCCAAAACCGTTGTTCGCCCAGAGGTGCGTGCGATACCCCACCATTATGACGCAGGGTTTGACGTTTCCAGCCGCCTCTGCCGCCCGCCCCTCACCGCTCGTGGAACGCCCCTTGCGTCTGCGTGAAGATCGGCTTGAGCAGATATTGCAGCAGCGTCTTGTCGCCGGTCACCACGTCGGCTTCCACCGTCATGCCGGGTGATATCTTGTGCTGTGCCGGGTCGTTGCCGACGTAATCGGCGTCCAGCGCGATTTGCGCCAGGAAATAGGCCTCGCCCTTTTCGGTCAGGAAGGATGCGGCGGAGATGGTGCTGATGTGGCCGGTGATCGCGCCGAAGCGGGCGAAATCGTAGGTGCTGACCTTGACCTTGACCGGCTGGCCGGCCTTGAGATAGCCGACGTCTCGGGGCTGTACCCGGCTTTCCACCTTCATCGGGCCGTCGGACGGAACGATGTCGGCGACGGTGCCGCCGGGCGCGATGACCGCGCCGGGATTGTTGACCTTCAGGCCCTTGACATAGCCGCGCACCGGGGCGGTCACGACCAAGCGTTTGACCCGGTCTTCCAGGCGGCCCAGGCTTTCCTCGACCTGCGCCAATTCGCTGACCGTGGCGCCCAGATCGTCCATGGTTTGGCGGTAGACGCCGGTCTTCTGATCGATCAATTTGCGCTCGGCCTCGCCCAGGGCTTCCCGCGCCGTGGTGATTTGGTCGGTGGTGCGGGCCAGCTCGCCCTCCACGCGGGCCAGTTCGCGGCGGTTTTCCAGCGCGGTGACCTTGCTGGCCAAACCCTTGGCCAGCAGTTCCTCGCGAATGCCCGCTTCCTCGCCTATCGCCGCGACCTGCTTGCGCCCGGTTTGCAGTTGGCGTTCCAGCATGTGGATGTCCGAGGTGCGCTGGTCGATCTGCGACAAGATCACGGCGCGGGTGGTGTCGCGGGCCTGGGATTGGGTGTTGAAGATCGCTTGATTGTCCGCGACCAATTGGTCGAAGCCGGGACCGGCGAACGAGAAATCGGGCTGACGCTCCTCGGCGAAGGCGCGCAGCCGCTCGGCCTTCAGGCGCAGGCCGACCTCGCGGGCGCGGGTTTGGTCGAGGTCGGCGTTGGCGGCGGCGGGGGACAGCCGCAGCAGGGGCTGCCCGGCATCAACCAGCTCGCCTTCCTTGACCATCAGATCCTCGACGATGCCGCCTTCCAGATGCTGAACGGTTTGGATTAATCCGGTCGGCACGATTTGGCCCTCGGTCACCGCGATCTCGTCGATACGGGTAATGCTGGCCCACAGCAGAAAGCTTAAACAGGCGGCGCACACCAGGAAAATCGTGAAGTTGATCAGCGGATGGGTGCCGCTTTCCTCGAGCTGCACGGCCAGCGCCAAATGGCGGGTGATCCGGCTGGATTGGGTGACGACGGCCGGGGCCGCCGCGTCGCCGTCTTGGGGGACCAGCGCGTTGTCGCTCATCACAGCATGTCCACGGGAACGCGCGGCATCACCTCGCCCGGCGGGCCGATGATCCGCAGATAGCCGCCGTCCAAAACCATGACCTTGTCGGCCATGCGCAGGTGGCTGGGGCGGTGGGTGACCATCAAAATCGTGCTCTGACCACGCAGTTGGCTGATGGTTTCCATGAAGCGGCTGTCGCCTTCGAAGTCAAGGCCGTTGACCGGTTCGTCGAACAGCATCAGGGGGCTTTGTTTCAGGTAGGCGCGGGCCAGCGACAATTTTTGCACGAAGCTGGCCGACAAATGTTGAATGTCGCGGTCGTCGATGCGGGTGTCGAAGCCCAGCGGCAAAACCTCGATATCGTCGAGAATGCCCGACATTTGCGAGGCGCGGCGCAAATCGGCCTCGGTCGCGGTGGGGTGGGCGAGCCGCAGATTCTGGGCGATCGTGCCGTAGAACAAATTACAGGTTTGCGGCACATAGGCGATGGCGTGGCGCAGCTCGATCGGGTCCATCTGGCGGATATCGGTGCCGTCCAGGCGGACCGAGCCCGCTTGCGGCACATACAGGCCAAGGATCAGCGACAAGAGTGTCGATTTTCCCGAGCCGCCGCGTCCGGCGATCGCCACCACCTCGCCCGGTTCGATGTCGAACGAGACGCCGACCAAGGCCGGGTCGGAAATCGTGTTGTAGCGCAACGACACCCGCGAGAAACTGATCTTGCCCTTGAAATGGGACCCCGACATCGGCTTGGCGTCGGGCGCGTGTTCCGGCTTGAGCGACATCAAGCCGTTGATCTGGCTGATCGAACCGCGCACCTGCTCGATCCGCTGGGCCATCGAGAAGGCGGTTTGCAACGGCGACAAAACCCGCCAGACCAGCATCATCGAGGCGATCAAGCCGCCGGTCGTCATGTTCTGGTTGATCACCCCCAGAACGCCGGTGGCGATCGTCGCCATGCCGACGAAGATGATCATGCCGCCCGAGATGATCGCCGCCGCCGCCGCCGCCAGCGTCGCCTTGAAGCCGCCGTAAGCCGCTTGCGCCGAGATCTCGCGGTAGCGGTGCGTCCATTGCGGTTCGCCCGCCGCCAGTTTGATCGCCGCCATCTTGCCCAGCGCCTCGACCAGGAATTCCTGGCGGCGCGCCATCGCGCGGGCCCCGGACGCGATGGTCTTGCGCATCGCGGGGGTGATCGCCATGGCCCCCAGCGCGAACAAGAAGGTGGCCACCACCGGCACCAGCGCCAGAACGCCGCCCAGGGCGAAGATGATGGCGAAATAAAACAGCGCGAAGGGCAGCTCCATCATCACCGTCGCCAAGGGGCCGGTGAAGAAATCGCGGACCGACTCGAAATCCTTCAGGCGCGATACCTGGGCGCCGACCGTCGCCCGTTCGGTGAAACCCGCGGGCAGCAGCAAGATATGGCCGAAGATCGAATTGCCCATGATGGTGTCGAGCCTTGCCCCGACATAGGCCAGAAGGCGGGCCCGCACGCCGCGCAAGGCAAAGTCGAACCCCAAGGCGAGCGCCGCCCCCAAGGTAAAGGCCGCCAGCATTTCCAACGATCCGGCGCCCACCACCTTGTCGTAGATCGCCATCACGAACAAGGGCGTGCCCAGCGACATCACGTTCAGCAGGAACGTCACCACGAAGGCTTGGATGAACAACGGGCGGAAACGGCCGATCACGCCCGCGAACCAGCTGGCGCGCGAGGGCGATGGCGGCTCCTCGACCAAGGGCGTGAAGAAATAGGCGGTTCCGGCCACGTCGTGCGGGTCGGTCAACAAGATGGTTTGGTCACGCGCGCTGTCATACACGGTGTAATGCTCGCCCTGCACGGCCTTGATCACCAGTGCCGCTTGTTTGTCGGGCAGGAACAGGCAGGGCATCAGGCGCGGGTCGATCTCGTCCAGCTTCAGGCGCTGGGGGCGGCTGTCGTAGTTCAGGTGCGCCATCACGTTGCGCAGACCGGTCAGGTCCAGATCCTCGGCGAAGTGGGGCAAGGCCTCGGCCACTTGGCGCGGCGGGCCTTTCCATTCGAGGGCGCGGAGCAGCGGCAACAGGCAGGCGGCGATGTCCGAACTGGCTTGCAGACCACCCAGGCCATCCAATTCATCCTGCTCTTGGCGGTTGGCCAGCACTTCCTTCAACGACAGGCCGGGCGTGGGGTTGGCGGCGGCGTGAACCGCGCCGGGACGGTGCGGCATCAGGCATCCCCGGTCCAGGTCGAACACCCGGTCGGCCAGTTTCAGCAACGACGGGCGGTGGGTGACCAGCACCATCGTGCAGTGGCCCTTGACGCCTTCCAGCCACGCCCGAAGGTCATTATCGCCCGCCGAATCGATCCCGGCGTTGGCCTCGTCGAACAAGATCACCTTGGGCTGATCGACCAGGCTGCGGGCGATGGCGATCCGCTGCTTGATGCCGCGCGGCAGGGTGTCGTGGGCGCCGTCGCCGACGATGGTGTCGAACCCCATCGGCATTCCGCTGATCACGTCGTCGAGCCCCAGTTTGCTGGCGATCTCGATGCCGGTCTGTTCCAGATGCGGGCGGAACAGCGTGATGTTGTCGAGGATCGAGCCCTGAAACAAAACCCCGTTCTGCGGCAAATAGGCGATGTGGCGGCGGACGGAAATCGGGTCGAACTGGGCCAGATCCTGGCCATCCAGCAGCACCGTCCCATGCGTCGGGCGAAGCGCTCCTTGCATCAAGGCCAGCAACGTGCTTTTCCCCGATCCGTTGGTGCCCGAAATGGCGACACATTCGCCCGGCATCAAGCGAAGGGTCGCCCCCGACAGAATGGTGGCGCCGTCCTCGCCATACTGGAATCCGACATCGCACAGTTCCAACTCGCCCGTGATTTCGGTGAGGGGCGGCAACCCGCCCGCCGATTCCGGCGTGGGCGCGAACAATTTGGTCAGGTGGTGACGCGCCAAGACGAAGCTTTGAAAACGGGTCCAGACACCCAGCGCGCGGCCCAACGGCATCATCGCGCGCCCCGCCAGCAGGGCGCAGGCCGCCAAGGCGCCGGTCGTCATGTGGCCGTCGATCACCCGCAGGCTGCCCGCCGCCACCACCAAAATGGTGGTGGCCTGCGCGAAGAACACCGCGATCGACCCGGCCCGCGCGCTGCCCAGCGCCACTTGATAGTGCTTTTCCGCCGAATTTTCCTGAAGGCGTTCGTAACGCCGGACCATCTGGTGTTCCATCGCCAGGGTCTTGACCCCGTGGATGCCGGTCAGCACCTCGATCACGAAGTTGAAGCGGCGGTCGTCGGCGGTGGTCCGGTCGCGGATCGCCCGGCGCAGCGAGTGCCCGGTCCGGAACGCCACGAAGGTGAGTGCCGCCAAAATCAGGATGGGCACGATGACCAACGGCCCGCCCATGAAGGCGACCAGGCCGAAATAAATCACCACGAACGGCAAGTCGAGCATCGTCGCCAGCGATTGGCCCTCGTAGAACTCGCGGAAAACCGCGATCGAGTTGAACCACTCCAGATAGACGCCGGTGGCGTGGCGGCTGAAATTGGCCAGGCTGGTGCCGATCAGGCGCTCGAAGGCGGCGCGGCCGGCCTTGTGTTCGAAGCGCGCGCCGACCCAGCCCGAGACGTAAGAGCGGCAGAAATTAAGGGCGGTCTCCATCAACAAGGCCGCCACGACGATCGACAACAAAAGCATCATCGTGCCGGACGAACGATTGGGCAGAATCCGGTCATAGATTTGCAACAAGGACATCGGCATGGCCAAGCCAAGGACGTTCAGGAAAATCGAGGCCGCGACCAACGTGACCAGATTTTCCCGCAGCGTCGATAATTTGGCGAAATCGAAGGATTTTTCCCCATCGATCGATGCCCGCCCCATGGCGGACGTGGTGTCGCCCATTTTTCTCGTCCCTGAATCCCGACTTGCGTATAGTGTGGGTAAAATAGTGAACGGCTGGTCAATATTGGATGATTGCCGATGAATGAGCCGGACCTGACCCGCCTCGTCAAGCAAGCGATGGACGATTTCGCCGCCGGACGCCGCGACGAGGCCGAGGCCCGGTTGCAAGCCGTCGTCGCCGAGAATCCCGGCCAGATCGAAGCGTGGAACGCCCTGGGGGTGATCGCCCGGCTGGCGGGCGATCCCGAAAAGGCCATCCGCTGTTACCGCCGCGTGGTGGCGGTGGCGCCCGAGCATCCGGCCGGCTGGTCGAACATGGGCAATGCCTACCGCGATCTGAACCGGATCGAGGCGGCGGTCGCCTGTCAGCGCCGCGCCTTGGCGCAAATGCCGCTGGCGGCGGGATTTCATCACAATTTGGGTTTGGCGCTGATGTCGGCCAATCGCTTCGGCGAAGCGGTCGATTCGTTCAGCCGCGCCATTTTGATCACGCCGGACAATCCGCAGTATCGCTGGGATCGCGCCTTGGGGTTCTTGCACCAAGGGCGTTATGCCCAAGCATGGCCCGATTACGAGGCTCGGTTCGAAACCGGCGAATTGCCCAGGCGCCCCTTGGCCGGGCGGCGTTGGAACGGGCAGCGTTTCGACGGGCAGCGGTTGCTGGTGGTCTCCGAGCAGGGTTTGGGGGATGCGATCTGGGCGTCACGGTTTCTTGCCCCCGCGCGCGCGCTGGGCGGGACGATCGTCTTGGAATGCCGGGCGGAATTGCGCCGCTGGTTCGAACGCCAGGGTTTGGCCGACCTCGTGATCGCGCGCGGCGAGCCGCTGCCCGAAACCGAATGGCATACCTATCAATGCAGTCTTCCCGGCTTGTTCACGCCGGGGCCATCGGTGTTGCCGCCCGTTCCCATTCCGCCGCCTCCGCCCCAGGATACTGGCCGTTTCCAAAAGGCCTGGGACGCGGCCCAGGGGCGCTTGAAAGTCGGTATCATTTGGTCGGGCAGCCCGACCTTTCGGGCGAACGCCCAACGGTCGTTGCCGTTTCAAAAAATGGTGGCGGCGCTGTCGGTGCCGGGGGTCGCGCTGTACAGCCTGCAAGTTGGACCGGCCGCCGGCGACATCGACGCCTCGGTTTACGATTTGGCGCCGCTGCTGACCGATATGGCCGACACGGCGGCGGCCCTGGCCGGATTGGATTTGGTGATCATGACCGATACCTCGGTCGCCCATCTGGGCGGCACGATGGGTGTGCCGGTCTGGCTGCTGTTGACCGCGCACCCCTATTGGATCTGGGGATCGGAGGGACCGGGCACGCCCTGGTACCCCAGTCTGTCCCTGTTTCGCCAATCGTCACGCGGCGATTGGGCGGGGGTGCTCGACGCCGTCACCGCCCGGTTGATCACAATGACCGCCAAGTAATTTCATCGAATTGTTAGCGTTTTTTTGCTAAAATAATCTTGGCTAAACGCGGACGCCTTTTCGTCGGTGCTTCCGATGGAGGGGGCGCCCCCTGATGGATGGGGTTGGGCGCTATGAACGACGACCAGAATCAAGGCCGTGTGACAGGCGGATCGGGGCAAGAGGCGCAGCAGGCCCTCGACGATTTGACCGTGTTGACGAACGTCCAGACTCCGGACATGGGTCAGGCCCGCCTCAGCGCGGCCCCGACGGTGGAAACCGTTGGCGACGATATGAGCGCGTTGGCGACCATCCATTAAGGATCGTCGGGTGGCGGCGCCGTCGGCGCGGCGGCGACGGCGGCCCAAGGCGTCGTAGCCGATGAGATCGCGATCGTCCGCGCGACCCAAGCCGGTTCGGCGGCGGATGGCGGCGGTGTCGGCGGGGTGGCCTTCGCCCCGGATGCCGCGCAAAGCTCGGGCGGAACGGCGGCCGCGACGGCGGCCCATGCGGACGCCTCGGTGAGCGCGCTTCAACTTGGAACGGGACAAGCCGCTTCGGCGGCCTCGCCGACCTTGGTCGCGGGGGCCGATGGGCGGGCTGGTCCAACAGCGGCTCAGGCGGCCGCGAATGCGGCGCACGCCCATGCCGCCGCGGCGGCTGGTGAACATGTCGCGTCCACGACGGCGGGTGGCGAACACGCCGCCGCCACGGCGACGCCCGTGGTTGAGGATGTGGGTACCCTTAGCGCGGCTCCGCCACCGCAGGCCGATGTCGTGGCAAGCGTCGATTATCCTCCGGTGATCACCGGGGTTGAGAACGCCACGGCGACCGATCATGTCGGCGGGTCCGGCGCGGTGCTGGCGAGCGATCCCAACAGGAACGATCATCTCACCTACCATCTGACCAATGGCGTTTCCGATGGCCAGGGGCACGAAACGCTGGCGACCGCGCACGGCGTGGTGATCTTGGACACCGCGAGCGGCGACTACAGCTTCGCGCCGGGCGGCACGGCGGCCGTGATGTTGGCGCCCGGCCAAACGGCGGTCGATAGCTTCCAGGTGATCGCCACCGACAGCTTCGGGCAATCGAGCGCCCCTGCTTCGGTGAATGTGACGCTGACCGGCACCGAGCATGCGCCGGTCATTGAGACCGCCAGCGCGGTGAGTGCGACCGATCATACCGGCGGCACCGGCACGGTGACCGCGACCGAGATCGACGGCGGCGACACGGTGACCTATCACCTGAGCGGCGGGATCTCGGACGGATTGGGCCACGAAACCCTGACCACCGCGCACGGGGTGGTGACGCTGGACACGGCGGCGGGCACGTATGCCTTCACGCCGGACGCGGCGGCCGCGACGTTGACGGCGGGCCAGACGGCGGTGGACACCTTCCAGGTGACCGCGACCGATCTGTCGGGGGAGACCAGCGCGCCGACCTCGGTGAATGTGACCTTGACCGGCACGGCGCCGGTGATCGAGTCGGTGAGCAACGCCAGCGGAACGTGGAATTCGGTGTTGCAGGGCAGCGTGACCGCCGAGGATTCGGTGAGCCCGGCTTTGTCCTACACGGTCGGATCAGGGACCGAGGGGCCGCAGCACGGCACCGTTACCATTGATCAAAACGGGCACTATTCCTATACGCCGACCCTCGGCTATGTCGGGACCGATTCGTTCCAAGTGACCGTTGCCGACGCGTTGGGCGATGCGGTGTCGCGGACCGTCGATGTGAACGTGACGATGGGTCAGGTTCTGGCGCCGACCGTTACCGCGCCGAATGTCACGGTCGCGGCGGTGGGCGGCATGCATGCCGGAATGGCGGTTACCGGGACCTCGGCCAATGACACGCTGGTCGGCGGTTTGGGCAGCGACACCTTCACGCTGGGCAGCGGCAACGAAACGGTCTATGCGGGCGGATTGCCCCATGCGGTGGCGTTGAACATCGCCTTGTCGGTGCCGTCCGATGAATCCGTTTCGTCGGTGACCGTGACTGGGCTGCCGACGGGCGCCACCTTGTCGGCGGGCATCCACAACGCGGATGGCTCGTGGACGCTGACGCCCGCGCAATTGTCGGGTTTGACGATGATCTCTCCGGCCGAGACCACGGCCCATCTGACGATCGGCGCGACCGCGACCATCGGCGGTTACACCGCCACCGGCACCGCCGCGATGACAGTAAGCTACGGCGTGCAGAGCGGGGTGAGTGATACCGTCACGCTGGGCAGCGGTACCGATACGGTTTACGGCGGCGGCGGAAATGACACCTTCGTGGTGCAGGGCAATAGCGGCCATGTCGATGTCTTGGTCGGCGGGGCGGGCACCAGCGCGATCGTCGGTCCGGCCTGGGGCAGCAATGTGCTGACCGTCGCCAATAATCTGTCGAACCTTCAGGGTATCAACAGCATCGATCTGGGGTATGGCGGCCAGAACACCATCATCGCGTCCGGAACCGGCGACCATGTGCTGAACTTCACCGGCATCACGGTCAATGACGCGACGATCCAAGCGGGGTCGGGCAACGACACCATTACCGGTGGCGCGGGCAACGAGACCTTCGCCGCTGGGGCGGGCGTTGACACCTTCATCGGCGGTACCGGCACCAACACCTATGTGCTGCCCGCGGGTAATACCGGGCAGGTCGATACCTTTATCGGCAATGGCACGCACAACGCGATCGAGGGCACCGCGTGGGGCCATAACGTCCTGAACGTCGCCAATAATCTGACCGACATTTCGGGCATTCAGACGATCGATTTGGGTTACGGCGGCCAGAACACCATCATCGCGGCTGGAACCGGCGATCATGTGCTGAACTTCACCGGCATCACGGTGAGCGATGCGACGATCCAAGCCGGATCGGGTAACGACACCATTATCGGTGGTTCTGGTAATGAAACCTTTGCCGCTGGGGCAGGCGTTGACACCTTCATCGGCGGCACGGGGACCAACATCTATGTTCTGCCGTCCGGCAATACCGGGCAAGTCGATACCTTTATCGGCAACGGCACCGCGAATGCCATCGAGGGCACCGCGTGGGGGCATAATGTCCTGAACGTCGCTAATAATCTGGCCGACATTTCCGGGATCCAAACCAT
>CAIULK010000228.1 GCA_903899885.1 uncultured Rhodospirillaceae bacterium
CGACGGCAGCACCGACGGCAGCACCGAACTTCTCCAGTCGCTACAAGCCTCCTACCCCCTGCACCTCATCGGCCTGCGCGAAAACCGCGGTCTGGGCGCGGCGTTCAAGTCGCTCATCAAAGAGGTCTGCTCGCGCTCCGAGAACGAGGAGGACATCGCCGTCGTTTTCGACGCCGACAACAGCCATAACCCCGAAATGATCGATTCGATGATCAAGCGCATCCATCGGGGGTATGATGTCGTCATCGCCTCGCGCTACCTTGCGGACAGCCGTGTCGTCGGGCTGTCCGCGTTCCGCCAGTTCCTGAGCTTCGGCGCCTCGTGGCTCATGCGGTTGGCTTTCCCCATCAAGGGCGTTCGCGACTACGCGTGCGGATACCGCGCCTACTCCGTTGGAATTTTGCGGCGCGCTCTCCGGCGGTTCGGCGACGATTTCGTCGTCGAGACCGGCTTCGCCTGCATGGCGGAGTTTCTGATCAAGCTCCGCGCCATGTCCTGTCTGGTGGTCGAGGTGCCGTTGATCCTGCGCTATGACCAGAAAATGAGCGAAAGTAAAATCCGCATCGCGAGGACCGTGCTGCGCACCTTGTACCTTCTGGTCCGGCTGCGGGGGTTGGGAACCCGGGCCTAACCGCGACGACGCGCTTGCCGCCCCCCGATTTCGCTTGAAACGATTTGGGGTGGACCGGCCGTGGCCGGGGCCGAAGCGGACAAATACGACCCGCGACGATCGAGATCAACGGAAACGGCGCCGTTGGCGCAATTGCACAACCACGAGTAACAACACCTTCGCAACGCGCGACAAATCCGCCACCAGAAATTGAGCTCTTCGCGGGCGCTCGTCTGTATTTGCGGTAACAATCGGAAGCTCGCGAGGGAAACGGCAACCTCGTGGCGCCACCATGATCAACTCCAAAAATCAAACGCCCACGCGGAACACCAAAAGGGTAGTTGTTTATCTTGAATGCACGCGCCTCTTTTGCTAACCGTAAAAGGTGATACGGGCGAGGTCCGTGCGATCCGCGAGGGCCGCGCGCCGAGCAAAACATTAAAAACGGGGGCACCAGCATGGGGATCGAGTCGCGCAAGGGGTTTTCACAACGCCCGCCGCTCGTCGTCGCCCTTGAACTGCGGGCGATGTACGACGGCGCGAGTTCGGGCCTGTTCGGGGTTTTCATGGAAAGCACGATCTAACGTAAAAGGCATTTTTCGTGATAACGGACATGTTCAAAACCAAAACCGTATACATCGTCGCCGGGCTTCCCCGCAGCGGGTCGACGTTGCTTATGAACATTCTTGGCCAGAACCCATCGTTCCATGCCACCTCGACCTCCGGCATCCTCGACATCATCCTCTATATTCGAAACAGCTGGAACAACAACGCCGCTTTTCTGGCGGCCGATCGCGAGAGCCGGGAAACCCGGCAGATCAATGTCATGCGCGGAACGCTGGCCGGGTATTTCGCCGAAACCGATCGCCCCATCTGTTTCGACAAGAACCGGTCGTGGTTGGAATATCTGGAAACGCTGTCGGTGATTGTCGGCGGGCGCGACAACGTTAAGGTTCTGGTCACCGTGCGCGATATGCGCGACGTGCTGGCCTCGTTTGAAAAGCGCGTGCGCGACACGGCGGCGCTCGCCCAGCCGCCGATGGAACAGGCCGACGCGACCCGCTTCAAGACGGCGGCGCAACGCGTTCAGTGGTTCATCGACAACAGCCAGCCGGTTGGGCGGTCCTACAACGCGATTCGCGACGCGGTGACCCGCGGATGGCGCGACCGGATGCATTTCATCGATTACGCCGACCTAACCCGCGACCCGGCCGGAACCATGGCCGGTGTCTATGAGTTTCTGGGGGAACCGCCGGTAATTCACGATTTCGCCAATGTCGAACAGATCACGCGCGAGGACGACCATTTCCACGGCTTCCGCAATCTTCACGTGATCCGCCGGACCGTCGAACCGCAACCGCCGTCGTGGGCGGCGGTGTTCGACCAAACCGTCCGCTCGACCCCGATGTGGAAGGAAATCGAGAAGGTGTCGCGGTTCTGGCGGGCCTATCTCAGGCCGATGGACGGCGAGTTGCCGGGCGATTTGCCAACCCCGGCGGCGGACGGCATTTCACCCGCCGGGGCCGATCCGGGAACGGTGGTCGATGATACGAAGAACACGGGAGCGAAGGCATGACCATGACCGTTTCGACCTCCGCCGTCCGGCGGCCCCGCCTTCCCTTCGCCATCGCCCTGGAACCCCGGTTGATGTACGACGGCGCGGCGGTTGGTGCCGTGGCCGAATGGGCCGCCCATGACGGAACATGGCATGGCCATGGTCACGAGGGTGGTACCGATGGGCACGGCGGCGCCAGCGCCGCCGCCTATTGGGCGTCGAAAACCGAGCTGGATTATAAGACGGTCACCCCGCCCGCCGTTTCATCCGGGACCGATGGGGCAGGCCGCGACGTGGTGATCATTGACGGCAACGTCACCGACCCGCAGGCGCTGGCGGCGATGGCCCCCGCCGGGGCCGAGGTGTACATCCTCGATCCCAACGAGGACGGCCTTGCCCAGGTCAGCCGGATCCTGGGGCGGGCGGGCAATGTCGCGGAACTGCAGATTATCTCGCACGGCGGAGACGGCTATTTCCTGCTGGGCAACGATGTCGTCAGCACCGATACCGCGTCCTATTACGCGGCTGCCTTTAAATCGTGGCAAAAGGCGCTGGAACCGGGGGCGGATATTTTGTTCTACGGCTGCGACATGGCGGCCGGCCCGTCCGGCCAACAACTGCTGTCGGATATCGCCGGCTGGACCGGCGCCAATATCGCGGCCAACACCGGCATTACCGGCAAGGACGGTGATTGGGCGCTGAACTATCAGATCGGCACCATCCAGGACCAGATGTTCAATGGTGAAGGCTATCAGTACGACCTGGGTACGTTGGAAGTCACAAACCTGAACGACAGCGGCGCCGGCTCGCTACGGGCGGAGCTGGCGATTGCCGACGCCGCCTCGGGCGACGAAACGATCATTTTCGACCCGTCCCTGTTCACCTCCGGGGCTCAGACGCTGACACTGACCAGCGGGGCGCTGACCGCGACGGACTCCCACAACCTGACGATCCTGGGGCCTGGCGCCAACCTCCTGACCATCGACGCGAATTATAACTCGCAAATATTTTACTCCAAAACCACCGGACAACTTACCCTCTCCGGGATGACGCTGACCCGCGGCTCTTCGACCGGAACCGGCGGAGCGATATATGCCGGTGCCAGTGGTGGGCTGACGCTGACGAATATGATCATCAAGGATTCCAAGACCACGGGGGGGGGCACTGGCGGCGGCGTATATTTTTATGGTAGCGGCAGCGCCACGTTTCTCATGCAAAACTCAATGCTGTATGGCTGCTCCTCCGCCAACCGTGGCGGGGGCATATACGCATCAGCAGCGTGTGGTACGGTAAACATTGTAAATAGCACTCTTTTTAATAACACTGATGGGATCACAAGCGGCGCCTCCGACGAAGGTGGTGCGGTATGCATCGGTGCGGAAAGCGTTCTTATTCAGAATGATACATTTTACGGGAACACCGCTGGAAGCGGCGCTGCAATAGCGATTGCGAATGACGGAAAATCACAGAATGCGGCGATAATCCGCAACTCAACATTTGCTAAAAATAACGTTACAAACACCACCGTAGAATATTCTGGAACAATTGCCGCACTCGGGACTGCGGTAAAACTGTACAATAATATTATTTCCGGAAACACCCAGTCGGCAGCAAGCGCCACCATCGGCGGCACAACAGGTCTTTTTGTTTCGACTCCCACCGGGGTCGTAACCGGCGACTACAATGCTGTTAGTTCACAGGAGATTACGACGCAGGGCAGTATTACCCTCACCCACGCCGTCACCGCCAGCCTCAACCTGGGAACATTTGGCGCCCATGGGGGGTTCGTAAAAACCGTTTCCCTGCTGTCGGGAAGTTCCGCCATAGCCGCGGGAACCGCCACGGATGCCCCCACCGACGATGCCTGCGGCTATGTGCGGTCCTCCATTGATCTGGGCGCCTACGCCTACGACACCAACGGCACCTTTTCCTTGACCGGGCCGACCTTCGTTCCGGACAATTACAGCGATGTTCCGCGCAATATCGAGCTTCAGATCGATTTCGGCATGGCGGTGACGGCGGCAAGCGGCAACATCGTCATCCATAACAACGACAACTCCGTTTACGAAACCATCCCGGTCGGCAACGTGATCATCGGAGACGGCTTGGCGACCGGTTCGCTGGTGACGATTCCGCTGACCACCGAACTGGCCGCCAGTACGAGCTATTACGTCACCATCGATTCCGGCGCCTTTACCGATGCCTCCAGCCGGACCTTCACCGGCATTTCAAGCAATTCGGACTGGGCCTTCACCACCGGCGCGGCGACCGCCAGCTACCCCTTCGGGTGGGCGTCAACTTCGTCGCCGTCAACCACCTACACCGATGCGGGCGACAACGCCTCCTCGTATAGTAATTACACTGGGACGGCCACCACCGAAAATCCGGCCGGTTCGGTAACCTATGGCATTACGGGCGGCACCGACGCCAGTGGCTCGACCACCCTGGTCGGCAGCTACGGCACGCTGGTGATCAGCGACAGCACGGGGGCCTATACCTACACACCCAGCGCGGCGGAAATCAACGCGTTGCAGGCGGGCAGCACCCCCACCGACACCTTCACCATCACCGCCTACGACGGCACCACGACACTGAACAAGACCCTGACCGTTAATTTGACCGGCGCCAACGATCCGCCGGTGGTCACCGCCGGGGGATCGGGCAGCTATACCCAGAACGCGGCGGCGGTGGCGGCCGATGGGGGAACCGGGATTGTCGTTACCGACGTTGACAACACCACCGAAAAATCGGCGACCATTACCATCAGCAGCGGCTACGAGACCGGCGACACACTGTCGTTCAGCGGTTCGTATGGCGACATCACGGCGGGCAGTTTCAACACCACGACCGACGCGCTGACCCTAACCTCGGCCAGCGGCGTATCGCTGGCGACCTGGGAATCGGCGTTGGACGCGGTTAAATTCGCGACCTCCGACGGAACCGCCGCCAGCCGCACCATCAGTTGGGTGGTCGATGATGGCGGGTCCAGCAACCACGCCAGCACGGCAGCGACCAGTTCAATCGCCGTGTCCGTTCCTCCCGCCGTGTCTTCGATCGACCGCACGGGCGCCAGCACGGTCGTCAACGGCACGTCGGAAGAATTCACGGTCGTCTTCAACCAGTCGGTAACCGGGGTGGACGAATCCACCTTCACGAACTTCTCCGTGACCACCACGGGCACGGTCGGTGACACCGGCATCAGCAGCATTACCGGCAGCGGCACCACCTATACCGTGACCGTTTCGGGGATCACCGGGGCGGGCACGCTGGGCCTTGATCTTACCAGCGACGGCAGCATCAACCACAGCGGCACGGCGCTGACCACCACCCATACCGGCGACCAGACCTACACCATCGACAACACGGCGGCCACCAACAGCGTGGCGCCCAGTTTCACCGACACCACCTCGTCGGGGGCCTACAAGGTGGGCGACACGCTGACCGCCAATGTCGGCACGTGGAGCCAGAACTCCGCCGCCCAGACCAAGGCCTACACCTATCAGTGGCAGTATTCGACCGACAACAGCACCTGGAACGATATCACCAGCAGCGGGACCTCCAGCACCTTCGTCCTCACCTCGTCCCAGGCGCATGATTCCGTGCGTTTGGAGGTGTCGGAGGGTGACGGCACCCAACCGGCCAGCAGCCTTGTCGCCTCCACCGCGCAGGCGGTGGCCAACACGGCACCCGGCATAACGACCAGTCCGGTGATCGAGCTGAGCACCGGATCAGGCGGGGTGGGATCGGTGTTCGACCTGGCGACCCCGGCGGCGTTCAGCGATGCCGATGGCGACACCGTCACCACCACCTATACCTGGTATTATTCGGCCACCGGCAGCGGCACGATCGGCGGGGCGGGCTGGACCTCGTTCGCGACCGGAACCACCTCGGGGACGGTGACATCGACCGAGGCCCACGATTATATCGCGGTGGTGGCCAGCGGCAACGATACGTATCTGACCACCACGGCGCCCTCGACCAACAAAATCCAACTGACCAACACCGCGCCCAACAACACCGTGGCGCCCTCGATCACCGGCACGGTCTATGTCGGCGACGCGCTGACCGCCAACACAGGCACCTGGGCGGACGCCGATGGCGACAGCCGGACCACGCATTATTATTGGTACACCACCACCGATTCCGCCGGGACCCAGAACAAGACCCAGGTCGGCTCGGGAGATGCCTCCTACACCCCGGTTTCGGGAAACCAGGGCAAATACCTGGAATTGGAAGTGGTGACCACCGACGGCCATACCGGCAGCACGACGGTCGATACCACGCCAACCTTGGTTCTGCCGCCGCAGCCGACGATTTCCGGGGCAACCTACGATCCCGGCACGGGTGTGCTGACGATTAGCGGCACCAATTTGGGTACCGACACCATCGACCCGACCCGGATCACGATTACCGGCGACAGCGGCAATTCGTTTACGCTGTCGAGCGAACTCGCCTCGTCGTCGGCCGTCGCGGCAAGCAGCGGCAGCGTCAGCTTCACCATTCAGGCCGGGGCGGACTTGGCCGCCGTCAACGCGATCTTGGACAAGAACGGCAGCACGGGGCTGGTCGTCACGTCCGACGCCTTCACGCTGTCGGCGACCGGCACCTGGGATACCACGACCTCGTCGGGTCAAACCGATCAAACCGGCAAGACCGTCAGCGTCACCGAAAGCGGCACTCCCTCGGTGACGATCAACGGCAGCCAGACCTATGTCGAGCGCGCCTCGGCGGTCACCCTGGACGGCACCACCAGTGTTTCCGACACCGCGCTGACTGGCTTGACCAAAGCCATTACCGGCGCCACCGTAACCATCTCGGCCAATCAAGCCAGCGGCGACACCTTGGCCTTCGTCAACGAACTGGGCATCACCGGCTCGTGGAACGGCACCGATACGCTGACGCTGAGCGGCACAACCTCGCTGGCCAACTACATCACGGCGCTGGATTCGATCACCTTCGCCAACAGCACCAACCATGACCCCACCGCCAGTTCCACCACGCGGACCATCGGCTGGCAGGTCACCGACATCTACGGCAAAAACAGCACCACCCAGAACACCACGCTGACCATCACCCCGATCAACGATCCGCCGACCGCGACGGTGACCGCGCAGACCCCGACCTACACCGAAAGCGGTTCGGGCGTGAACATGTTCAGCGTGTCGGCGATCACCCCGGTGGAAGCGGCGCAGTACATCACCTCGGCGCAATTCACGGTGTCGGGCATCGTCGATGGCGACAACGAAGTGATGGGCCTCGACGGCTCGACCGGCATCAAGCTGGATACCAACGCCAGCACCCAAACCACCACCAGCGGCAACGTCACCTACACGGTGGCCTATTCCGCCGGAACAGCGACCGTGACGTTGACCGCCACCAGCAATTTGACCTCGGGCTCGCAGAGCACCTCGGACAGTTCCTGGGGCACGATTCTCAGCGGCATCACCTATAAGGACACCCTGACCGGCGTGACCACCGGCACCCGCACCGCCACCCTGGTGTCGATCACCGACAACGGCGGCACGGCCAACGGCGGCAGCGCCACCGACACCATCAACACCGCCTCGACCGTCACGGTCGCCAGCATCAACCACGCGCCGGATCTGTCGGCCACCGCCAACACCAGCCTAACCTTCACCGAGGGCGGCACGGCGGCCACCCTGTTCTCGGCGGCCAGCGCCGATTTGGGCACCAATGACGGCAGCTCGGGCCAGACCATCAAGGAAATCGACCTCACCGTCACCAACGTGCAGGACGGCGCCAGCGAAATCCTCACCATCAACGGCACGGCGGTGGGGTTGAACACCGGCAACAGCGTGACCAGCGGCGGCTACACCTTCGCGGTCACCAATGTCTCCGGCAACACCGAAAAGGTGGCGATCACCAAATCCGGCAACATCGCGATCGGGTCGGTCTCCGGGCTAATCACCGGCATCACCTATAAAGACACCAGCAACGATCCGCATGTCAGCGGCAACCGCGTCGTTACCCTAACCAGCATTCAAGACAGCGGCGGCGGCGCCAGCGGCGGCACCGACACCAACACCTCGATCGGCGGCACGCCCGCCGCCACCGTGACCGTCCAGGCCATCGACAACCCGCCGACAATCACCGCGACGGCGGTCGGCGGCAGCACGATGACGGCGCAAGCCAGCACGACCTTGTTCAACGTCACGGCACTGTCGGCGGTGGAATCGGCCCAGTACATTAATAAGGCCGTGATCACGGTGACGGGCTTGGCAACGGGGACCGACGGTGCTAGCGAACAGATCACCATCGACGGTTCGACCGTGGCGTTGGAAACCAACACCACCGGCCACACCACGACCAACGGCAACGTCACCTACGACATCGCCTATTCCGCCGGATCGGCGACCATTACGCTGCATTCGACCAATCTTGCGGCATCAACGTGGATGACCACGGTCCTCAATGGTCTGGCGTACAAGGACAACGCGGTGGCGGCCTCGGAAACCGCTGGGGCACGAACCTTCACGCTGAGTACCATCACCGACGACGGCAGCACCGCGAATGGCGGCAGCAACAGCACCACGGTCAACCTCGCCTCGACGGTGACCCTGACCGCCAACGACACCCCGGCGATCACCGTTCCGGGCGGAGCCAGCGCCACCGAAGGCGCTGTGTCGCAAAAGACGCTGAGCGGCGCGTCCTTCACCGACGCCAACGGCACCACCTATACCGTCACGCTGTCGTCCAGCAATCCCGCCGGGTTGATCCACGTCGATGGCGTTACCGCCGATTCCGGGGCCAACGACAGCAGCACGATCACCTTCCACGGCACAAGCACGGCGATGAACACCGCCCTGGGCACCTTGAAATACACGGCGGGGGGCTTCGGCAGCGACACCATCACCGTGCAGGTCGCCGACGACGGCACCACCATGATCGCCGGCGCCAAGACCGGCACGGCCACGATCATGGTGACCGAGACCAAACCCACCCCGCCACCAGCGCAACAGCCGCAGCAACAGGCTCCGGCGCAGACCACCCCCACCCCGACCACGCCGCAGAGCAACGACCCCAGCGGCGGCGATACCGGCAGCGCCGGGTTGCAGACCATCGTGCGGCCAAACGCGAACACCAACACCGGATCGACGACCGTGGCCAACGCGCCGCCGCCGACCACGCTGTCGGTGGCGCAGACCAGCGCGCCCCCCAACACGGCGACCTCGACCAACGTGTCGCTGACCGGGCCGTCGCTCAACGCGCCGACCTTGACCGGGCCGTCGATCTTCACCGGCCCCGCCACGACCACCAACGCCCCGGCGTCGGCCTTCTCGCTGCCGACGACGACCGCCGCCCCGGCGGACAACACCCCCGCTCCAACGACGACGACGACGACGACGGCCCCGGTTACGACCACACCGGCCACCACGGCTCCAGCGGCAACCGCTCCCGTGACCACGGCCCCCGCGTCCACCTCTCCGGCGCCCGCCACAGTGACCACCGCCCCCGCGGCGGCGTCCCAGGCGGTGACCGCGCCGACGGTGGCGCCCGTGCTGACCGCGCCCTCCTCAAATACCTTTCAGGTAGCGGTGGCGGCCAGGCCGACGGGAGGCGGCGACGCGCTGGTGGTCAACGCGGCGGTCAAGGATTCGGTGGTCGCGGATGGCGCCAAGATCGCGGTGACCATTCCGTCCGACGCCTTCGCGGCAACCAGGTCCAACGCGCAGGTGACGCTGGCGGCGACCAGGGCGGACGGCGCGGCCTTGCCCGGCTGGATGGCCTTCAACCCGCAGACCGGCACGTTCGAAGGCACGCCGCCGCCCGGCTTCAAGGGCGAGGTGGTGGTCAAGGTGGTCGCCCGCGACGAGCAGGGCCACGAGGCCGTGCAGACCTTCAAGATCGTGGTCGGCGAGGCCAATCAAGGCCGGATGGCGCCCGGCCAGGACAACGGCCCGCCGCAGGGCCAGCCCGCCGACACCGCTCCGGGCAAGAACGGCGACGCCGGTCATCACAAGACACTGGCGCACACGGCGCCCCTGGGCCGTCCAGGCCTGTTGGCGCAAGCCAAGGCGATGACCGCGCAAGGACGACTGGCGAAACAAACGGCTTTGATCGACGCGCTGCGCGCCACTGGGCGGGCGGCATGACAATGCATGCAAACAAGGGGTGGGACATGATCGGACGTAATGGTGCGCGGCTTCTGGCGACGGTATCGCTGACCGCACTGCTGGCGGCTTGCGCGGTGCAGCCCGAACCCTTCACCACCGACCAGCTGAACACCAAGGCGGCCGCCGACCGCCAAGCGATGTTCGAGAAGATTGACGCCGTCACCGGCCCGATCACCCTGCCCGACGCCATCGCACGCGCGCTGAAATACAACCTCGACAAGCGCGCCAAGGTGATGGAGGAGGCACTCGCGGCGGGCCAGACCCAAGTCGATAAGTGGGACCTGCTGCCCAAGCTGACCGCCGACGCCGGTTATTCCGGACGTGACCAGCCCGCCGCGTCACGCTCGCGCGATCTGATCAGTCAGACCACCTCGACCAGCAACCCCACCTATTCCGCCGACCGCGAGGGGGCCACCGCCGATCTGGGGCTGTCGTGGAACATCCTGGATTTCGGGGTATCGTACTTCAACGCCCACCAGAACGCCGACCGCGTGCTGATCGCCGCCGAGCATCGCCGCAAGACCGTGCATAATTTGATCCAAGAGGTGCGCTACGCCTATTGGCGGGCCGCCGCCGCGCAGGCCCTGGAATCCCGCGTGCAGACCACCGTCGCCGAGGCCAAGGACGCGCTCGGGCGTGCTCGCACCGTTGAGCGCGAAAACCTAAAGGCGCCGGTCGAATCGCTGCGCTTTCAAAAGTCGCTGCTGGAAACCATGCGTCAGTTGACCGCGATCCAGCAGGAGCTCTCGACCGCGATCTTCGAACTCTCGGCCTTGATCAACGTGCCGCCGGGCACCAAGCTGGTGCTGGATGTGCCGTCGGAAGATAAGATGGCGGTGCCCGATTGGTCGATGCCGATCGACACCATGGAGGAAGCCGCCTTCCGCGATAACCCGGACCTGCGCGAGCATGGCTATCTGGCGCGCATCGCGGTGGACGACACCCGCAAGGCGATCGTCAAGATGCTGCCCGGCATCACCTTCACCGCGTCGCGCAACTGGGACAGCGATTCGCTGCTGGTGTACCGGCAGTGGTACGAGGCCGGGGCCAAGGTGACTTGGAACCTGTTCAATGTGCTGTCGGCGAATTCGACGCTGGACTACGCCCACGCCAACGAGGACGTGACGCAAGCCCGCCGCATGGCCTTGCGGATGGCGGTGCTGGCCCAGGTGCATGTCTCGGAACGCCAATTCCGCAACGCGGTCAGCCAGTACCAGCAGGCCGACGATCTGTGGCAGGTGGACAAGCGCTTGGTCGCGCTGTCGGAAGCCAAGACCGACAACAACGCGCAAGGCGTGCTGGAGCGCGTGGCCTCGGAAGCCTCGGCGATCGCCTCGCAGCTGCGGCGCTTCCAGACCTACGCCCAGGTGGAACAGGCCTACGCCAAGATGCAGGCCACCTTGGGCCAGGATCTGCTGCCCGAGGAAGTCAAAACCACCGATCTGCAAGGCCTAAGCGCCGTGGTCGCCGAACGCCTGAACGATTGGAACATGGGCAGCCAAGCGCCGGAATTCCAGGCCAAGGCGGTGGACGTCCCGGCCGCGCCGCCGGTACCGGAAGCCCGGCCGGTCGCGGTCCCGGTCGCCGCCGAGCCCGAACCCCAGCCGGTCGCGACTCCGGTCGCCGCCGAACCCGACCCCCCGCCGGTCGCGACTCCGGTCGCCGCCGAGCCCGCACCCTTGCCGGTCAAAACCCCGATCGCCGCCGAACCCGCACCGCAGACGGCGGCCCTCGAAACGTCGGACGCCATTTCCGATCCGTTGACCGCCGCTCTGCGCGGGAAAGTGGGCCGCTTGTTTGCCGAAGGCGGGACGCCGGTTACGCCGCTGCCCACCCCGCCGGTTGATGCCTTGAAAAGCCGGGAAGTTTGGTGAGGTCCCTCGGCCTCGCCGCCGTTATGATCTTGGGCACGGCGGGTCTTGCCTTCGGGCAAGTGCCGCCGCCGCCGGTTGCCGCCCCGCCCGCGCCGCCAGCCGTGCATCCGGCGGCGCCCGCCGATGCTCGGGTCCCCGGTCAGCCGGAATTGCGGGCGCAACTGACGCCCCGCGACTTCACCACCCTGGCCGCCGAGATCGGCGCCAAGGTCGAGCATTTGGGGGCCCGCGAAGGCGAACGCTTTAGAAAAGGCACCCCTCTGATCGTCTTTGATTGCAGCATCCAGAAGGCCGGGCTCGACGAAGCCCGCGCCGCCTTGTCGGCGTCGGAGAAAACCGCCGCCGTCAACAAACGGCTGCTGGAACTGCAAACCATCGGCCAGCTGGAATACGACGTCTCGGTCGCCGAGGCCGAGAAATCCCGCGCCAAGGTGGCCGCCGGGGCCGCAGCCTTGGCCAAATGCACGGTGCCTGCCCCCTTCGACGGCCGCGTTGCCGAACAGAAGGTGCGTGGCCAGCAGTACGTCCAGCCCGGTCAGGCCTTGATGGACGTCATCGACGATTCGGTGCTGGAACTGGAATTCGTGGTACCCAGCAAATGGCTGGTCTGGCTGAAGCCCGGCCTCGACTTCAAGGTCGCGATCGACGAGACCGCCAAATCCTATCCCGCCAAAATGACCCGTGTGGGGGCGCGCATCGACCCGGTCAGCCAATCGGTGAAAGTGGCCGCCGCGATCAGTGGGTTTTACCCCGAACTGTCGGCCGGGATGAGCGGAAAGGTGCTGCTGACACCGCCATAAGGCGGCCGGGCCCGAACCGCCCGGCGCCACCGCCCCCGCCGTCAGCGAACGGTTTGCTCGTAGGTCTCGGCCAGTTTGGCATCCCAATCGGGCGTGACGAGATACGAGATCGCGGCCAGCATCCCCATTTCTTCCTTTTGGATATGGAACAACTCGCGCTCGACCAGCTCGCCGCCCTGGCTGCGGAACTCGGCCCATGACACGTCGGAAAAGCCGCCTTCCAAGGCCTTGTCCGCCTTGTCGGCAAGCGACAGCGCCAAGGGCAGAATGGTTTTGTGTTCTTGCAACAAGATGTTCACCATCCCGGTTTCCCCGTGATTGAGGAAAACCGTGAACAGATGATTTTCCTCGAAGCCGAAATGCTTTTCGACCTCGGCCCGCATGGTTTTCGAGAGGCGCTGAAGAAGCTCCTTGACCTCGCCCTCGATGGCGGGCGGATTTTTGGCCTTGCGATGTTTTTCCAGCATCTCATCAACCGCTTGCAGCGTTTCGATGGTCGCCAGATGATCCGTGTGCAGCAAGGCACCGATCCGGGTCTGAGGCAGCATGGCGAGGTCCTTTCTTTTTTTAGGAATGCGAAGTCATGTGAAGCTGGTAACGCCGCGCCAGCAGCGCCGCGAATACCCAAAAGGCGATCGCCCCGCCCAGGCCCGACACGGCGCCCCCCCGGACCAACAGGGGAACATCGAACGCGATCCCGGCCAGAACCAGAACCAGCGCCGCGCCGTGGCAGGCGGCGTGAATATCCAGCGGGCGGCGCGCGGTCAGTTCCGACAGCCGGGCCGGCTTGCCCCCCGCCGACGAATGCATTGAAGCGAGAAAGGGCATGATCCGCTGCAACAAGGCGGTGACGAAGGTCAAAAGCCAGCCGAACACCAGCGCGAACCCCCACAAGGGTGCCACCGGCGCCCCCAGCGCCAGGGCAATGCCCAAGACGAGGCTGAGGACCAGCATTCCCCAGGCCGGGAATATCAGGCGGAAGAACGGCTCAAGCCGCTTACGCATCCGTTTTTTCAAGACCATCGATAAAGCGTGCAGATGCAGCCCCACCGCCGCCAGTCCGGCCACGCCGCCCAGCGCCGCCAGCCAACCCAGTCCGGCCAAAACGCCGCCCACCGCCAGCACCAATCCCAAGCCCGACAGCACCGCCGTGCGCTGGCCGGTTTGGCTTGGCACATTGGGGCCCAACACGAACATCGGCACCAAAATGGTCGAGAACCCCATGGCCAGATTGCCCATGAAACCATAGGCCGCCAAAATCGCGTGCGCGGCGGCCACCGCCCCCCGGTCGGGCAGAAAGCCCACGCCGACATCCCCGGCCAAGGCCAGCCCCAGCAGCAGCAAGGCGGCGGCCGAGGCCACGGCGATCCAGGTGTGCCAGGTCACCCCCGGCAAATCGGCGACTCGCACCAGATTGCGCCCGATTAACAGCACGCCCAACCCCAGCCCCACCGCAGTCAGCGTGGCCCCTCCGTGCAGGAACATGGGTTTGACGGTGATCAGCCCGGCGGCGAACAGCACGACGCCCGGCACGAACAGCGCCCAGGTCAACCGGCAAGCCCAAACCGGCCCCAACGGATGGCGGGTGGCGACCGGCAGCAATTGGAAAGCGGCGCCCAGCGCGGTCATCGCCAACACGCCCAACGTGATCAAATGAAGGGCGGCGGGCACCGCGCCCATCCCGCCGCGAAAGCCCGGCAGCTCATCCGCGCCGATCAGCAGCAGCACCCAGGCGGCGGCGTGAAACAGCAGGGCGCTCGCGAAGAAGCGATACGGGATACTGGGCGGTTGCAGGCGGTCCTGCGCCCCCATCGGCACACCCCCGGGAAACATCAGGCGCCCTCCCGATCCAGCCAGAGGCGAACATTGACGAAATCCTCGGCCATCCGGGTGACCCGCCAGCGGCGTTCGGCCAATTCGGGGAACAGAAAATGCGGCACCCGTTCGTGATGAACGACCACGGTCACGGTTTCCTCCAGCCGGTCCAGCAGACGCAGGATCGCCACCATCGGCGCCGGGGGCGACAATTTACGGACGTCGATATGCACGCCGTCCTCCTCGCGCCAGACCAGGGCGCCTTCCGGCAGGACCTCGGCCTCGGCGGTGTGTTGCCAATCGGCGCCGCCGTCGCGGTTGAAATCGACCCGCCAGTGTCCCTCGGCCAGCTTGCAGGCCCGCGACGAGAATCCCTTGCCCGCCATCACCCGGCGCAAGGGCGACGGATTGAAGGGGGCGTCGATCACCAATCGACCGTTTTCGGGAACAGCTTCGGCACGCCGCATGATGGCCTCGAACGGGTCAGTACCCTCGGCCAGAATGGGCCGGACATCGAACGGCTCGACGTCGGGATTGTTATCCGCGACGCCGGTATTGATCGCCTTGACTTTGATCATGTCGCGTCTTTGCGCAATTTCGAGACATCGAGGATATGGATATCGCGGCCCTGCACATCGACACCCAGGGGCTTCAGGCGGGCCAAGGCGCGCGACAGCGATTCCGGGGTGATGCCGATCCGGCTGGCCAGGGTGGCCTTGGGAAACGGCAAATGAACCTGGGCCGGGCCATCGGTCACCGGGGTCAGCGACAGCAGGAATGCCGCCAGCCGAACGGCGGGCGAGTGGTCCTTCAAGGTGGCGATCTCGTGATACAGCTTGGCCTGCCACAGGGCCAGACCGGCCAGCAGGCGGCGCGTCACCCCCGGATCGGCGGCCAGATGATCCAAAAAGGGCTTGGCCGGAACATGCAAAAGCCGGGTGGGTTCAACCGCCTCGCAGGTCAGGGGAAAGATTCCGGCGCCGAAAATCGCCGCCTCGGCGAAGGTGGTGACCGGCTCGAAGGTTTCGATCACCGACTGGGCGCCCGCCGCCGTCAGCGCGAACAGATTGACCCGCCCCTCCAACACGACGAAGAACCGGTCGGCGGGATCGCCCTCGGTAAACACGGTTTCACCGATGCCGTAATCGCGGGCACTGGCCCCGGCCAACAGATGGCGGCGTTCCTGGGGTGACAGGGACAGGAACAACGGCGCCTCGCCCGCCCGGTCGCGGTCGGTGTCGTTCGGACTCATGCGTCCTCCAATGCGGCGGCCAAGCACCCGGCATCGGCCAACAGAACCGTGCCGTCCGGCCGGGTCTCGACGCCCAAGGGCGCCAAACGGGCGAACGCCCGCGACAGGGTTTCCGGCGTCATCCCCAATTGTTCGGCGACCAAGCGTTTTTCGAAGGGCAGCCGCAAGGTCACTTGGCCCTGATCGGTGCAGGCCAGGGCCAACAGATAATCGCCCAAGCGGTGAGCGGCGGTTTTCAATTTCATCTCGGACACGCGGGTGACCAAACCGCGCAACCGCACCGACATCGCGGTCAAGGCGCGCCGGGCCAGATCGAACCGCCCGAGGATCTGGGCCAAAAACGGCCCTGCCGGAATCGCCAGCAGCGTCGCCGCCCCCGCCGTCCGCGCGCCGTTGGGATAGCGGCCGTCGCCGAACAGCCCGGTATCGCCCAGCAGGGCGCCGATTCGCGCCACCTCGACCACGCAGCGCCGCCCGGACTCGATCACCGCCACCTCGACCGAGCCCGACACGATGACATACACCGTGTCGATGGCCTGACCGGTTTCGAACAGATCGGTGCCCGCCGCCACCGGCACCAGCCGGGCATCACCCAGCACGGCGCGCAGATCCGCCTCGGACAGGCCACCGAACAACGGCACCAGTTGCAGATTGGCCAAGACGCCGCGATCAAGCGTGGAAGGATTTGGGTCGCTCATCGGTCTATCGTATAAGCTTTGACGCTTCCGGCCAACAAGGGACGAACGAGAAATGGACCCAAGAGCGATCGGCGTCTTCGATTCCGGGGTGGGCGGACTGACCGTGCTGAAGGCGCTGCGCGATCGGCTGCCCTGGGAATCGCTGCTCTATCTGGGCGACACCGCGCGGCTGCCCTATGGCACCAAAAGCGCCGAGGCGGTTTCGGCCTACGCGCTGCAAGCGGCCCGCGCCTTGGTGGCGCGCGACATCAAAATCCTGGTGGTGGCCGACAACACCTCGTCGGCGCAGGCGCTGGGCCGCTTGCGGGCGGCGTTTCCCGATTTGCCGATGGTGGGGGTGGTCGAACCGGGATCGGCCGCCGCCGGGCACGCCAGCGCGCGGGGACGGATCATCGTGATCGCCAGCGAAAGCACGGTGGCGGCCGGGGCCTATCCCAACGCGGTGCGGCGCGCCCGCGCCGAGGCACGGGTTACCCAAATCGCCTGCCCGCTGTTCGTCGCCCTGGTCGAGGAAGGCTTGGTCGATGGCCCGATCGCCGAACAGGTGGTCCGCCATTACCTGGCGGCGAATTTCCTGGACGCGGGCGAGGAGGAACGCGGCGACTGCCTGTTGCTGGGCTGCACGCATTTCCCGGCGCTGAGCCCATTGTTGCGCCGAATGCTGGGCGAGAGGGTGGCGATCGTCGATTCCGCCTCGACCACGGCGCGCGCGGTCGAGGATGTGCTGGAATCGCGCGGATTGGCGGCGCCGCCCGGCGCCCCCGGCGTGATTCGGTATCTGGCGACCGATTCGCCGGAACGCTTCGCCCGCGTCGCCCCGATCTTCGTGCCCTGGACGGTCACCGCGCGCGATGTCGAGATGATCACTCTGGAATAACCGGCGAGGGTTCGATCGCCGATACCGTGTCGCGAGTCTGCTTGGCTTGGTACAAGGCGGCGTCGGCGCGGGCCAGGACATCGGTGGGAGCGGCGTCCTCCGCCCCCATCGCGGTGACCCCGATGCTGCCGGTGAAGCGCACGACCCTGCCGTCCGCATCCAAACGGATATCGCGGATCGCTTGGTGCAGCCTTGCCGCGACGATCATCGCGCCGGGCAGGTTGGTTTCGGGAAGCAGAATGGCGAATTCGTCGCCGCCCAGGCGGGCGACGAAATCCTGCTGGCGCACGGCGGTCAAACAGGCCTTGGCCAGCGCGATGATCGCCGCGTCGCCGGTCGGATGACCGAAGGTGTCGTTGATCCCCTTGAAGCGATCGATGTCCAGCATCATCACCGTCAAGGGGCGCTTGTAGCGCCGCGAGTGATAAAACAGCCGCCCCAAATCCTCGTCGAACCGGCGGCGGTTGAAGCAGCCGGTCATCGCGTCGGTGGTGGCCAGACGGCGGAGCTCCTCCTCCATCGCCTTCAGTTTCGAGATATCGACCATGACCCCGACCTCGCCGGCCGGCTTTTGCTCCTCGTCGGTCCAGACGGTGCGGTTGACCAGCACATGGCGCGGCCCATGGCCGGATTTGACCACCGCTTCGTAGCCCTGCTCGCCCGCCGGTCCCTCGTCGCTTTCCGGGCGGCATTCGGGCATCACCTCGGGCAGGCGGCGGCCGATCCAGTCCGGCCCCATCAGGCCGTGGAATCCCCGGAAGGCGGAATTATAGCCCACCAGAACGTCGTCCAGCGTTTTCCACCACACCGGGTTGGGAATCGCCTCGATCAGCCCTTCGACGAATTTCTTGGCATGCGCCAGTTCCATCGTGCGGGCCTCGACGGTTTGCTCCAGCGTCTCGTTCATCCGGCGCAGCGCCGCCACCGCCCGGTTATGGGCGGTGATCTCGCGGGCTTCCAAAATGAATTCGGTGACACGGCCGTCCGAGGGCATGCGGATGAACATCGCCTGCACGTCGATGGTTTCGCCGTCGGCGCGCTTCAGGCGAATCGGATGGATGCCCGGTTCGTCGAGGAAGGCGTCGATCGCATCAATGAAGATCGCCCGGTATTCGTCGGACAACAGATCGGACCAAGCCAGACCGTTCACCTCGGTGCCGGGCGCGATCTTCAGCATCTCATGCCCGGAGTGGTTCAGATAGACGATCTCGTGACCACGGCAGCGCGCCACCATGTGCATCGAGCGTTCGACGATCAGGCGGAATTCCTCGTCGCGGGCTTGGGCATCCACTTTCAACTTGGTTTCGGCGCTGACGTCGCGCGCCATCACCACGGAAAAACCACGGCCCAATTCACGGGCGGGATGGACCAGCAGGGCGGTATCCAACCTTTGACCGTTCAGGCCGTGCAGAACCACGGCGATCCGGTCCAGCTCCACGCCGCGTACGTGCAAGAGATGATCGACATCGCCCCATTGGCGGTCATCGACGAAACGCAGAAAGGGCTGCCCCAGCAAATCCTCCGGGCCGCCGTTGCCCAGACGGGCGCGGCTGGCGGCGTTCGCCTCGACGATCACCCCGTTTTCGCACAAAAACGCCAACTCGTTGGAAATCTCCAACGTGTGGATAACGTCGCGCCGGAAGCGAATCTTGCGCTGACGGCGCTCTTCCCCATGATACGTCTGCATGACCCTCATCGAATCCGGGCCCGCCCCTTTTTCTCCGTGCAACGGATGATAAGTCAGACCGGGGGCATTTTCCAGGCCCGCGACTTTTACGGTGTCGGCGACACGGCCGCTAAAACAACCTTGACTACGGACGCGTCTCGCCCCTATAAACGCGCCTTCGATTTTTCGACGAGAAAGCAGGGTTTCCCAATCATGGCTCACCATACATCGGCCAAGAAGCGCATCCGCCAGACCGAGCGCCGTACCGAAGTCAACCGCGCCCGCGTCAGCCGCATCCGGTCCTTCATCAAGAAGGTGGAGACGGCCATCAGCAGCGGCGATGCCGAGGCCGCCAAGGCCGCCCTCAAGGCCGCCGAGCCCGAGATGATGCGGGGCGCCAAGGTGGGCGTTCTGCACAAGAACACCGCCTCTCGCAAGGTCAGCCGTTTGGCCGCGCGCGTCAAGGTCATGATGCCGCTCGCCTGACCCTGATTTTCTAAAATTTTTACGCTTTTTCAAAGGGTTGCAGCTTGTCTGCAACCCTTTTGTCATGGAAAGCCAGCGAGTCCGCGGGCTGCCGAAATGCAAGGGAAAAATTTTCCGATTCGGCATTTTGACCCCATTGCGTGAGTCCCATCCCCCCGGTTAGAGTCCCGCCACGCCGCGCTGACGGGTAAGAAGAAATCGTCGGTGATGGCGTAAGCCAGAATAATTATCCGGTATTTGTCGGGTTTGTTTTGTGGGGCGCACCTTGGCGTCCAATAAAATAATCAGTCCGATTCGGAGTTGTTTTGTCGAGTGCTTTGCAGTGGGGGGAGCCCATATCGGCCGGGGTGGCCGATTGGCGATTTGGGGTTGGAAATGAGCGGTTCGGACTGGGATCGGGTAAGAAATCGCCTGCGCGATGAGCTGGGTGACGCGGCGGCCCGCCGTTGGCTGGGGCCGGTCACCATCGACCGCGGCGGCGACGGCGCGGTGCGCTTGAAACTGCCCACCCGTTTCCTGCGCGATTGGGTGGCCGATCGCTATGGCGAGCGGATCCGCACCCTGTGGCAGAAGGAAAACCCCGCGGTCGGCGCCATCGAGATCATCGTCGAATCCGCCGGGGGCGCCGCCCCGGTCTACACGCCCGCCCTGCCCTCCGCCCAAACACAGGCCGTGGCGCCGGTTGCCGCCAGCACCGACTTGACCGCCGACCTTGGGGTCGCGCTGGAGCCGAAATACACCTTCGAGAATTTCGTGGTCGGCAAGCCGAACGAATTCGCCGCCGCCGCCGCCATGCGGGTCGCCGAATCGGAAAAGGCCGCCTTCAATCCCTTGTTCCTGTATTCCGGCGTCGGCCTGGGCAAGACCCATCTGATGCACGCCATCGCGTGGCACATCCGGGCCAACGCCCCGGACCGCAAGGTGATGTATCTGTCGGCCGAAATGTTCATGTACCGCTTCATCCGGGCGCTGCGCGACCAAAGCATGATGGCGTTCAAGGAACAGTTCCGCTCGGTCGATGTGTTGATGATCGACGACGTCCAGTTCATCGCCGGCAAGGACGCGACCCAGGAAGAATTCTTTCACACCTTCAACGCGCTGATCGATCAAGGCCGCCAGATCGTGATCTCGGCCGACAAATCGCCGTCGGATCTGGAGGGGTTGGAGGACCGGCTGCGTTCGCGCTTGAATTGCGGGCTGGTCGCCGACATCCACGCCACGACCTATGAGCTGCGGCTCGGCATCCTGGGTCACAAGGCCGAGCGGATGGGCGTGGAAATTCCGTCCAAGGTGATGGAATTCCTGGCGCACAAGATCGCCTCGAACGTCCGCGAGCTGGAGGGCGCCTTGAACCGCGTGGTGGCGCATTCGCAATTGGTCGGCCGCGCGATCACCCTGGAATCCACCCAGGACGTGTTGCACGATTTGATCCGCGCCTCGGATCGCCGGGTGGGGATCGAGGAGATCCAGAAAAAGGTCGCCGAATATTTCAACATCAAGCTGTCCGAGATGTCGTCGGCCCGGCGTTCACGCCAAGTAGCCCGGCCGCGTCAGGTGGCGATGTATCTGTCCAAACAGCTGACCAGCCGTTCGCTGCCGGAAATCGGGCGCCGCTTCGGCGGGCGCGACCACACCACGGTGATGCACGCGGTGAAAAAGGTCGATGAACTGCGCGCCACCGATCAGGCTTTCTCCGACGACGTCGATCTGCTGCTGCGGATGTTGCAGAGCTAGTTTTTTCCTTCGTCTTTCCCGCGAAGGCGGGAATCCATGGCATCCCCCCACGCGAATTGAGACGAAAGTCCGGTGCGTTGCCTGGGCACGGGCTCCCGCCTTCGCGGGAGTGACGAAAAAACGCAATGGCGATCCTCTCTTCCCCGGATTGCCCACCCCTCTTTCCCAAAAACGCTTTCCCGCCAGCACCCGCGTGTTATACTCCCGGACCCTGCCGAGGGTGGGGCACACGCCGAAACAGGAACGTTCGCAAGACCGCCATGAAGCTGATCATCGAGCGCGCCGCGCTGCTGAAGTCCTTGGGCCACGTCCAAAGCGTCGTTGAACGCCGCACGACGATTCCGATCTTGTCGAACGTCAAGCTGGAATGCCGCGGCGGCATGCTGAGCCTGAACGCCACCGACATGGATCTCGATTTCGTCGAGCAAGTGGCGGTCGAGGTGGTTCAACCGGGGGCGGCGACCGCCTCGGCCCACACCATCTACGACATCGTGCGCAAGCTGCCCGATGGCTGCCAGATCGAGATCGCCTATTCCGGCGAGGACGGGCAGTTGACCCTGCGGTCCGGCCGCTCGAAATTCTCGCTGGCCTGCCTGCCGGTCGAGGATTTCCCGGTGGTCTCGGGGGGCGATCTTCCCTACGCCTTCACGCTGACCGCGTCGGAACTGAAGTCGCTGATCGACCGCACCCGCTTCGCGATCTCGACGGAAGAGACCCGCTATTACCTGAACGGCATCTATCTGCACGCCACCGCCGCCGAAACCGGCCCGGTGCTGCGTGCCGCCGCCACCGACGGCCACCGCTTGGCGCGCGCCGAGATCACCCTGCCCGAGGGCGCGGCCGGCATGCCCGGCATCATCGTGCCGCGCAAGACCGTGGCGGAAATCCGCAAGCTGATCGACGAGACCGAAGGCGAGATCGCGGTGTCGCTGTCGGAAACCAAGATCAAGTTCGCGTTCGGCGACGCGATCCTGACCTCGAAGCTGATCGACGGCACCTTCCCCGATTACGAACGGGTGATCCCGGCCGACAACGACAAGATGCTGGAAGTCGATGTCAAGGTGTTCGCCGACGCGGTCGATCGCGTCTCGGCGATTTCGAACGAAAAAAGCCGGGCGATCAAGGTCGCCTTGGAAAAGGGAACCGCCATCTTGTCGGCCTCGTCGCCCGAAAGCGGCAGCGCGGTCGAGGAGATCGAGGCCGCCTATGATTCCGGCCCGTTGGAGATCGGCTTCAATTCGCGTTACCTGCTCGACATCCTGGGCCAGATCGAGGGTGGCACCGCCATCTTGGCGATGGCCGACGCCGCGTCGCCTACCGTGGTGCGCGACGCCGGATTCGAGGGGGCCGTCTATGTGCTGATGCCGATGCGGGTGTGACCGCGTTTGCCCGTCTGGCGGTTCACCGCCTCACCCTGACCGATTTCCGGTGCTACGCCGCCTTGCGGCTGGAGACCGATTCGCGTCCGGTGGTGCTGACCGGGCCCAACGGCGCGGGCAAGACCAACATCCTCGAAGCCCTGTCGTTCCTGGCCCCGGGGCGGGGCTTGCGGCGGGCGAAGTTAAGCGAGGCCACCCGGCAAGGTGCCGGACCGCGGGCGAGTTGGGCGGTGGCGGTGGTATTGGATGTGAACGGCGAGCCGGTGTCGATCGGCACCGGGCGCGAAGCCGAAACCGAACGGCGGCTGGTGCGGATCGACGGCAAGGCGGCGCGGCCGGGTAATCTGACCGACCGGTTGTCGGTTCTGTGGCTGACCCCGGCGATGGACCGCTTGTTCGTCGAGGGGGCGGTGGGGCGGCGGCGGTTCCTGGACCGTCTGGTCCATGGGTTGGAGCCCGCGCACGCGACGCACGCCACGGCCTATGACCACGCGATGCGGGAACGCACGCGGTTGTTGCGAAGCGGCGGACGGGACCGGGTCTGGCTGTCCACCCTGGAAGAAGCGATGGCCCGCCATGGCACGGCGATGGCCACCGCGCGGCGGGATGTACTGGCGGCCCTGGACCGGGCCTGCGGCGAGCGGGTGGGGCCTTTTCCGGCGGCGCGCCTGACCCTGGGTGGGGATTCCCTGGCCCGGCTGGGCGAGGACGACGGCGGCGAGGCGATGGAGCACCGCTTGCGTGCCGCCTTCGAGACCAACCGCGAGCGCGACGCGGCCGCCGGGGCGGCGACGGCGGGACCGCACCGGGTGGATCTGGAGGTCGCGCACGCCGACAAGAACGTTCCGGCCGGGCTGTGTTCGACCGGGGAACAAAAGGCGGTCCTGGTCCGCATCGTTTTGGCCCAGGCCCGCGTGCGAACACTGCGGCACGGCCAAGCGCCGTTGCTGTTGCTGGATGAAGTGGCGGCGCATTTGGACGAAGACCGGCGCGCCGCCTTGTTCGATGAACTCTCGGGCCTGTCGGCTCAGAGCTGGATGACCGGAACCGACGCGCATTTGTTCGCCGGATTCCAAGACAGGGCGCAGTTCGTTCGGGTGACCGACGCCACCGCCGCCCTGAACGCAGAAGGGGACACGACGTGACCGATACGCCGGAAAACGAATACGGGGCCGATTCGATCAAGGTGCTGCGCGGCTTGGATGCCGTGCGCAAACGACCGGGAATGTATATCGGCGATACCGACGACGGTTCGGGCCTGCACCACATGGTCTATGAGGTCGTCGACAACGCCATCGACGAAGCCTTGGCCGGTCACGCCGACCGGGTCGATGTCACCCTCAACGCCGATGGATCCTGCACCGTGCGCGACAACGGACGCGGCATCCCCACCGACATCCATAAGGAGGAAGGGGTCTCGGCCGCCGAGGTCATCATGACCCAACTGCACGCGGGCGGGAAGTTCGACCAGAACTCGTACAAGGTGTCGGGCGGCTTGCACGGGGTCGGCGTCAGCGTCGTCAACGCGCTGTCGGAATGGCTGGAGCTGCGGGTCTGGCGGGCCGGCAAGGAACACAAGATGCGCTTCCACGGCGGCAACGCGGTGTCGCCCTTGATCGTGGTCGGCGAGGCCGGGGATTACACCGGCACCGAGGTGACCTTTCTGCCCTCGACCGAAATTTTCACCCAGGTCGAATTCGACTTCACCACCTTGGAACACCGGCTGCGCGAGCTGGCCTTTTTGAATTCCGGGGTGCGGCTGTTCCTGACCGATCTGCGCCACGCCGAGAACACCACGGTGGAATTGCATTATGAGGGCGGCGTCGAAGCCTTCGTGGCGTGGTTGGACCGCTCGAAGACCCCGCTGCACGCGCCCTCGATCGCCGTGCGCGGCGAGAAGGACGGCATTTCCGTCGATGTCGCGATGGAATGGACCGACACCTATCACGAAACCCAATTGTGCTTTACCAACAACATCCCGCAGCGCGACGGCGGCACCCATCTGGCCGGGTTCCGGGCGGCCTTGACCCGCACGATCAACACCTATGCCAACGAATCGGGAATCGCCAAGAAGGAAAAAGTGGCGCTTTCGGGCGACGACATGCGCGAAGGCCTGACCACCGTGCTGTCGATCAAGGTGCCGGACCCGAAATTCTCGTCGCAGACCAAGGACAAGCTGGTGTCCTCGGAAGTCCGCCCGGTGGTCGAAAGCGTGGTCGCCGAGAAGCTGGCCGAATGGCTTGAGGAACACCCCCAGGAGGCCCGCAAGATCGTCTCGAAGGTGGTCGAGGCCGCCGCCGCCCGCGAGGCGGCGCGCAAGGCCCGCGAACTGACCCGGCGCAAGGGCGCTTTGGAAAGCGGCGGTCTGCCGGGAAAACTGGCCGACTGCTCCGAACGCGACCCGTCCTTGTGTGAATTGTACCTGGTCGAGGGTGATTCCGCCGGCGGTTCCGCCAAACAGGGCCGCGACCGCACCTTCCAGGCCATTTTGCCGCTTAAGGGCAAGATC
>CAIULK010000229.1 GCA_903899885.1 uncultured Rhodospirillaceae bacterium
CCGCCGCGATGTAGTCGAAAATGCGCTCACGAAGATCCAAGGAATACGGCTTGCCCATGCGTCACCTCCAGATGGAAGTGAATCACGTTAACCCCACGAAGGGAATCCCCGGCGATTCCGATCAAACGCAAACCGCTTTAACCCCCTACTGGAACACCGCGCGCAGCGCGTCGGTGGTGCGGGCGGCGGGGTTGGCGCGGATATTGGCTTCCTGCTGGGCGAGATAGAAGAAAATACCGTCCAGGGTTTTGCCGGTGACATAGTTGCCGAGGTCCAAATCCAGGCTGGGGGGCAGCGGCAGCGCCTTGGCGGTGGTGGTCAGCGTGTTCAGCGACTTGACCGCTCCGGCATTCGACAGGCTTTGATCGACGATCGGCTTGATCGCCTGGGTCAGTTGCGGCGTGGTGGTCCGCTTGAAATACTGGGTCGCCGAATCCGAGGGGCCGGTGAGGATGCCGCGCGCGTCTTGCAGGCTCATCGCGCCGACCGCGTCGCCGAAAATCCCGGCGGCCAACGGGGCGGCGGTTTCGGCGGCCCTGTTGATGCGCTGTTCCAAATCCTCGGCCAGTCCCCCGGCGCCGATCGCCGACAGGCCCATCTTGATCTTGGCGAGGGGCCCCGGCAACGGGATGTGAACGTTGGTATCGTTGAGGAAACCGCCCGCGTGGCCCACGGCCGCCACCGCTTTTTGCGTGCCGACCCGCAGCGCGTCCTTGATGCCGGTGGTGATTTCGCCGTCCGACAGCCCCGCCCCCAGGCTGGCGTTGCCGCCGCCGCCGCCCGACTGCCCCTCGACCGATTGCAGGGCCTTCTTGCCCAAACTCATGAAGTCGGTTTGCGCCAACGCCGGGGCGGCGGCAAGCAGGATAACCGAAAGAACGAGCAGGCGCGATGTCATGGCGAGGCTCCGTGGTTTTTGGTCAATGGCGGGTGCGGCGGTCGCGGCGCGGGGCAATGGCGCGGACCGGCGCCGGTCCGGCGGTGCCGTCCTTGCGGGCTTGGCGGAAGCGTTCCAGCATGCGCTGGAAGGTGGCGTCCAAGGCGGTTTCGATTTCGGGGCGGCCTTCCAGGCGGCTGAGCAGCAAGGCGGCGGCTTCAATGGTCGAGAGCGCGTCCTTGCGCGGCTCGGTACGCACCCGGCCATAGCGGGACGGGCGCTTGGGGCCCAGAACCACCCGCTTGCATTTCAGAACCCAGGGATTGCGCCACCACAAGGCCTTGGCCTGCGCCCATGTGCCGTCGAGCACCACGACGCCCTCGATCCCGGCCAGGGCCGCGTCTTGATCCGGGCAGGGCTCGCCCTTGGCGGTCAGCACCGTCACCTCGCGCTCGGGCGGGGCCTTGGCCGAACCCAGATACAGCACCGCCCAGTGTTGCGGGTCGGCCGGGCGGTCCAGTGCCTTGGCAAGACTGGGCCAAGATAGGCCGACCTTCATCACCGCCTGGGTCAAATGGTGGGCCAGCAGCCGCGCCGTGCCCAGGGTTTTGTCCTGCTCCTGCGGGTGTTGCAAGATCAGCAGGGCGATGCGGTTGGCCAGCGGGACCACATCGGCGCATACGCACAGCGCCGCCGGTTTCAGGCAGGCCGCGCACAAAGCCGCCGGTTCATGAGGATCATCCATGGCATGGTTTTAATCCACCCTTGGGTGCGGCGCAATCACGGGGTAGAATATCAACTCCCCTGCGGACGAGGTCGATGATGACGGCATGGATGCGACGTCTCGCCTTTCTGATTCTGCTGCCGGTTTTGGCGGCCTGCGCGGTGCCGGTGGAAACCGCCCAGGACGCGCATGCCGCGTTCGACCAAGGCAGCCCCGGCGGCCCGTTGTCGGGCTTGGCGTTGGGCGTGGTCGATGGTGATTCGATGCGCTTCGCCAACAATGTGCTGGGGGCCCGGCAGGGGCTATTCCGCATGGGACCGATGGGCGTGGACGGCGCGGCCGATGCCGATCCGCAACAGATTCCCGCCGATCTGGGCCGGGCCTTGGGGGCCCGCTTCCGGTCGGCGCGTCCGGCGGCATCGGTCGCCGAGGCCGTGGCGCGCGGCGACGATGTCGTGCTGGTGGTCGAGTTGCAGGTTCAACTGGGTTACATGTCGTTTGACATCACCACGATTGGGCTGACCGGCGCCTTCCAGGGGCGCGACGGCGCGCCGTTGGGCAAATTTTCCGGCAATGGCCAGTTCGCGGTGCCGTTTCCCGCCTCGTCCTCGGCGGTTCGTCCGGCGTGGGTGGCGGCGTTGGCCGACTTCATGCGCCGGGTCGATGGCGCGTCGGGAAGCATCGCCAGCTTGAGCGGACAGCACCGGGGCGCGCCGCCGGTCGCCGTCGCGGCGCCGGGTCCCAAGGCTTCGGTTCCGGTGGCGCCGCCCGTGGTGGCCGTCGCGCCACCGCGCTTTCCGGCGCAGGCGCTGGCGCTGTCGTTCCACCACGCGCCGGAACGGCCCGATGATGTCGCGGTGATCATCGGCAATGCCGATTACGGCCGCTTCGGCAAGGATATCCCCGACGTCAAACCCGCTTATGCCGACGCCGAGGGGATGAAAGCCTACGCCACCCAAGGTCTGGGCATCCGCGAGGGCAACATCATTGATCTGAAGGACGCCACCGGCGCCCAGATGGTGCGGGTGTTCGGCAACGACAAGGATTACCGGGGGCAGTTGTTCGACTGGGTCAAACCGGGCAAAAGCCGGGTGTTCGTCTATTATGCCGGTCATGGCGCGCCGGGCGGGCAGGGCGGCAGCCCCTATCTGGTGCCGGTCGATGCCGACGCCGCCCGCATCGAGCTGAACGGCTTTCCCTTGAAGACGCTGTACGACAATCTCGCGCGCTTGCCCGCCGAAAGCGTCACCGTGGTGCTGGAGGCGTGTTTTTCCGGTCAGTCGGCGGCGGGTTCGGTGCTGGGGCAAGCCTCGCCGGTTTATTTCGACGTCAAGCCGCCGCCCGTGCCCGAGAAACTGACCGTCATCACCGCCGGGTCGGCCAATCAGGTGGCAAGCTGGGAGCAGGACGGCAGCGACGGCCTGTTCACCAAATACTTCCTGCTGGGGATGAGCGGCAAGGCCGACGCCGCGCCCCATGGCAACGGCGACGGCAAGGTCGGCCTCGACGAATTGGACCGTTATCTCAAGGATACGCTGACCTATTGGGCGCGCCGCTATTACGGCCGGGACCAGCAGGCGCGAATCGTGCGGGGCGGGCTTAACTAACCCCCGGCCGCCGCACGATGGCGAACCAGTATTCCTCGATCCCCCGGATCGCCGCGAACAGGCTTTCGTAATCGATCGGCTTGGTGAGATAGCCCGACGCCCCCAATTGGTACGAGGCGAGTACGTCGCGCTCGACCTCCGAGGTGGTCAAAACCACCACCGTGACGATGGGGGCCACGCGGTAGGATAGGCTGTTGTCGATCAGGGTGGTGAACACTTCGGCCAAGTGTTCGGGATCAAGCATCACTGGCGGTATCATGCCGCGCCGGCGGCGCGGATTGGGCCACCGCCAGATAAAGCTGGACGTCGCGCAGCAAGGACCGCAAACGCTCGGCCCCGCGCAGCGCGTGATCCAGGGTGTTGTGGATATCGGGCGTTAAACCGCCGGTCCCCAGCAATTTTTCCAGCCGCTCCACAGCAAGAACGCGAACAAGACGACGATGGCCAATAGCGACGCGCCAAGCAGCGCATTGCCACCGCCCCGGTCCGGGGACGGCATTCCCTCCGGCGTTTCGACCGATACCATGTCTCGAGCAATCCCATAAAGCTGGCCAAGGGCCGGACGGCCCACGACGCTTATCCCGAAAGTATGGTACCGGAAACGGCGGGTTCGGGAAACCGGTTCCCGAACCCGCCCTCGGGTTTTTACCCAGTACGGAACTGAGCGTCCAAATCCGCCACGGCGACCGGAGCGCGTTGGCTGGGCGTCCAGGCGGGGCGCTCGTTTTTGTACAAAACGCCCAGGGTGAAGCCGTCGTCGGCCATCAGCATGCGGGCCGCATCGGCCTGGTCGGTGATCGGCTGGGTATTGGCCGCCTTATGGACCCGTTCCTTCCACAGCCGCTCTTCCTCGCGGAACGTAACGCAGGGGCTGAGCACCAAGACCACCGAAAAGCCGGGGTGACGGATCGCCTCGGCGATCACCGACGCCGTGTGGTTGGGATCGCCCGAAAACGTGCGGGCGACGAAGCTGGCCCCGGCGGTCAAGCCGATCGCCAAGGGATTGAACGGCGCGACGCCGGTACCGCCGGGCGGCGCCATCGCCGAATTGTCCCAATCGGCTTCGGTGGTCGGGCTGGGCTGACCCTTGGTCATGCCATAGACGCGGTTGTCCATCACCACATAGGTCATGTCGACATTGCGTCGGCAGGCGTGGATGAAGTGGTTGCCGCCGATCGAAAAGCCGTCGCCGTCGCCGCCGGTGACCACCACGGTCAAGTCCGGCCGGGCCAGCTTGACCCCAGCCCCGATCGCCAGAGCGCGGCCGTGGATCGAGTGATAGCCGTAACTGGTCAGATAGGCGGGCAGGCGCGACGAACAGCCGATGCCCGAGATCATCGCGGTTTGGTTCGGATCCAGCTTTAGTTCCAAGAAGGCCTTGGCGAACGAGGACAGCACCGAAAAATCGCCGCAGCCCGGGCACCAGACCGGTTTGAGGTTGGACCGCCATTCGGCGACGCTGGTGGGAATGGAGCAAGCGGGCGCGTTCATGACGAGGACCCCATGGACATGAGAGCGTGATGGATTTCACCAGGACGGATCGCCAAGGGACCCGCCCGGAACAGACAATCGACCTTGGCCGGCAGCGTGTAGACCGACCGCAGATAGCGCAGGAACTGCTTGGAATGGCTTTGTTCGACCACCAGAACGGCATCGACCCCATCCAAGGCCGCCTGCATTTCGCGCGGCCGTGCCGGGAGCAGCAAGCGCGGCGAAATCAGCCGGACATCCAAACCGTCGGCCTTGGCGCGCTGGATCGCCTCGTGCGCGGCGCCGGTGGTCGATCCCCAGGTGATCAACGCCACCCGGCCGGTGCCTTCGATGGTGGCCCACTGGTCGCCGTAGTCGTGATCGTCGAGCTTGCGGCGGCGCTTTTCCAACTGCTGTTCGTGATCCAAGGCGGCCGAGGAGGGATTGCCGTAAACCGAATGTTCCAACCCGTCGGCGGTGTACTGACAGCCCGGCGTGCCGGGGATCGCCATCGGCGAGACACCCGATGGGGTCAAGGCATAACGCTGATAGCGCAGCCCGTCCTCGTCCGGGGTTTCGGCGGTTAGCCGTTGGGCGGTAAGACCGGAGTCGGCGGGCGGATCGATCACCGCGCGCGATTGGCCCAGCGATTGTTCGGTCAGCACGATGCCCACGGTTTGCAGGGCTTCGGCCAGGGTGACCGCCCACTGGGTGGTGAACAGGCAGTCGCCGATCGACTGGGCGGCCAGCACCAAATGCGGCGCGTCGCCGTGCAGCCCGTGCAGGGCGATGTCGAGATCGCTTTGTTCCGACTTGGTGGGAATACCGGTGGAGGGTCCGCCGCGTTGCACATCGACCACGACGACCGGGGTTTCCGAGGCGACGCCCAACCCCAGCCCTTCGATCATCAATGCCAGACCGGGCCCGGCGGTCGCGGTCAGCGCCGGAACGCCGCCGAACGAGGCGCCCAGGCACATGTTGATCGAGGCCAGTTCATCCTCGGCCTGCACGAAGACGCCGCCGATCTTGGGCAGCGCTCCCGACAGCCATTCCAGAATTTCGGTGCCCGGCGTGATCGGATAGGCGGCGCAAAAGCGCACCCCGCCGCGCACGGCGCCCAGCGCCGCCGCCTCGTTGCCGGTAATCGCCCAACGGGCACCCGGCGGGCAGACGCCCAGGCGCCGGGTGGCGCCCAGGTCCTTGGCGGCCTCGGCCCCGGCGCGCACGGCGGCGACCGACGCCTCGTAAGCGTCGGCACGCTTCTTTTTCAGGGATTTGCCCAAGCCCTCGATCAGCACATCGACCGGCACACCGATCAAAACCGCCACCGCGCCCAACGCGATCATGTTGGGGCGCCCGCCGGGGATCGCCTTGGCCATCTTGTCCATCGGCAAATGCGCGATGCGCGCGCCGGAATTGGCTAGAACCGCCGGAACCTCGCCCGCGTCGGGATCGGCGATGATCACGCTGGAGGAGCGCAACGCCAGTTCGGCGGAAAACCGGTCGACATTGCCCCAGTCGATGGCGATCAAGATATCGGTCGAATCATCGACCGAGCTGACCGGCTGGGTCGATAAGCGCAGCAGCGCCGCCGCCTCGCCGCCCCGGATCTGGGGGCCCGAGGACCGGCCGAACAGCGCGTACAGGCCGCTTTTGGCGGCCGCGTCGATCAGCATGTTGGCGGCGGTCATCACACCGGCGCCGCCGCTGCCGGCAAAGGCAAGGGATACGGACGTGTCTGGTTCGGAGCTCATGCAATCCTCGTTTTTGCATTTTCCCCACCCGAACGGGGCGGTTTCGCCCACCATCATATCGAGCCTGATTCGTTAGGGCGAGTGGAAACGTGGGGGAATATGAAAATGGTGTGGCACTTGTTACCCCCATTAGGGTGGGGACGGCGATTCCTGTTGTCAAGGTCAAGGCAAGTCAGATATACGCCCGTTGAATTGCCCGCTTTCCATCGAACAGAAGAGGAACGACCGATGGCGCTGAAAATCACCGATGACTGCACGGCGTGCGACGCCTGCGTTTCGACCTGCCCGAACGAAGCCATTTCCGCCGGCGACGTGATTTACTTGATCGACCCGGCGCGCTGCACCGAATGCGTCGGCGCCGAGGATTCGCCCCAGTGCCAGGACGTATGCCCGGCCGATTGCATCATCAAGGACCCGGCGCACGACGAGGATCACGACGCGCTGATGGCCAAGTACCACGGCTTGCACGGCTAAAGGCCAGCGCTTTTTTTTCTGGAAAAACCCTTCGGCGCCGACCGGTGCCGAAGGGTTTTTTTCGTTTATATGACGCAGCGGTGAAGTGTTCGTTAACCGGGTGTTTACCGGTTGCCTTGGCCGCCTCTCCCGCCCTACGATGGGCCGCATGATCAATATCGTTGGTTAAGGGCGATGCGTGGCCCACAACATCTGGTGGGGGAGGGCGAAATGTACGAACACGATGTCGCCGGAACCCAGCGGCGTTTCCGGTGGGCGATTCCCTCGGGGAAGGGGCTGACCGCCCAGGAACTGGAAGTTCTGTCGCAACCGCGCCCGCATCACGGTACCACCGTCCACCCGGTTGCCCAATCGGATGCGCACGCCGAGGAGATGGAGGTCGCGCGGCGGATGCAATTGCGCCTGCTGCCGTCGGCCGAGCAATTGGCGCCGGCCTTGGAGCGGGCGGGCCTGACCCTGGAAACCCGTTTCAAATCGTGCAACGCGGTGGGCGGCGATCTGTGGGGCGCCTACGAGCTTGGCGATGGCGGCATGGCGTTCTATGCCTTCGATCTGTCCGGCCACGGGGTTCCGGCGGCGTTGAACGTCTTTCGCCTGCATGCGCTGATCGGCGACGTGGCGGTCCGCCGCGACGATCCGGCTGGATTCCTGAGCATCTTGAACGATACCCTCTGCGGCCAATTGGGTCCGGGCCAATTCGCGACGATGTTCCATATGGTGGTGCGGGACGGTCATTTGACCTGGTCGTCGGCCGCCGCGCCCCGTCCGCTGCTGGTTTGCCCGCAAGGGCTGGGCTGGCTGGATACCACCGGCATGCCGTTGGGGCTGCGTCCCCACGCGGCCTATACCAACCGGACCTGCGCGTTTCCCCGGGGAACCGGCTTGTTGTTCACCAGCGACGCGGTCAGCGAGGCCGAAACCCTGGACGGCGGCCTGCTGGGCGAGGAAGGGGTGGAAGGTCTTGTGCGCACCGTGATCTGGCGGGCCGGGAAGCTGGCGCTTGAGCCGCTGTTCGCCCGTTTTTACCGCGAGGTCCGGTTACCCTTGACCGACGATCTCACCGCCTTGTGGATTGAGCGCAGTTAACACCGAAGGGGAGTCCAGCCGTGGTCGATTATAGCGTGGAGCACAGCGAGGACGGCACGGTCTACCGGCTGAGCGGTCGGCTGGGGCACAGCGACAATGTGCGCTTCACGTCGGTACTGACCGATATCGCCGATGGGCCGGGCCGCCGGATCGTGGTGGATTTGGCCAATCTGGAATTCATGGACTCGTTTGGAATCGGGCTGATGCTGATCGCCGCCGACGAGGCGCGGCGGGTCGGCAATCATCTGAATGTCTGCCGCCCGACCGGCGCCGTGCATCGCTTGTTCACCTGGACGGGGTTGCGGGAACTGCTGGCCGACGGAGCCGCCGCCGAGTGATCCGCCCGCTGCCAGGCCGCGGCGTCACCCAGGCGATGGTCGCGGCCTTTCCGGTGTTGACGGCCAAGGGGGAAACCGGCTGGTACCGGATTTCACGCTCGGCCGCCGACGAGATCGAGGCGGCCCTGACTCCGCCGGGCCGAGGGCTGATCGAATGGACACCCGGCGCCCGGCTGTCGGCGCTGGCCGCCGCCGGATTGGCGGATGGCGGATTGGTGGTGTCGCTGCTGACCGGCAGCGCCTTTCATCAGCCGCTGTCCCATTGGTTGGCGGTGGCGGCGGGGCGGGCCTTTTCGCTGAATGCCGATTTTGTGACGATTCTGGATTTGGTGCTGGGCGAGGCCTTGGCCAACGCGCTGGTGCACGGCAATTTGGGGGTCGGCAGCGATTCGCGCCGTGATCGCGACAGTTTCATCAATTATGGCCATGCCATCGAAACCAGGCTAGGTCTTCCCGCCTTCGCCCGTCGCCGGGTCGAGATTTCCCTGCGTGCCGAAGCCGAGGGCGGCGTCAACCTTGCCGTTCTGGACGAAGGCGGCGGATTTGATTTCCGGCGGGTTCTGACCTGCCCGCACACGCCCTCCGACAAATCCGGGCGCGGCCTCACGATCATCCGCCAACTGGCCTCACGGGTGGTGCTGGCCGAATCGGGACGCCGTCTGGAGGTGACGCTGAACCCGGAGGATGCCGGATAAGCGGACGTTTCCTTTTTTTTATTTGTCATGGCCGGGCGGGGTGACACACTCTGGCCCGAATTCGGATGGCGCCGGGGACCCCTCGCGATGACACTGCTTTTGACCACGGGAGTGGATGAACGGTATTTTTGGCTGCTGTTCCCGTTATTCACATCGGTCGCCCGGCACAGTCCGGGGGCCGTCGTCCGGGTCTGCGATTTTGGGATGAACGCCGCTCAGACCGCCTTTCTGCGCGAGAAGGGCGTGTTGCTGGAGATGCCCGCGTATCTGGCCGACGCGCCGCATCCCTGGTACCGCAAGGCGGCACTTGCCGATTACGTCGCCGGATTTGATTGGGACGGCGTGGTCTGGCTGGATTCCGACATGGTGGCGCTGGGGGATCTGAACGGCATGCTGTCGGCGATGGCGGAGGCCATGCGGTTGGCGGGGCAAGACATCGCGGTCTGTATCGACGCCGCCGTTCCGACCATCCAGTCGCAGCAAGACATCAGCCCGGCGGAGGTTTATTCCAAGCTGATCGAGGGGGTCGATCGCGGCAAACCCTATTACAATTCCGGCCTGTTCTTGTGCCGGTCGCGCGACTATCTGCGCCGTTGGGCCGATCTGTGCCGGACGATGCCGATCGAGCCCTTGTTCGAGCAAAGCGCCTTTAATGTGGTGGCGACCTTGGGCGGGTTCGCCGTCCGTCCTCTGGACGCGCTGGTTTGGAATATGTGCGGCCCGGACCTCGCCGATTTGAAGGTGGACGCCGATGGCGGGATCGCCGGGCGGCACGGGCCGATCGCGGTGCTGCACGCCACCTCGTGGCGGGCCGGCGATGTGATCGAGGAAACCTTAAGCATCCCGCTCGGCCGAGATTCGCTGGCCAGGGTTTTCATCAAACAGGTGCGCAATCCGGCGATCAAGGATTTGCAGAACCGGCTGCTGGTCGAAGGGCTGACCGCCGATCTGGCCTTGCTGCAAAAGCACGGTCTGGTCGAACGCAATCGCCCGACCCGCCTGGATCAAGCCCCCGCCGCCTTGCAGGCGTTGTTCGCCGAGGGGGGGCAGCATGTCTTGCACGGCGCGTTGGATCAGGCGGCCGATTGCTTCGCCGCCGTGCTGGCGGAGATTCCAAACGAGGCCCGGACCCTGGCCAACATGGGCTTCGTGCGTGACCGCCAAGGGCGTTCGAAGGAAGCGCTGGCGCTGTTTCAAGCCGCCATCGCGGCCGACCCGGAGTTTGTCGAAATTCATGGCAGCCTCGCGATCCTGGCCGCCAATCTGGGCGAACGCGCCTTGGCCCTAAGGGTCTGTCAAGATGCCATCCGCCGCTGGCCGCAAGACGGCCGCTTCGCGGCGCTGGAACGCCAGATCAAGGGGTAACCCTTACCGTCGTCCCAACGGGTGCGGTTCGTCGTTGGGGCCCACTTCGGGGAAGCCGGAAACGTTGCCGCAGCGGTCTTGCGGGACGCACAGCATGTTGTACGAGACGGTCTCGCCGAAAATGTTCTCGGCGTTCTTGCGGAAGTTGTTCGGATTGTACAAAGGCGTGATGTACCACCACAGCCGGTAGCCTTCGGCGCGCAGCCAGGTGATCAGCTCCTTGTGCTGCTCCGGGATGTCATTTTCGACGAACAGGGTCGGGCGCAATTTGCGCAAGGTTTGCCGCCCGCCCTTCAGCACCCGCAGCTCATGGCCCTCGACATCGATCTTGATCAGGTCGCATTTTTTCAAGGACAGCGAGTCCAAGGTGATTACCTCGACCTCGTCCTCGCCCTCGCCGGCCGAGACCCCGCCGAAATTGACCTGGGCGCCATAGCCCAAGCGGGGAATGCGAATCCGCCCCGGCTTCGCGCCCAGCGCGCAGCGGGTGGCCGTGGTGTTGTCCAGCTCGTTCAACGCGATGTTGCCGCACAGCATGTTGAACACGGTTGCCTGCGGCTCGAAGGCCAAAACCCGGCCCAGGGGACCGGCGATGCGGGCCAGCGGCACCGTCAGCGTGCCGATATTGGCGCCAACCTCAACGATCTCGGCCGCCATCGGCAGGATGCGGCGGAACAGATCGACCTCGCCCTCGGAATATTCGCCGTACAGCGCCAGCGAGCGGCCAATATAAACGTCGTTCATCAAAAACATGAACGGGCCGTGGCGGCAGGGCTGGACGGTGATCGATCCGCTCATCCGGCGTTTCCTTTTTGGTGGATGCGCCGCAAAGCCTCGGCGGCGATGCGAGGGGTGTCGTCGAGCGGCGGGTAGCTCCAGCGCTCCAAGACGCCCGTGAAACGCCGGGTCACGCCGTCATCGCGAAGGCCCTGATGAAAGGCGTCGAATTTCCGCGATCCGCCGGGCAGGTCCGCGACATAGACCGGTTTGCCGGTCGAGGCCGCCTCGGACACCATGTTGATGCTGTCGGGCGTGGTGATGATGGCGTCGGCCAGCCCCAGAAAGGCGAAATAGGGATTCTCACCGGTGCCGTCCCACAAAAACGAAGGGATACCGGCCAGCGCCGTGCGCAAGATCGCCTCGTTCGCCGCCCGGGTGCGGCGCGACGCGGTCACCAGCAGTCCGGCCCCGGTGGCCCGGGCCATCGCGGTCAGTTTAACGGCCAGATCCACCATTACCGCCTCGGGAAAGTCATAGGCGCCGTTGGCCCCGCCAATCAGCACGGCAACCCGGGGGTGGGGCAGATGGGCAAGCTTCGGTGCAAAACGGGCGGCGGCGGCGGCGGTCACCGCCGGGGTGACGCGGTGGGGCGCGCCGGGGGTTGCCAGCACGTTGGGGCCGCGCAAGCGGTCGTGCCGGGGCACCGCGACCAGATCGAACAGATCGGCCGGAATGCCGGGGCTTTGGATTTGAATGCGGAAGGTGTTCGGGCTTTGGGCGCCGATGAACAGCGACGGCACCACGCTGTGCCGCCCGGTGGCGATCAACACATCCGGCCAGGGCGGGGTTAACACGTCGGATCCCCCGGCCAGCGCCCAGCGACCGCCCGCCCGCAGCGGTACCGGGCTAAGCAGGCGCCACGGCAACCGCAAACGGACGCGCTTGACGACCGGTTCGATGCCCATCGCCTCGGCCAAGCCGAGGCACTGGTTCTCCATCCCGATCTTGCCGTCGGTCAGAACCCAGCCGGTCAACGCCACCGGGGTCAGACCTGCGGGATCTTGCCGATCCCGATCAGACGGCCCAGCTTCTTCAGGCCGGCGGTGAATTTGTGACGGGCCACCTCGCGCTGGAACATCTTGGGGTCCTCGACGAAGTTCATCATGATGTAGCGCCGGATGCCTTCATACGGCTTGTGGCCGTGCCACGCGTGCTCGACGCATTTGAAGGCGAACAGCAAGCCGCCGACCGGGGCGACCTCGCCGGTGAAATCCTCGAGGTTGTCGGGCGAGCGCAGCACGCGCAGCCGTCCGCCCTCGTGCGGCCATTCCAGGTCGTTGAGGTACAACAGCAAGGTGGCCTTCTTGAAGGTGGCGTCGGCGTGGATCTTGCCGTCCGACGCGCGCGCGTTGGCGCGCACGGTGACCATCGTCTGATGCTTGTCGAGGTTCATCTCGAACTTGTCGGCGATGATCTTGCGGACGTCGTCGCTTTGCATCTCGCGCACCAGGGTCTTGAAGGTCGCACCGCCTTCAATGGTGTCGAGCGGGAAGATGCCCGCCAAGTCGATCTTGGGATAGTCCTTGATCGCTTCGGCGAGGTGCGCCTTGGGCAGAAAGAACGGAACGACGAGGTGCGGAAACGGTTCGGAGTTAACCTGAGCCGCCTTCAAGGCGTCGAGATCGAGAAGCATACGCGAAGTCCCCTTCGGGAGTGGAGTCCCGCCGGTCCCCGGATGGGGCCGCCAGTCAACGGGCGGAAGCATACTCCGAACGGATGGGTCTAGGGAAGAGGCGGTTTCTACCCCGTTATGTGGGAAATACCCCACTCCTTGACCGCTTTCGCCATGTGGTTAATTGCCGCGTCCCACGATCCATCCGGCGATTGCCGGAACAACGTCGCCGTGGGGTACCAAGGGGATGGGCCGTCCTTCGGCCAACGCCAGTCGGCCGCCAGCGGTACCGCCACCCAGACCGGCTTGCCCAAGGCACCCGCGATATGCGCCTCGACCGTGTCGCCCGCGATCAGCACGTCGAGGCTGGCGATGATCCGGGCGCGCTCGGCCAGATCGTCGCCCTCGCCACCCGCGACGGCGATAAAGGCGCTTGCTCCCGTCAGTTCGAGATCGCGGACGCGCCGGTCGGTGCCGAGTGCGAGCAACTGCACGGTTGGATCGGCGGCAAGGCGTTGCAGGTGCGACAGCGGCAAGGGCCGTTCCCCCGGTGATCCCCCCCAGGCGAGACCGATGCGCAAACCCGACCCGGTGGCGAACAAATCGGTCTCGGCGGTCAGATAGGGAACGCAAACGGGGATATCGGGTCCCAGCAGCCGGGGCAGATCGGACAACACGGTTTCGATGTCGATCTCGCTGTCGTCGTCGAAGGTCCCGGCGACCCGGTGAACGCCGGTCGCGGTGGCCATCAGGCGGGCGGCCGAGGCAGGGCAGTCAAGCGTTACCTGGGCGCCCATTCCGGCCAACCGGGCAGCATAGCGGATCAGCATCACGGTGTCGCGGCCGTCGCCGTCGGCGCGGATCCGGACCCGGTGGCCAGCCAGCCCCTCGCCGTCGCCGATCCCGCGCCAGGAACCCCGCAAGGGGCGTCGGCGCAGGCCCTCGGCCCACTCCCCCGATTTCATCAAGGCATCTGCCAACAGCGCCTCGCCGCCAGGCGGGGCATCGGGGCACGGGATCATCCGTTCCAGCAACGCGCGTTCCCGGTCAGCGTCGCCGCGCAAACGGGCCAGCCGGGCGGCGTTGCCGAGCAGGGCGGCATCATCGGGGGCAGCCGTCAATGCGCGCCGATGCGCGTCGTCCGCCTCGTCCCAGCGCCCCAAATCGGTCAGCGCGTTGCCCAGGTTCGACCACAGCGCCGGATGATCGGCGGTGGTCAGGGCGCGCCGGGCGAAAACGGCGGCGGCGGCAACGCGGCCCTCGGCACGGGCCAAAACGCCCAGCGCGGCGTTGGCCGCGACATGGAACGGATCATGTTCCAGAGCGGTCGCGAATAATTGGGCGGCGGCGACCGGATCGCTGTCGGCGGCGTGTTCGGCCAAGCGGTCGGCTTGGGTGACGTCGTCGGCGGGCGCTTCGATACCGGCGGCCAGCGCGATCACCAGCCCAGCCACCGGGTGGATCACGCGAAACCCCAGACCGTCCAGGGGCGACAGATCGCTGTGGGCGGGCAGCAGCAGCGTCGCCACGGTTCCCGAGGCCAAGGATTGACGCAGTCCGGCCAAAATCGCCGGGGTCCAAGCGGGCACATCGGCCCAGATCACCGCGCGGCCGGGCAGGTCCGCGAGCAGCGTGTCGAGGGCGGTGGTGGCAAGGCCGCCGTTGCTCCAGGCGGGGAGCGCGATGATTGGACCATCGCTGGCGGGCGCCAGGGCGCGGCCGATGCCGTCGCCCGCCACGGCGGTGACGGTATCCAGCCCGGCGTGGCGAAGCGCATCGGCGCGTGTTGTCCGGGCCTCGATCGCCAAGACCGGCAGCGTGGGATCGAGCGCGCCGGTGCCTATCGCGATCACCCGCTCCAAGCCCGGATTGCCGCCGATCAGCCGATGCAGCCAAGCTTGCGCGAAAAGGTGACCGATCCGGCGCTCCAGGTCATGGTCGGCCAGCGCCCAATCCTCGGCGGGCCACACCGGAATCCCCAAGTCTTCCGCAACGCGCCGCGCGGCACCGGGAACGCACACCAGCATGTCCATTTCGGCGACGGCATCGGCTATGTCCATGCCCTCGGGCCGCTCCAGCAGCAGCGACGGATGCGCCAGCCGTCGCGAATCCGCCGCCCGATCGCCGTCTTGCAGCGCATAGACCGCCGCCAAGGGGTGGCGGGTCAGGGTCAACAGGTCGGCGAGCGGAACATGGTGGCCGTTGTCGGCCCATGCCAGCCCGACCTTGATCACGGCGGCGGACGGCGGGATCAGCGAGGCGCCGACGCGCGGCGGCGCGATCGCCCGCGATCCGGCGCGCCGGGCCAAGGTGTCGGCGGCGGCGGTGTGCCCCTCGGCCGCCAGCAGCGGCGCCAGCTCGGCCCACACCCGGGGTGGACAATCGGAGGAATGCGCCAGCCGGGTCAACAGGGCGCGGGCCGGTTGTTCGTGGCCCAGGTCGCGCAGGGCCAGCGCCATGTCGAATTGGGCGTCGGAATCGTCGGGGTTTTGGTCGAGAACGGCCAGCAGGCGGGCCAGCGTCTGGCGACCGGCCGCCGCCTTTATGCCGCCCGCCGCCGTCATGCGGCCCGGATCGTGCCGTCGCCCAGCTTGGCGATGGCCGTGCTCAATGTCGCCTGAGTGGCCGGGTCGAGGGCGAATTGCAGCCGGCTGCGCCCGCCTTCCCGCGCGATGACGCGGCCTTGGATCATCGGCCAGTCGGCGACCGAGACCTCGACCCGCGTGCCGGGGTCGCCGGGGATCACCCCATCGACCAGGGCGCCGCCCGCCGAAATGTCGTGAACCACGGCCGACACGGTGCCCGATGGGCCGGTCACGCGAACCGGCAGCGCGACATAGTGCCGCTCAAAGGTGCGGCGGTCACCGGCGGTGGCGATGGCGGACAGGAAGTTTTCGACCTCACCCGACAATTCGGTCGAGCGGTCGATCAACTGGTCGGCGGTGGTCAGCACCTTCAGGGCGGTGGCCCCGGTGCGCATGGCCCCTTCGTTGACGCTGCCGATGCTGCTGGTCACTTCCTGCGTGCCGTGCGCGGCTTCGGTCACGTTGCGGGCGATCTCGCGCGTGGCGGCCGATTGCTCCTCGACCGCGCCGGCGATGGCGGTGGCGGTTTCGTTGATCTCGGCGATGGTGTTGCCGATTCCGGAAATCGCGGTGACCGCTTCTTGCGTCGCGCCCTGCACCGCTTGAATCTGGCTAGTGATTTCCTCGGTCGCCTTGGCGGTTTGGTTCGCCAGATTCTTGACCTCGTTGGCGACGACCGCGAAGCCCTTGCCCGCTTCTCCGGCGCGCGCCGCCTCGATCGTCGCGTTCAAGGCCAGCAGGTTGGTTTGACTGGCGATGTCGTTGATCAGCTGGACCACGGCGCCGATCCGGGCGGCGGCCGACGACAGCCCGGCCACGATGCCGGTGATGCGGGTCGCCTCGTCCGAGGCGGCACGGGCGACTTGCGACGAACGGGCGACCTGCTGGGCGATTTCCGCCTCGGCCGCAGCCAATTGTTCGGCCGCCGAGGCGACGGTTTGCACATTGACTGCCGCCGTTTCGGCGGCGGCGGCCACGCTGGTGGCGCGCGAACTGGTGTCGTCGGCGATGCCCGCCATCACCTGGGCGACGTCGCGCAGTTCCTGGGCCGAATGCGAGACCATGCCCAACACGCCGCTGACTCCGGCGTTGAAATCCTTGGTCAACTGCTCGACCGCCTGCTGGCGGCGGTCCTTCAATTCTTCCTCGCGGCGGTGACCGGCGGCCAGTTCGTCGGCGCGGCGGCTGTTGTCGCGCAAAACCGCCAGCGAGCGGGCCATCGCGCCGATTTCGTTGGTTTGGTCCATCGCCGCCAATTCGATATGGTATTCACAGGCCGCGAGCTGGTCCATCTGCCCCGCCAGATCGACCAGGGGCTGCGAGATCCGCCGCGCGACGATCAACGAGAACGCCAAGCCGGCCAGGGTCACCACCAGTACCAGCCCACCCAGTTTCAGGGCGGCGCCGCGAAAGGCGGCCTCGGCGTCGTCGATATAGATGCCGGTACCGATCACCCATCCCCAGGGCTCGAAGCCGCGAATATAGGACAGCTTGCGAACCGGCAGGGCGGAGCCGGGTTGCGGCCATTCGTAATAGTAAAAATCGGCGCCGCGCTTGGCGACGATGTCGGTCATGTCGGTGAACAGATGGGCGCCGGACGGCGTGGTCATCGCGGCCAAGGGCTTGCCCTCAAGCTCGGGCTTGATGGGGTGCATGACCATCGTGGGGGTTCGGTCGTTGATCCAGAAATAACCGTCCTCGCCGTACCGCATCGCCCGGAGGTCGGCGATGGCGGCGGCCTTGGCCTCGTCCTCGGTCATTTTGCCGGATTTCGCCAGCCCTTCCCAACGGGCGACCACACTGGTGGCGACGTCGGTCATCTGACGGACCTTGGCTTCGCGTCCGCCCATCAACTCGGCGTTAAGGCCGCTAAGAGCAAGGCCGAAAACCAAGACCGTGCCCAAAATCGCGCCGCCGACGATCAGCAGCGTTTTGGTGCGGACCTTCAGATTATCGAGCCACTTCCCCATCGAACACACCTTCCCACCGTCCTCCTCCCTAAAAAAACATAGGGAGCCGGGCGGCAGACTACTCGTTTTGCCGGAAATGTGAAAGCCCTACCCGGCGCGGACCTTGGCGACGAAATCGGTCACGGTTTTTTGCATCGCACCCGCGTCGCCGCTCAGCGCGCGGGCGGCGGACAGCAGGCTGTCGGCGGCGGCGCCGGTCTTGTCGGCCGCCATCGAAACGCCCGCGATATTCGACGAAACCTCCTGCGTGCCGCGCGCCGCCTGTTCAACGTTACGGGCGATTTCCTGGGTGGCGGCGGTCTGTTGTTCGACCGCCGAGGCGATGGCGGTGGCGATGTCGCCGATCCGGGTGATGGTCGAGGTCACGCCGTGAATGGCGCCGACCGCCCGGTTGGTTTCATTTTGGACCGAGGTGATCTGGGCGGCGATCTCGTCGGTTGCCTTGGCGGTTTGGTTGGCCAAATTCTTGACCTCGTTCGCCACGACGGCAAAGCCCTTGCCCGCTTCACCCGCGCGGGCCGCCTCGATGGTGGCGTTCAGGGCCAACAGGTTGGTTTGACTGGCGATGTCGTTGATCAGATTGACCACCTCGCCGATGCGTTGGGCTGCGGTGGCCAGTTCGCGGACGATCTGGTCGGCGACGGTCGCCTCGTCGATGGCGCTGCGGGTAACACGGCTGGACTCGCCCACTTGGCGCCCGATTTCGGCTACCGAGCTGGACAATTCCTCGGTGGCGGCGGCGACCGTTTCGACATTGGCGGCGGCCTCTTCCGACGCGGCGGCGACCGCGCTGGCTTGCATGGTCACTTGTTGCGCCAAGGACGACAGCGACTGGGAATTATCCTCCATGCCGTGGGCCGATTCGGCGACATGGCCGACCATGCCCGCAACGTCGGATTGGAAGGTGTCGGCCAATTGGTGTAGGGCGGCGCGGCGGTCCTGTGCCGCGCGGGCCTCGGCGCGGACGCGGTCCTCTTCCATGCGGATTTTATCGATGGCGTTGGTTTTGAAAACCTCGACCGAGCGGGCGATGTCGCCAACCTCGTCCCGGCGGTCGCCGCCGAAGATCGTAACGTTGGTATCGCCCGCCGCCAGTTTGGTCATCACCGCGACCATCCCGGCCACCGGAACCGAGATCGAGCGGCCGATGCCGAAGGACAGGGCGCCGCCCAAAAGGATACCGGCCGCGCACAGCAAGATGGCCCGCAACCGAGCGGAATCGTGAGTATCGACCGCTTGCTCGTATTCGGTTTTGGCGTCCTGGATCTGGGTGTCGATCAAGCCGTCGATGATTTCGAGCACGGCGTTGAAGGCGCTGGCGCCGTCGCCATGGACCAGTTTCAGCGCGCCGTCGCGGTCGCCCGCCTTGAGAAGGTCGATCACACGACCGCGAAGCGAGCGGTAGGCTGCCAGTCCGGCGGCGAATTTCGCCGCCCGCGCTTTTTCCTGATCCGATGCGGCGCGTTCGGTATAGGTTTTCCATTCCTGGTCGAGTGCCGCGTCGAGGCCGGGGATTTCGGCCAGCAATTTATCGCGCTGGGCGGGGTCTTCCTCGCCCACCGCCAGCAGCAGGCGGCCGCGCATGCGGTGCATTCCGTCCATCACATGGGTCAGCTCGCCCAGCGGAACCGTGCTGTCTTGATAGACGGTGCGCAGGCCGGACAACAGCGACCCCATGCCGGTGATATCGGATAGCCCCATCGTCGAGAGCAAAAGAATCATCAGGCCGGTCAAGGCGGCCAAGCGGGTTCCGATACGCAGATTGGCAAACATGCTGTGGTTTCTCCCCGGGAAACGAAGTGGCTTCTCTCCCCATCCGCCGTCGATTAGAATGCCCCAATTGGTGGCGTTTGCAAGCGAGGTTCCGGTGAAAATCGCCGTGGCGAGCAAGGATGGGAAAACCGTTGGCGGGCATGCGGGCCGGGCGCGGCGGTGGCTGGTCTATGCAGTGGACGATGGCGGCGCGGTGTCGGCCCCCGAGATTGTGTCGTTCGGGGCCGAGATGGTGTTCCACAATTTCGCCGACGATCAACCCCATCCGTTGGACGGCGTCACCGCCTTGATCGCCGCCTCGGCGGGCGAGGGGTTCCTGAAGCGGATGGCGCGGCGCGGGATCGACGCGCGTTTGACCTCGGAAGGCGACCCGGTGGCGGCGGTGCGCGCCTACCACACCAACAGCCTGCCGCCCCCCAAGCCCCGCCCGGTCGGCGGGCTGCTGTGCAAGGCCTTGGACCTTCTGTCGAACCATCGGTGATTTTGCGTGCCGTCAAAAAGCTACTTGCAAATGATTCGCAACTGGGTCATTGGAGTCGTGGCTGAATGCCGATGAGGAGATGTCCCGTGTTTTACCGTGTTCTTGTGCTGACGGTCGCCCTGTCCGCCATTTCCGTCCCGGCCTTCGCCGACGAGGGCGGAGACTCGGTCGCGTGGCCGACCGGCGCGGCGGCGGACGACGAGGCTTCCAGCCCCGGATTTTTGGGGCGTGATACCCTGACCGGCGATTGGGGGGGCTTGCGGACGCGGCTGGACGCGGCGGGCCTGAAACTGTCGGGAACCTATACCGGCGAGGTGCTGGGCAATCCGTCCGGTGGCATCCGGCAACGCGGTATTGCCGAGGGGCTGCTGGAAGTCGATATCGACAGCGATCTCAAGACCCTGGCGGGCTGGGATGGCGGGACCTTCCACGCCAGCTTCTTCCAGATTCACGGACGCGGGGAGTCGGCGAATTTTCTTGGGAATCTGTTCACCGTCCGCGACATCGAAGCGGCGCCCTCGACCCGGGTGTGGTCGTTGTGGCTCCAGCAGGCGTTCGTCGGCGACAGCATGTCGGTTCGTGTCGGCCAGATGCCCGAGCAAGAGGAATTCGTCGTCAGCACCTTGGGCGGATATTTCGTCAACGGCACCTTCGGGTGGCCGATCGGCATGGCCGCCAACATGCCCAGCGGCGGCGGCGCCTATCCCTTGGCGATGACGGGGATCCGATATAAGGCGGCCCTGAGCGACTCGGTGACCTGGATGGTGGCGGCGTTCGACGGCGATCCCGCGCCCGCCAACGGCGACCCCGATCCGGTGCGCCGGAACCGCAACGGGTTGAATTTCGGCTTCCGCGACCCGCTCGCATATTTCAACGAGTTCAATTACGCCGTGAATCAAGACAAGGACGCGCCCGGCTTGGCGACCTCGGTGAAATTCGGCGGTTGGGTCCATGCCGGGCATTTCAGCGATCTGCATTGGGATAGCAGTGGCCGCTCGCTGGGTAGCCCGAATACCAACGGTTTGCCGCGGCAATCGTGGAATGACTGGGGAATTTACGGAATCGTCGATCAGATGCTGACGAGGACGCCGGGCACCGTCGATGGCGGGCTGGGGGTTTTCTCGCGTGTCATGGTCGCCCCGCCGGATATCAACACGCTGCCCTATTACGGTGAGATCGGGTTGACCCAGAAGGGCACCTTCGACGGGCGCGACGACGACGTCGCGGGCATCGCCTTCGCATATGGCGCGATCAGTTCCAACCTGGCGGCGCGAGATCGCGACGCCAACGACCAGAATACGCCGACCGCGGTGCGTGACGCGGAAGCCGCCGTTGAACTGCTGTACCGGGCGCAAGTCGCCCCGTGGTTGACGCTGGTTCCCGACGCTCAGTACATCTTTCACCCCGGCGCGGGTGTCGGCTTGCCGTCCCAACCGGCAACGCGCATTCCCGATGCCACGGTGCTGGGCCTGCGCGCGGTGGTCAAACTTTAGGCTACACGGCCTCGATGATCACCATCGCCTGGGCAAGGTGGGCGTCGTCGGTCAGCGCCAAATGCAGGCGCACGGTGGCGCCGGGCGGGGTCAGCGCCTCCAGGCGGCGAAGGGCTCCGCCGGTCAGGGCCAGCGCCGGTTGGCCGGTGGGCAGCGACACCACGCCGATATCCTTGAGGAACACGCCGCCCTGAAAACCGGTGCCCAGGGCCTTGGCGCAGGCCTCTTTCGCCGCGAAGCGTTTGGCGTAGGTGCCGATCCGCGCGGGTCCGGTCCGCCGGTCGGCCTTGGCGCGTTCGTTCTCGGTGAAAACGCGCGAGAGGAAACGGTCGCCGAAACGGCCGATCGCCGCCTCGATCCGGCGCGCGTCGCACAGATCGTTGCCGATCCCCAGGATCACCGGCCGCGCGCCTCGGTCATGGCGCGGCGCATCCGGCGAATGGCTTCCTCCAATCCCAGGAACACCGCCTCGCCGATCAGGAAATGGCCGATATTCAATTCGGCGAGGGTTGAAATCGCGGCGACCGGGCCGACCGTGTCAAAGCCGAGACCATGCCCGGCGTGGCATTCCAGGCCCAGCTCGGCGGCATGCGCGGCGGCGATTTGCAGGCGCAACAGTTCGCGGTGGCGAACCGCGCCCTCGCCGTCGCAATAGGCGCCGGTATGCAGTTCGACAACCGGGGCGCCGACCTTGCTGGCGGCGTCCAATTGGGCGCGATCGGGTTCGATGAACAGCGAAACGCGAATCTTCGCGTCCGACAGCCGGGCGATCAGCGGGGTCAGGCGGTCGATCTGCCCGGCAACGTCCAGCCCGCCCTCGGTGGTGCGCTCCTCGCGGCGTTCGGGCACCAAGCAGGCGGCGTGCGGTTGGATATGAACGGCCAGATCGGTCATCTCCGGCGTGGCGGCCATTTCGAGATTGAGCGGCAAGGTCATCCGCGCCTTCAGGCGCTCGATATCGAGATCGCGGATATGGCGGCGGTCCTCGCGCAGATGGGCGGTAATGCCGTCGGCCCCGGCCTCGGCGGCGATCATCGCGGCGCGCAAGGGGTCGGGATGACGTCCGCCGCGCGCGTTGCGCAAGGTCGCGACGTGGTCGATATTGACGCCCAAACGCAAGGTCATGTTACCCCCTGGCCCGTTCCACCGAGGCGATCGACGGCGTGGCGCGCAGCGCCGCGATGATATTGGTTAGGTGCCGGACATCGCGCACCTCGATATCGATCAGCAGATCGAAGAAATCCGGCGTGCGGTTGGTCATTTTCAAATTGGTGATGTTGCCCAAATTCTTGGCGATCACCGTGGTGATGGTGCTCAAGGTTCCCGGTTCGTTGGCCACCACCATGTGAACCCGGCCGGGATGATCGACGCCGTCGGTTTCGCCCCAACCGACATCCAGCCAGCGTTCGGGCGCGTCGGAATAATGTTCCAGGTTTTCGCAGTCGATGGTGTGGATGGTCACGCCCTTGCCGGTGGTGACGATGCCGACGATGCGGTCGCCCGGCAGCGGGTGGCAGCAATTGGGAAAGTGGACGGCAAGGCCGGGAATCAGGCCCTTGATCTGTACCTGATGCGGCCGGCTGCCTGGCTCGTGCGCCGCCTTGCGCTTGATCGGCGGGATGGCGTTGTCGGACGTCTTGGCCTTGGTCTTCAGTTCCGGGAAGACGGTCAACACGATGTCGCGCGCCGACTGATGACCCTCGCCGACCAGGGCGATCAAATCCTCGGCGGATTGCGCCTTGAACACCTTCAGAACGCCGTCGATGGCCTTGTCGGTGTAATCATACCCCTCGGCGTGGAAGGCTTGGTTCAGCATGTTGCGGCCCAGCGCCACGAACTCGGCCCGCTGGCGGGTCCGCATGAAGCGGCGGATGCGGGCGCGTGCCTTGCCGGTGACCACGAAGGCGTCCCAGGCCGGGTTGGGCGTGCCCATCTTGGTGGTCAGAATCTCGACTTGGTCGCCGTTGTTGAGCGGCGTGTCCAGCTTCATCATCCGGCCGTTGATCTTGGCGCCGACGCAATGGTCGCCGATCTCGGAATGGACGGCATAGGCGAAATCGACCGGGGTGGCACCGCGCGGCAGGTCGATCAGGGTGCCCTTCGGGCTGAAACAGAAGACTTGGTCTTGGAACATCTCCAGCTTGGTGTGTTCCAAGAACTCCTCGGAATTGACCGCCAGCTTCTCGATGTCGAGCAGATTGTGCAGCCAGCGGTATTGGCTGGCGTCGGATGGCGGCAGGGCGTCGCCGCTGCCCTTGTACTGCCAGTGCGCCGCCACCCCCAATTCGGCCACCTCGTGCATGTCCCGGGACCGGATCTGGATCTCGATGCGGTGGCCGCCGGGACCGAACACGCCGGTGTGCAGGCTTTTGTAGCCGTTGCGCTTGGGCGTCGAGATATAGTCCTTGAAGCGGCCGGGATCGACCGGATATTTCGAATGGACGGCGCCCAAGGCCCGGTAACATTCGTCGAGATTATCGACCACCACCCGGAACGCCATGATGTCGGACAGTTGCTCCATCCCGACATTCTTCTTCTTCATCTTGGTCCAGATGCTGAAGGGCGTTTTCTCGCGCCCCGACAGCGTCGCGTTGACCCCGGCCTCGGCAAAGGTCCGGGTCAGATCCTCGGTGATGGTGGCGATGACGTCGCCGCCCTGCTGGCGCAACTGGTCGAGCCGGGTGACGATCGAGGCCCGCGCGTCGGGGTGCAGCTCGGCGAAGGCCAGATCTTCCAGTTCGGTCTTGATTTCCTGCAAGCCGATCAATTCGGCGAGCGGGGCATAGATTTCGCTGGTCTCTAGCGCGATGCGGCGCCGTTTCTCGGGCGACTGGATGTATTTCAGCGTCCGCATATTGTGGGTGCGGTCGGCCAGCTTGACCAGCAAGACCCGGATATCCTCGCTGGTCGCCAGCAGCAGCTTGCGCAGATTCTCGGCCTGCTTGGCGTGGTCGGATTGCAGCTCGATCCGGCTGAGTTTGGTGACGCCATCGACCAGCCGGGCGACTTCGGCGCCGAACAGCTTTTCAACCTCCTCCAAGGTGGCGGGGGTGTCCTCGATGGTGTCGTGCAGCAAGGCCGTGATGATCGAGGCGGCGTCGAGCCGGTATTTGGTCAACAGCCCGGCGACTTCGATCGGGTGCGAGAAATAAGGATCGCCCGAGGCGCGCAACTGCGAGCCGTGCATTTTCATCGCGAAGACGTAGGCGCGGTTGATCGCCTCCTCGTCCGCGCCGGGATCGTAGGATTTGACGCGCTCGACCAATTCGAACTGGCGCATCACCGACATGTACGGATCCTTATTCCAAAAGGGTCCCTATTATGTTCGTCCAAACCGGACGCAAACAAGGGGCACGGTCGCCCGTACCCCTTGTTTCGAGATCCGTATCGGAAAAAATTAGACTTCGTCACCGCCGTCGGCGTCGAAATCGGCGGCGCCGTCCTCGACCGACAGGCCTTCCTCCAGCGCGTCTTCCTCGCTGGCGATATTCTCGAAGCCGATGTCGCGCTCGGCGCTGAAGGCGTCCATCTCGTCTTCCTCGGGCTCGTCCGCCTCGACATGGCGTTGCAGGCCGGTGACCAGCGAATTCTTCAGACCTTCGAGGCCGATGGTTTCGTCGGCGATTTCACGAAGGGCGACAACCGGGTTCTTGTCGTTGTCGCGCTCGATCGTGATCCGCCCGCCCGCCGTGATGTCGCGAGCCCGCTGCGAGGCCATCAGGACCAGTTCGAAACGGTTGGGAACCCTCAAGATGCAATCTTCGACCGTGACGCGCGCCATCGGATGGTCCTGTTCAGTTGCTGTTCGCTAGGAATCGTGCTGGGTCTATATATTGGTGATGGCGCGGGAAAGCAAGCCTTGCGGACCCCCTCCCGGCGGCTTAGTGTACCGCTGCCCCGAGGGGCGCCCTATTCGCGGAGATATTTTCATGCATTTTCATCCTTCCGAGCGGATCGCGTTGTTCATCGACGGTGCCAACCTGCATGGGGCGGCGCGCGCGTTGGGCTTCGACATCGATTATAAGCGGGTGCTGGATCTGTTCTCGTCGCAAGCGCATCTGATTCGCGCCTTCTATTATACGGCGCTGACCGAGGATCAGGAATATTCGCCGCTGCGCCCGTTGATCGACTGGCTCGATTACAACGGCTACACGATGGTCACCAAGCCGACCAAGGAATTCACCGACGCCATGGGTCGGCGCCGGATCAAGGGCAACATGGATATCGAGTTGGCGGTCGATCTGATGCAGATGGCCGAACACCTGGATCACGCGGTGCTGTTTTCCGGCGACGGCGACTTCCGCCGTCTGGTCGAGGTGGTGCAGCGCAAGGGCGTGCGGGTGACCGTGGTCAGCACGCTGCGCAGCCAGCCGCCGATTATCGCGGACGAATTGCGCCGCCAGGCCGATCAATTCGTCGAATTGCTCGATCTGGAGGAAGACATCGCCCGCTCGCCGGGCTACCGCGAGGATCGCGGGGAATAATGACGCCGGATATCAATTGCCCGCTCTGCCCCCGTTTGGTGGACTTCCGGGCGGGCAACCGGGCGGCGCACGGCGATTGGCACAACGCGCCGGTTCCGTCGTTCGGGTGTTTGTCGGCGCGGATTCTGGTGGTCGGGCTGGCGCCGGGCTTGCGCGGGGCCAACCGCACCGGGCGGCCCTTCACCGGTGATTTCGCGGGCGATCTCTTGTATGGCACGCTGCTGGAGACCGGTTTAGCCAGCGGCCGGTATGGCGCCGACCCCAACGACGGCTATGCCTTGAAGGATGTGCGGATCACCAACGCGGTGCGCTGCGTGCCGCCCGGCAACAAGCCGACCCCGGCCGAATTCAAGGCCTGCCGTCCCTTCCTGACCGACGAGATCGCGGCCATGCCGAATCTCGCCGGATTCCTGGCGATCGGGCGCGACGCGCACGAGGCGCTGATGGCGGTGCTGGGGCTGAGGAAAACGGATTATCCTTTCGCCCACGGCACCGTGCACCGGGTGGGGCAGGGGCGCGTGCTGGCCGATAGCTATCACTGCTCGCGTTTGAACACCAACACCGGCCGGTTGACCCCGGCGATGTTCCATCGGGTGGTGTCGGACCTTCGCGCCGCGGTCGCTTGATTCCGGCCTAAGCGGGCGGTGACAGTTTTCGCGCCGCCTGCTATGGTCCGCTCCCTTGAACACGGTGGGACCGGACCATGAGCGAAGAGGAAAAAGACGCCAAGACCGGCGGCATCGCCGCCGAAGCGCTGCGTCAGTACATCGACCGGATCGAGCGTCTGGAACAAGAGAAGAAGGCACTGGCCGAAGACATCAAGGACGTCTATGGCCAAGTCAAATCCCAGGGGTTCGACCCCAAGATCGTCCGCAAGATCATCTCGCTACGCCGCCGCGACCGCCGCGAGCGCGAGGAGGAGGACGAGCTGCTGGCCCTGTATCTCGCCGCGATTGGTGAAGTGTAAGAGGGGGGCTTTACCCCCTCAACCACCCTTCCCGCCGTGCAGGGCGGACCAGCGGACTGGATCGTGCAGGAACGAGCGGACCTCGTCGATCGTGCGCTTGTCGAAGGCGCCGCCCGTTTCGGCCACTTCCAGCACGTCCCACCAATTGGCCAGGAAGGCCAGACTGATGCCGATCTCGTTCAAGGATTTCAGCGCGCCGGGAAACACCCCGTAAAAGAACACGACGAAGGCCGTATTCACCACGGCGCCCGCTTCCCGCAGCGCGTTGCAGAAATTGACCTTCGAGGCGCCGTCCGACGCCAGATCCTCGACCAGCACCACCCGCTGGCCGGGTTTCAGGTCGCCCTCGATCCGGGCGTTGCGGCCGAAGCCCTTGGCCTGCTTGCGGACATACAGCATCGGCAGCATCATGCGGTCGGCGATCCAAGCGGCATAGGGAATGCCCGCCGTTTCGCCGCCAGCGATCGAATCGACCGATTCATACCCGGCGTCGCGCTGAATCGCGGCGGCGGCCAGCTCGGCGATCTTGGCCCGGGCGCGCGGATAGGAAATCACCTTGCGGCAATCGACATAGACCGGGCTGGCCCAGCCCGAGGTCAGCATATATGGCTCTTCCGGGCGGAAGTTGACGGCGCCGATCTCCAAAAGGATGCGGGCGGTGGTCAGGGCGGCTTGTTTTTGCTCAGGCGTGCGCGACTGGGAACTCATGGCTTCGGCCTCGGAGTGTTTAGTGCGCCGCTCTCATAGGCGTATTCTTGTTTCGCCGCAAGTCCGTGTGCCGCAATGGATTGATTTCTTCGAACGAAGAGGGCATGGTTGCGGTTAATTTTTGGGGAAGGGGGCGTTCCGCGTTTCGGACGCCGTCGCTTGGGTGCAACTCGCGTAGAAATATAATCAGGGGCGGTCATGGGCGACACGATGATTACCGGTGACGAGGCCGAGTCGGAAGGCGCGGTATCCGTGGTGGATGTTGGCAGCCGCCTCGGGGGTGATTTTCCTCGCCCCGACACGCCCTCCCGTCCGGCACGGCGCATCGCCGGCGAGGCACGGCGCCGCACGCTGACCGGCGCGGTTCTGACCACCGCGTGGTTCGGCGTCTGCCTGTATTACGTCGATGTCTCGATCGGCTGGACCAACCTGCTGTTTCTGCAACCCCAGGAAATCGGCGGCGTGGTCGGCGCGGCCTTTGTCCCCATTGCCTTCTTGTGGTTGCTGGTCGCCTATTTCGATCGTGGCAGCCAACTGCGTCATGTCGCCGATGATCTCGCCCATCATCTGTCGCGGCTGACCTATCCGGCCGAGGATGCCGAGTCCCGCGTCAAGGCGGTGGCCGACGCGCTGCGCCAGCAGGCGATGGAGTTGTCCGATGTGTCGGCCCGCGCGGTCGAACAGGGCGAAGCCGTCCGCAAGATGCTGTCGCAGCAGATCGAAAACCTGTCCACCGTGGTCGGCAGCATCACCGGCGACGCCAAGGGCGCGCTCGACGCCCTGCGCGACGAGGTTGAACGCCTGACCAACGCCGCCGATTCGGCGACCGACCGTGCCCGCGAGGTCGAAAAGCTGCTGCACCAGCAGACCCAGGAACTCGATCAGGTCACCGCCGCCGCCGCCGCCAAGGTGCGCGAGTTCGGCGAAACCATTCACAAGCATCTGGAGGCGGTGGACACCACCTCGACCCGCGCCTCGGAACGGGCCGACATCATCGCCGGCCGCATGCAGCGCAACACCGACGCGTTGGACCGCACCACCCAGGTGGCGGTGGAACGTGCCGATCACGCGCTGAATGTTTTCGAACGCCAAGCGGCGATGATCGCCGACGCCACCTCGAAATCGGCCGCCCGCAGCGAGGACGTCGCCGCCACCCTGTCGCAGCGCGTCGAATCGCTGGAAGCCCTGTTCGCCCGTCAGAACGCCGATCTCGATCAGGCCGCCGAGCGTTTGGCCGAACAGACCGGGCGCATCAGCGCCTCGTTGCAGCAGCAGGCGACCGGTCTCGACCAGATCACCGACCGCGTGCTGTCGCGTATCAAGATCGTGGAAGAGGCGCTGTCGGTGCAGTCGCGCGAACTGTCCTCCTCGTCGGATCAAGCGATGACCCGCTTCCGCGAAATGGAGGAGGTGCTGGGCCGCCACGCCGAAAACCTCAAGGCGCTGGCCGAGAACTCGACCACCCGCTTGGGCGAGGTGACCGAGGCGTTCGTGCAGTGCGGCACCGATGTCGATACCATCGTCGATCGCAGCTCGGGCCGCATCCGCGAAGTCGGCGATGCCTTCCAGGGGCAAAGCCGCGCCTTGGCCGCCGCCTCCGACCTAATGCAGGCGCGTGGCCGCGAAGTGTCGGAAACCCTTCGTCTGCACATCGACGATCTGAATCGGGGCGCCGAGCGCGCCGCCGCCCAGGCCGAGGCGATCCGTCAGTCGCTGCGCAAGCAGGCCGACGAATTGGCCGACGCAGCCAACGTGGTCTCGACCCAGTCGCGTTTGTCGGAAGCCTCGCTCAACCAGCAATCGCGTCACTTGATCTCGACCTCGGATCAGGTGATGGGCAAGGTCAAGACCATCTCCGACACCATGCGTCAAAGCACCAACGATTTGATCGCGATGTCGAGCCGGGTCGGCTTCGAACTGGAAGCGGTCGGCGAGGCGCTGCGGCAGCGGTCCAACGAAGTGGCGACGGCGGCGACCAAGGCGATCGCCGAAACCACCGGCGTTTCGGACATGCTGGAAGGCCGCTCCGAGCAGATGGCCAACATCACCGAACAGGTCGGCGCCCGCATCCGTTCCACCACCGACATGCTGCGCAAGCATTCGGAACAGATCGTTGCCTCGGCCGACCAAGCCCAGGCCAGCGTCAGCGCGGTGGGCGAGACCTTGCGCGAACAAAGCCAAGCCCTGGCCCGCGTCGCCGACGATTCGACCGACGTTTTGAAGGCGTTCGGCCAAGCGATGCAAAAGCACGCGGTCGAACTGCACGAAGCTGCCCAGCACGTGTTCGCCCAGTCGCAGACGGCGGGCGACGCGCTGCGTCAGATCAGCCGCGACTTCGAGGAAGCCTCGAACAAGACCGCCGCGCAGGTTAATGCCGCGGGCGACATGCTGCGGGCCGGCGTGCGCGATCTGTCGGCCGCCACCGAACGGATTACCTCGCAGGTGCGCGCCTCGGGCGACAGCTTGCGCCGTCAGGCTCAGGAACTTCAGGACATCACCGAACGGACCGGCGGCAAGCTGGAAGGCTCGTTCGAAATGCTGCGCCAGAAGTCCAACGATCTGGGCATCACCGGCGACCGTTTGTCGCAACAGGCCGAGACCTTGGCCGCCAACTTCGCCCGTCAGGCCGAGGAACTGGTCAACGCCTCGAAACTGGCCGAACAGCGTTCGTTGCAACTCGACGAAAAGCGCGCGCGCGCTTCGGTCGAGACCTTCTTGCAAAAGGCCGCCTTCATCGTCGAGAAGCTCCAGTCGCTGTCGGTCGATATCGGCCGGATCTTCGCCTCGGGCGTCGATGAGAAGGCCTGGCGTGAATTCCACCAGGGCGACCAGTCGGTGTTCGTCCGCAAGATCCTGCGCAATCTGGACAAGCACCAGATGGCCGCGATCAAGAACAAGTTCGAGGACGACGGCGAGTTCCGCGATTACGTCCTCAAATACCTTACCGAGTTCGAAACCCTGCTCAATCAGGCGGCCAACTCGGATGTCCCCGATGTGCTGACCGGCACCTTCACCTCGTCGGAAGTCGGCAAGCTGTATCTGGTGTTGGCCCGTTCACTGGGCCGGTTGGAATAGTCGCTTCGGCGGTTTGGCTTCGTCGCCCTCGCCCTGGTCACCGGGGCGGGGGCGATGTCATTTCAGGCCCTGGCTTAACCGTGGAGCGGCACACCACATCGGAGCAACACGGACAAACACGGACGCCGCTCGCGTGGCCACGGAAGCGTCTCCTATCCGTGTTTATCCGCGCTCGTCCGTGATTGTCCGCGTTGCCTTGGATGATATCGCCTCGGCCGCCGCCGATCCCGCCGCCCATCCGGTGGCCAGGCAAGCGGTCAGCAAGTAGCCGCCGGTAGGGGCGTCCCAATCCAGCATTTCGCCCGCGGCATACACGCCGGGCAGGCGGCGCAGCATCAGTTCCCCGGTCACGTCGTCGAACCGAATGCCGCCCGCCGAACTGATCGCCTCGGCCAACGGGCGGGGGCGCAACAGCGTGACCGGCGCCGCCTTGATGGCGGCCGCCAACAGTGCCGGATCGGTGTAAACATCGGCGGGCGTGACCTCGCGCAGAAGGGTCGCCGCCGCGCCGTCAAACCGGATGGCGCGGGCCAGGTGGGTGGACATCGACCGGCTGCCGCGCGGCGCGGCCAGGGCGGCGCGGATCCGCTCGAACGGCCAATCGGGTTTCAGATCCAGGGCAAGCACGGCCCGTCCCTCGGCCCGGATCAAACCGCGCAAGGCTGCCGACAGGGCGTAAATCGGTCCGCCCTCCAGCCCGGTCGCGGTCAGAGTCACCGTGCCGCGCAGGCGGCGGCCCTGAAAGGTGACCTCGACCGGTGCCAGCGGGGTTCCCGCATACTGCGAACGCAGGCGATCGGACCAATCGGCATCGAAACCGCAGTTCGAGGGTTGAAACGGCTTCGTAACGATCCCCTGCGCCGCCAAGGCCGCGACCCAGCCGCCGTCCGAACCGGTGCGCGGGCGGCTGGCCCCGCCCATTGCCAGAATGGTGGCTGCCGGATGCGCGTTAACCGGCCCATCCGGCGTATCGAACGTCAGGGCCCTATCGCCGGTCCACCCCCGCCAATGATGGCGCGCCAAACGCCGTACGCCCAAGCGATCCAGCCGCGCCAGCCACGCCCGCAGCAGCGGCTTGGCGCCAAATCCCGCCGGGAAGACCTTGCCCGAACTGCCGACGATGGTCTCGACACCTAAATCCGCCGCCCATGCCCGCACCGAATCGGGGCCGAAACGATCGAGAAACGCACCCAGCCGGTCGGCGTCGCCGCCGTACCCGGCCCGGAATTCGCCCGCCGAAACCGCCAGCGTCAAATTCAGCCCACCCCGCCCGGCCAGCAGGAATTTGCGGCCGACCGTTGCGCCGCCGTCATACAGGGTCACGTTGCCCCCCGCCGTCGCGGCGGCTTGTGCCGCCATCAAGCCGGCCGGACCGCCGCCGATCACGGCGATGTCGTTACTGATAATCGTCAGGGTTTTTTGCCAATGCATCTGCCATTATCGTTGGCCATAGTGTGACATTGGAGGCAATCCTCGTGGCAAAAAAATATCTGTTCATGGCGACTCATGGAATCGAGGACCCCGAGCGGGCCACCCTGCCGCTGGCGATGGCGAACGCCGCCTTGGCCGGTGACAAGGAAGTGGTGCTGGGCCTTCAAGCGGGCGGTGTGCTGTTGGCGCGGATCGGTGAACTGGCGGGCGTTCAGGCCGAGCGGTTCCCGCCGTTGCAGGATCTTTTCAACGCGTTCATGGAGGCCGGCGGCACCCTGCTGGTGTGCGCGCCGTGCCTGATGGCGCGCGGTGTCGATGACATGAAGACCCAATTGGTCGCGGGCGCGCAAGTGGTGGGCGCGGCGGCCTTCGTTTCCGCCGCCGACGACGCCGACCACGTCATGGTATACTAAAATCCCGCCTTTCCCGCGTTCGGCCGCTCTGTCAAGATCACGCGGTCGAATGTGGGAGGCGAAAAGGTGCGGCGGAACGGGAGTGACCAATCTTGGATCGGCGGCGCGCAGTGCCGTGACTGCGCGATCCGTCATCTCGTGCTGTTTGCCGATCTTAAGGAAGCCGATTTCAACCTGATCCACCTACCGATCGAAAACCGGCGGGTGGCGACCGGCGCGGCGCTGTATCACGCGGGCGACGCCGGGACTTCGGTCTTCACGGTGCGCGAGGGGCTGCTGAAGCTGGTGCAATACACCGCCGACGGCGAACCCAGGATCGTCCGGCTGCTTCGGCCGGGCGCGGTGGCGGGCCTCGAATCCCTGGCCAACGAACCCTATCAGCATACGGCGGTGGCCTTGGCCCCCACCCGGGTGTGCGGCATTCCGCGCGATGTGATCGATCGGCTGAACCGCGAAACCCCGCGTCTGCATCGGCAATTGATGGGCAAGTGGCAAGCCAGCCTGAAATCCGCCGACGAATGCCTGACCGCCCTGGGCACCGGCACCGCGCGCCAACGGGTGGCACGCTTGTTCCTGCATTTGCTGGGCGATGGCGAGGACACCAAAACCCGCTTCCTGCGGCGCGACGATGTCGGCGCCTTGTTGTCGGTAACCACCGAGACCGCGTGCCGTACCGTCGCCGGGTTGAAGCGCGAGGGAATCATCATCGCCGATGGCGCCAACCAATTCCGCTGCGACCGCGCCAAACTGGACGCCATCGCCAACGAATCACGCCCAGCCTTGGATTGACTCTGGCGCGGGCTGTTGTCATCGTTGCCGCTGTGATGACGCGCCGTATCCGCCAAAAAGCAACCGCCTGGGCCGGACTTGTTCTGCTGGCCGTGACCGTGCTGGCGGCGGCGTTCGCGGCGCGGGGCGCGCCGTCGGTGGCCGGGTCCGCCACCATCTGCACGCCGACGGGGATGAGGGCGGTGGGACACGCCATCCCCTCGACGCCGTCTTCGGAACACGAACGCCGCTGTGTTTTTTGCCTGCCGTTGATGCAAGCCGGTCTGGCGCCGCCGCCGTCGATCATCGCGTCGCCAAAACCGGTGTTGAGCGATACGCCGATGGCTGTGCCGAAGGGCGCTCCGGCCCGGCCGGTTTTGTTGGCTGGGGCGGCGTTGAGCCGGGCTCCGCCCGCCGTTTGACGCAGTTTCACCCGCTGTCCGATTCTTTCATACCTCCGGGGCTTCCACCCCGAACAGGAGTTCAAGCATGACCCTTCGTTCCGTATTCCTCGCGGCCCTGCTGCTGCTGGCCGGTACCGCCCAAGCCGCCGACGTCACCGCCGGTTCCCTGACCATCAGCCACGCCTGGGCGCGTGCCGCGATGAACGGCGCCAACGGCGCCGCCTATGTCACCGTCACCAACGCGGGCACCGAGGGCGACCGTTTGGTCGCCGCCGCTTCGCCGGTGGCCGCCAAGGTCGAACTGCATGTTCACCTCATGGAAGATGGGGTGATGAAGATGCGCCCCGTGGATGGCATCGATATCGGCCCGGGCGCGGCCGTGGAATTCCATCCGGGCGGCTATCACGTGATGCTGCTGGGCCTGACCGGCCCGCTGACCGCCGGAACCAGCTTCCCGATGACCCTGACCTTCGCCAAGGCCGGCGCCGTTGCGGTGACCGTCGAGGTGAAGGGGATGGGCATGGACGGCGAACACGATCATCATCATTAAGGATTAACGCGCCCGGAGGGGTGTCCCTCCGGGCGTGATTTCCGCTAGGTGTTGGGGATCTCCATGTCCGACGGCGACAGAGTTCAGATTTCCGCAGTTCGAACCGAAGACTCGCCCATTTTGTTCCGGTGGGCGAACGATGTCGGCATTGCCCATATGAACGGGCCGTTCCGGCCCACCGATTGGCCCAGCCATAACGACTGGTTCTTGGGGCTTAGCCACGATGCCGCCAAGGTGGTGTTCGCCATCCGGATGAAGGAGGACGGCCGTTTGATCGGCTATGTCCAGCTTTCGGGAATCCATCCGGTGTTCCGCTCGGCCGATCTGGGCATCGTCATCGGCGAGGAGGAGGACCGCTCAAAGGGATACGGGCAAGAAGCCTTGCGCCAAATGCTCGATTTCGCGTGGACGGATTTGAACCTGAATCGGATCGGCCTGTTCGTGTTCGGCCGCAACGAACGCGCCATTACCGCCTATCAAAGGGTGGGTTTCGAGCTGGAAGGGGTTCTGCGCCGCGCCGCCTATGTCGATGGCGCCTATGTCGATATCACGGTGATGGGCGTTTTGAACCCGGCTGTTACACTGGGTTACACGGACCGAGACAAAGGCGATACCGGCCCCTCTTAATGGAACCTTGATGAACATCTCGACGCCGTTTATTCACCGTCCGATCGCCACATGGTTGCTTGCCTTCGCGGTGGTGTTGGCCGGGGTGCTGGGATATCGCTGGCTGCCGGTTTCGGCGTTGCCGCAGGTCGATTTTCCGACCATTCAGGTGACCACCCAATTGCCCGGCGCCTCGGCCGATACGATGGCCTCGTTGGTCACCACGCCGCTGGAACGCCAATTCGGCCTGATTCCGGGGCTGACCACGATGCTGTCAACCTCGTCCTCGTCGCTCAGCGCGGTGACGCTGCAATTCGATCTGTCCAAGGATATCGACACGGCGGCCGAGGATGTGCAGGCCGCGATCAACGCGGCGCGCGGCGTGCTGCCGACCAATCTTCCCTATCCGCCGGTCTATTCCAAGGTCAACCCCGCCGATCCGCCGGTCCTGACCCTGGCGCTGACCTCCGAAACCTTGCCGATCGCCAAGGTCAACGATGCCGCCGATACCATCTTGGCGCAGAAAATGGCGCAGATCACCGGGGTCGGGCGGGTCACCGTGCAGGGCGGACAGAAACCGGCCTGGCGGGTCCAGATCGACCCGGCCCGGCTGTCGGCGATGAACTTAAGTTTGGAGGACGTACGGACCGCCCTGTCCAAGAACAATGTCAACCTGCCCAAGGGCGCGTTCGACGGCCCCAGCCAAGCCCTGTCGCTGGGCGCCAACGATCAGGTGACCGATACCGCCGATTTCCAAGATTTGATCATCGCCGTCCGCAACAACGCCCCGGTACGGGTGCGCGATGTCGGCACCGTGGCCGAGGGGGTCGAGGATGCGCGGGTGGCGGGTTGGGTCGATGGCCAACCGGCGGTGATCATCGACGTGCAGCGCCAGCCGGGGGCCAATGTCGTCGATACCGCGCGGCGCATCAAGGAGTTGCTGCCCGACTTGGCGCGCTCGATCGCGTCGGGGATCAAAATCCGGGTCTTGGCCGACCGCACCGTGACCATCCGGGCCTCGGTCGCCGATGTCGAGTTCACCTTGGTGCTGACGGTCGGGCTGGTGATCTTGGTGATCGGGCTGTTCTTGCGCAACGGGCGCGCCACCTTGATCCCGGCGGTGGCCTTGCCCTTGTCGCTGATCGGCACCTTCGGGGTGATGGCCTTGTCGGGCTTCTCGCTCGATAACCTGTCGTTGATGGCGCTGACCATCTCGTCGGGCTTCGTGGTCGATGACGCGATCGTGATGATCGAAAACGTCGTCCGCCAGATGGAACTGGGCAAGCCGCCCTTTCGCGCCGCCTTGGATGGGGCGGGCGAGATCGGCTTTACCATCGTTTCGCTGACCGTGTCGCTGGTCGCGGTGTTTATTCCGCTGCTGTTCATGACCGGCATCGTCGGGCGTCTGTTCCGGGAATTCGCGCTGACCTTGTCGGCGGCGGTGGTGGTGTCGGCGGTGGTGTCGCTGACGCTGACCCCGATGATGTGCGCCCATCATCTGCGCGGCGCGTCCGAAGCGCGGTCCGGCGCTTTTTTCATGGCCTTGCTGCGCGGGTACGAGCGTACCCTGGCCGTGGTGCTGCGCCATCAGAAACTGACCCTGCTGGTGACGGTGGCGACCCTGGCGGCGACCATGGTCTTGTACGTGGTGGCGCCCAAGGGCTTCCTGCCCGCCCAAGATACCGGTCTTTTGGTGGCGACCACCGACGCGACGCCGGGGGTGTCGTTTGCTGCCTTGTCGCGGTTGCAGCGTGAAGCCGCCGACCGGGTGCGGCGCGATCCGGCGGTGGAATCGGTCGCCTCGTTCCTGGGGGCGGGCACGGTCAATCTGACCGCCAACACCGGCCATCTGTCGATCACCTTGAAGCCGCACGGCCAGCGGGCCGACACCGCCGAGGTTGTGGTGCGGCGTTTGTCGGCGGCGTTGAGCGGGATTCCCAACCTGGAGGTCCATCTGCGGGCCGCCCAGGACATTCAGTTGTCGCCCAACGTCTCGCGCACCCAATACCAATACGCGCTGTCGGATATCCGGGCGGGTGAATTAGCGCAGTGGGTGCCCAAGCTGCTGGACGCGATCGGCAAGCTGCCCGGCATTACCGACGCCGCCAGCGATTCGCAAAACGGCGCGCCGCTTTTGGATTTGAAGGTCGATCGCGATCTGGCGACCCGGATGGGGGTGCTGCCGCAAGCGATCGACGATACCTTGTACGACGCCTTCGGCCAACGGCCGGTGACCACGGTTTACAGCCAAGTCAATCAGTACCGGGTGATTCTGGAAGTGTTGCCCGAGCAGCAAAGCGGGCCCGAGACCCTGTCGTCGCTGTATGTCCGCGCCTCGGGTGGCGCGCTGGTGCCTTTGAACACCTTCGTCACGCAAGAGCGCACCCAGGCGCCGCTGCTGATTAGTCACCTGAACCAGTTTCCGGCGGCGACGCTGTCGTTCAACCTTGCCCCCGGCGCCGCGCTGGGCGACGCGATCACCGCGATCGAGGCGGCCGGGCACGCGCTGGGCTTGCCCGAAACCATCGCCGGGGTGTTTTCCGGCGATGCCGCCGAATTCCGCCGCTCGCTGTCGGGCGAATTGTGGCTGGTTCTGGCCGCCGTGGTGGTGATCTACATTGTTCTGGGCGTGCTGTATGAAAGCTGGATCCACCCGGTGACCATTCTCTCGACGCTTCCTTCCGCCGGGGTGGGGGCGCTGTTGGCGCTGCGGGCGACCGGCCAGGATCTGTCGCTGGTCGGTTTGATCGGCATCGTTTTGCTGATGGGCATCGTCAAGAAGAACGCGATCATGATGATCGACTTCGCGCTGGTTGCCGAACGCGACGACGGCCTGTCGCCCGAGGACGCCATCACGCGCGCCGCCAGTCTGCGCTTCCGCCCGATCATGATGACCACGATGGCCGCCTTGCTGGGGGCGCTGCCCCTGGCGCTGGACATGGGGGTCGGCGCCGAGCTGCGCCGCCCGATGGGCATCGCCATTGTCGGCGGGCTGCTGCTGTCGCAGGCCCTGACCCTTTACACCACGCCGGTGGTCTATCTGGCGCTGGACCGTTTCCGCAGGGCGGTCTGATGGAACGGATCATCTTCCGGCCCGTGGGTGTCAGCCTGTTGGCCCTGGGGGTGTTCCTGGCCGGGATGGCGGCATTCGTTCTGCTGCCGGTGGCGCCGTTGCCGGCGGTCGATATTCCGACCATTCAAATCTCGGCCAACCTGCCGGGTGCCGATCCCGAAACCATGGCCGCCACCGTCGCCGCCCCCTTGGAACGCCGGTTGGGTGAGATCGCCGGGGTCACCGAAATGACCTCGACCAGTTCGCTGGGCTCGGTCTCGATCGTTGTGCAGTTCGATCTGAAACGCAATGTCGATGGCGCCGCCCACGACGTGCAGGCCGCGATCAACGCCGCCATGGGGGACCTGGCCGGGGATCTGCCGACGCCGCCGGTCTATCGCAAGGTCAACCCGGCGGATGCGCCGGTTCTGATTTTGGCGGTGTCCTCGGACACGCTGACCATGGCCCAAGTGTTCGATGCAGCCGATTCGATTCTGTCGCAGCGGATTTCGCAGATCGAGGGGGTGGCCCAGGTCATGGTCAACGGCGCCCAGAAACCGGCGGTGCGGGTGCGGGTCAATCCGAACACCGTCGCCCAGATGGGTTTGGGGATGGAGGATGTGCGAACCGCGCTGACCAACGCCAATGCCGACAATCCGAAGGGCGGGTTCGATGGCCCTACCCAATCGCTGCCCATCGCGCTCAATGACCAGTTGTTCACGGCGGCGGGGGTGGCGCCCTTGATCTTGAAGGCGCGAGACGGCGCGGTGGTGCGTTTGTCGGCGGTCGCCTCGGTGGTCGATGGGGTGGAAAACACTCGGTTGGCGGGGTGGTTCAATCGCGATCCGGCGGTTTTGCTGATCATCACCAAGCAGGTTAATGCCAACGTCATCGAGACCGTCGATCGCATCAAGGATCTGCTGCCGGAACTGGAACGCTGGATGCCGGTGGGTGCCAAGGTCACGGTGGTGTCGGACCGCACCGGCAACATTCGCGCCAATGTGCACGACGTCGAGCGCACGCTGGCGATCAGCATCACCTTGGTGATCCTGGTGGTCTATCTGTCGCTGGGCCGGATGACCCCGACCCTGGCGGCCAGTGTCACCGTGCCCCTGTCCTTGGCCTCGACCTTCGCGGTGATGAAGCTGCTGGGCTATGGGCTGGACAATATCTCGCTGATGGCGCTGACCATTTCGGTCGGTTTCGTGGTGGACGACGCGATCGTGATGATCGAGAACATCGCCCGCCATATCGAAAAGGGCGAGGCGGCGCTGCCCGCGGCGATCCGGGGGGCGCGCGAGATCGTCTTCACGGTGGTGTCGATCAGCCTGTCGCTGGTCGCGGTGTTCATCCCGTTGCTGTTCATGGGCGGCGTTATCGGCCGGTTGTTCCGGGAATTCGCGGTCACCCTGACGGTGGCGATCCTGGCCAGTTGCGTGGTGTCGCTGACCGTGACGCCGACGGTCTATGGCCATTTGATGCACCGCCGCCGTCACGGCAGGCCGTCCCGGATGGCGCGCGGCGGCGAGGCGACCATGGAACATGCCCGGCGGTTGTATCTAAGGGGGTTGGCGGTCACCATGCGCCACCCGCGCCTGACCCTGTCGACCTTGGTGCTGACCATCGCGGCGACAATCTATCTGTATGGCCAAGTGCCCAAGGGATTCTTCCCGCCGCAAGACACCGGCATGATCATGGCGGTCACCGAGGGGCGGACCGATATTCCCTTCCGCGAAATCACCGTCTTGCAACGCAAGGCCGCCGACATCATCCTGGGGGACCCCGGCGTCGATACCTTGGCGTCGTTCGTCGGCGCGGGCGGCGGCATCGCGACCAGCAATCAGGGCCGGCTCTTCGTCAGCCTGAAGCCGCTGGACCAGCGCGGGGTGTCGGCCGACCAGATCATCGCGCGATTGCGTCCGAAACTGGCCAAGGTCCAAGGGCTTGCAACGTTCATGCAGGCCGGCCAGGACATCCGGGTCGGCGGGCGGATGGGCAAGGCCGCCTTTCAGTTCGTGCTGTGGGATGAATCGCTGGACGAACTGCGCGAATGGACCCCAAAATTGATCGCGCGGCTGAAAACCGTGCCGGGACTGACCGACGTGACCAGCGATCAAGACGCGGCGATCCCGCAAGTGACCGTGGTCGTCGATCGCGACGCCGCCGCGCGCCTGGGTGTCACGGCCAGCGATGTCGATCAGGTTTTGGAAGACGCCTTCGCCCAACGGCAAGTATCGACCATCTACACCCAGCGCAATCAGTACAAGGTGGTGCTGGAAGTCGATCCCGCGTGGCAGAATACCCCCGATTCGCTGCACGCGCTGCATGTCGCGTCGGCCAACGGCGGGCTGGTGCCGCTGGATGCGGTTGCTCATTACAGCGTGGGACCGGCCCCGGTCTCGGTCTCGCACCAAGGGCAGTTTCCGGCGGCGACGCTGTCGTTCAATCTGGCGGGGGGAGCGGCCTTGGGCGACGCCACCAAAAGCGTGCTCGACGCGGGCGCCGCGATCGGTCTGCCGCCCGGCATTCATGCCGAATTCGCGGGCAATGCCAAGGCCTTCGCCGACTCGCTCAAGGACGAGCCGCTGTTGATCGGCGCGGCGCTGCTGGCGATCTATATCGTCCTGGGGGTTCTGTACGAAAGCTGGATTCACCCGGTGACGATTCTGTCGACCCTGCCCTCGGCTGGGTTGGGTGCCTTGCTCGCACTGCTGGTCACCGGCACCGAGCTGACCTTGATCAGCATCATCGGGGTGATTCTGCTGATGGGGATCGTTAAAAAGAACGGCATCATTCTGGTCGATTTTGCCCTGGCCGCCGAACGCGAACGCGGGGTCAACCCGACCCGCGCGATTTTGATGGCGTGCCGTCAGCGCTTCCGGCCGATCATCATGACCACCTTGACCGCCCTGTTGGGCGCGGTGCCGCTGGCCTTGGCGACGGGAGCGGGGGGCGCCTTGCGGCGGCCGCTGGGAATCGCCATCGTCGGCGGGCTCTTGGTGTCGCAGGCCCTTACGCTTTACACCACACCGGCATTATACTTGGCGTTCGCCGAGATGGTTCGCTGGTGGCGGCGCAGGAGGACGATACCGTGAGAGCCTGGATTTTTCTGGTGGCGGCTCTGGTCGCCGGTTGTTCGGTGGGGGAGGACTACCAAAAACCCGCGACACCCGAACCGGCGGCCTGGGTAACCGACGCCGGGGGCGAAACCGCGTGGCCGTCCGCCGATTGGTGGACGCGGTTCACCTCGCCCCGTTTGAACGCCCTGATGGCGGCGGCGGAAACCGCCAACCCGGACGTCGCGGCGGCCCAAGCCCGGGTGCGCGAAGCCGATGCCCAGGTGCGGATCTCGGGGGCGGCGCTGGTGCCGTCGGTGTCGGGGGCGGGCTCGGGAACCCGCGCGCGGACCGGCTATGGCGACGCGCTGCGCGGCGGCACGCTGACCAAGGCGCCGTTGTACAACACCACGGAACTGTCCCTGACCGCGTCCTATGAAATCGATTTTTGGGGCAAGAACCGCTCGGCGGCGGATTCGGCCGAGGCATCGGCGCGGCAAAGCCGGTTCGATCTGCGCACGGCGCGTCTGACGGTGCAGGCCGGGGTGGCATCAACTTATTTCGACATGGTCGGGCAAACCAAACGGCTAGCCGTGGCCAAGGAGGCGGTCGCCAACGCCGAGGATGTCCTGAGCGTTCTGAATGACCGGCTGGCGGGCGGCACCGCCACCATCTTGGATGTCGCGCAGCAGGAATCGGTGGTGGCCGCCCAACGGGCGACGCTGGCCCCGATCGAGCAGCAAATCCGCCAGGATGCCAACGCCTTGGCCATTCTGGCCGGCCGCACCCCAATCGAAGTGACCACCGAGGTCGAAACCCTGCGCTCGATCGCGCTGCCGGTGATCCGTCCCGGCTTGCCGTCGGACCTGTTGATGCGGCGGCCCGATGTCCGTTCGGCCGAGG
>CAIULK010000230.1 GCA_903899885.1 uncultured Rhodospirillaceae bacterium
TAAAGCCTTTTGCGTCACATCAGACGCAAAAGGCTTTAATCGACCGAGGCGAGGATTGTCCGCGTATGTACGGCACCGATCGCGAATGGCTCCGACAAGCGTCTTTGCCGCCAGCGTATTATCTCTCTCAATATATCTTCGTATTTCTCGCAGATTCAGCAGCGCACGCTTGGTATAGATCAATTTAGACATCGACAAGATCCGCTAAAAATCGTCGTCACCGTCCAAGATCCTATCGGCCTCTTCCTCGCTGTAGACCCGGCCAGCCGCGAGATCGGCAAGTCCGGCCTGTACTTCCGCGCGGGCTTGCAAAAAAATTGCGGCATCCTCGGGCGACAGTTTGCGAACCTTGACGGCATAAATCGCCCCGGCTTCGCTGCCATCAAGGGCGGCGGCGAGATCGGGCGGCAACTCCGCCCCTCGGCGGATCACGGTGGCGCTGTTTCGCATGGCAGGTTACGTCCCTTGTGGTCGTGTCCGCATTCTACACCGGGCCGGTGGCGCTTGCACGTCCTTGGCGCGACCGCGATATTCAGGGTTTCTTGGATCAAGGAAGCGGGGTATCACCATCCCCAGGTCCCTTCGATGATGGAGCCCGCTCATGCACCCCACCTTCGCCTTGCCGCCCAGTTTTTTGGGGGGATGCCTGTCGGGACCGCCGGATGCGGCCTTTCAGATCGCCGGGATTCCCTTCGATCTGGGGACGACCAACCGGGCGGGGGCCAGGGATGCCCCCTATGCGGTGCGCCGCGCCAGCCGCATGCTGGCCGACGGCGCCAATCCCTGCGGCTGGGCCGATCCGGCGGCGCTGTCCGTTGTTGACCGGGGCGATTTCGAACTGGCGCTGGGCGATATCAAACAGTCGCTGGAGCTGATCGAGCGTCAGGCGGCCGGGATCGGCCACCTGCTGGCCATCGGCGGCGACCATACCATCACCCTGGCGCTGCTGCGCGCGCTGGTGCGCCGAACCGGGCCGGTCGGCCTGATCCATTTCGATGCCCATCTCGACACGTGGCCCGACAATTTCGGCCAGCCCCTCGCGCACGGCTCGCCATTCCGCTGGGCGTTGGAGGAAGGGTTGTTGGACGGAAGCCGGGTTATCCAGGTCGGCATCCGCTCGCCGGTTCCCCGCGATGTCCACGAGTGGACGCTGGCGCAAGGCGTGACCATCGTCACCGCCGAGGAGGTTCATCTGCTGGGGCCGGAGGCGGTTAGCCAACGCATCCGTTCGGTGGTCGGCGAGGGCCGCACCTATCTTAGTTTCGACATCGACGCCATCGATCCCGGCCAAGCCCCCGGCACCGGCACCCCGGAAGTCGGCGGGCTGACGCCGCGCGAGTCGCAGCGCCTGCTGCGCGGCCTCGCCGGCATCAACATCGTCGGCGGCGACGTGGTGGAAGTGGCGCCGCAATACGACGCCACCACCGTCACGGCACAGATCGGCGCGCAGATGATGTTCGAAATCCTGGCTTTGCTGGCACTGGCGCCGAAATGACCCTGCCGGCGCAAACGGTGCATCTGCCGTTTGAGGACGGGCCGCACCGGATGGCCATGGGCCTGATCGCCCAGCCGCCGGACGCGCTGGTGGAACTGGACGACCAATACCTGCCGGAACTCGCCGAACGCCGCCGCCTGCTGGACCACCAGCGGGCGGAGGTGTTCGCCTGTCTGCCGGTGGCCGAAGCCGCCAGCGCCGAATTGCTGGCGCGGCTGACCGGACTGCTGCCTGCGCGCTTCCCCGCCTGGTTCCGCAGCGATGGCGGCTGGTTCGACAACCTGCTGACCGGCGAACGTTGGAATCTGGCCGATCCTGGCCTGCACCCGCTCGACCTCGCTGGACGGCTGGCGCAGGAGGATTGGTGCCTGCTGCAACTGACGCCGGAAACCCCGGTGCTGGCGGCGGCCAATCTGTGTTTTCCGTCGCGCTGGAAGCTGTGGGACAAAGTAGGCCAGCCGCTCGCCGCCGTGCA
>CAIULK010000231.1 GCA_903899885.1 uncultured Rhodospirillaceae bacterium
AGGTGGCGATCATGCTGCGATGGACGCTGCCATCGCGCAATTCGGCCTTCTGGTTGGACCGGAATTTGGCTATTCTGGCGTCAGTCAGGGGCGGATGGGCCGCCCATCTGGGAAATGTCGGTTTAAAATTCTCCGTCCAAGCGCGATGGCAACCAACCGAGATGGGAGAGCCGAACATGTCGGATAACGCGACACGGCAGTTTATTTCCTTCACCGTCGCGGGCGAGGAATACGGCGTCGATATCATGGCGATCCGCGAAATCAAGCGGTGGACACCGGCGACGGTGCTGCCCGAGGCCCCTGATTATGTGCGCGGCGCCATCGTCCCGATCTTCGATGTCCGCACCCGCTTCCACGGCGGTCTGACCGAGGTTTCACCAACCCATGTCATCTTGGTGGTCGCCATCGACGAATTGATGGTGGGGCTGTTGGCCGATGCCGTGGTCGATATTGTCACCGTCGCCGCCGACAGCATCAAGCCGGTGCCCGAAATCAGTCAGCACGATCAGACCGCCTTTCTGGCCGGGATCGTTTCGGTCGAGGGGCGCATGGTCGTCCTGCTCGACCTGAATTATCTGCTCGATCGCGACAAGGCGGTTTTGGCGCGCGCCGCCGCATGACCCTTTCTACCCGGTCGAGGCGTTGATCCGGCTCAACGGCCTTCGTTCGGCAATGTGAAGAAGAAGGTCGATCCGCGTCCCAGGACCGACTCAACCCAGATTCGCCCGCCGTGACATTCGACGATCTTTTGGCAAACCGCCAATCCGATGCCGGTGCCGTCGTATTTGTCGCCGTTGTGCAAGCGTTGGAACATGCGGAAAATTCGCTCGCTTTGATCGTGCGCGATGCCGATGCCGTTGTCGTGAACGCCGATCTCCCACGACCCATCGACACGGCGGCAGCGGATGGCGATTTCCGGCGCCCGGTCATCCGCCCGGTATTTCAGCGCGTTGCCGATCAGGTTCTGGAACAAACGGATGATTTCGGTACGATTGCCGGTGATGGTCGGCATATCGGTTTCAATGGTGACATGCGCCTTGGTTTCCTCGACCGCCGTCTCCAGTAGACCGACCGCATCGCCGACCGCTTGGCGCAGCGGAAAGACCTCGGCAACCGCGCCGTCGCGGCCGATGCGGGAATATTCCAAGAGATCGACGATCAGCGCATTCATCGCCTTGGCCCCGTCGCGGGCGAACCCGATGAAATCCCTCAAGTCCGGGTCAAGGGTATCGCCGAGGCGGCGTTCGATCATCGACACGTAGTTGCTGACCATCCTGAGCGGCTGGCGCAGATCGTGCGACGCGACATACGCGAACTGTTCAAGGTCGGCATTCGAGCGCTTCAACTGAACCGCCTGTTCCTGAAGCTGGCGGCTCGCCTCAAGAACACGATCCTCGGCGTCCTTGCGCGAGGTGATATCGACATGGCTGACCACGGCGCCGCCCTGGCCCTGCTCCAGCCGGGACACGTTGATTTGCAGCCACCGCGCCTTGCCCTCGGCGCGGCAGTGGTATTCGGTGGTATAGAGATCGTCTTGACCATTCAAGACGCGATGAAGCCCCTGGGCCACCGCCTCGGCCTCGGTCGCCGAACCGGCGGGCGGCAAACACGATCCAAGATAGTCGGCACCGGCCTTGCAGCCCGAGGCCCCGCCCTCGGCCCGGCGCCACGGCGCGTTGATCAGCACGATCCGGCCCTGGCCGTCGAGCACGGCGACTTGGTGCGGCAACGAATCGATATAGCCCTGAAGTCGGTGTTCAGCGGCCTTCAAGGGGGTGACGTCGGTGAAGGTGATCACCACCCCGGCCGATTTCGCGGCGCGATCGGCGGCATAGGGAAGAATGCGGACAAGCAGGGTCCGGCCATCCTCGCATTGGCTTTCCATGTCGATCGCGTCCGCGCCGTGCAGCACCCGGCCGATTGCGTCGAAAAAATCGGGATTCCTTAGCCGCGTCGATAGATCGAAAATACGCCGCCCGATATCGCGTTCCATCAGATTGACCGCCGCCAGCGCCGCCGGGGTAAATCGGCGGACATGCCCCTGATCGTCCAGGAAAACAGTGCCGATCTCGGTCGCCCGCATCAGATTATCAAGATCGTCGGTCAGTTGGGTCAGTTCGTTGAGCTTTTCCTTGAGCTCGGAATTGACGGTGTAAAGCTCCTCGTTGACCGATTGAAGCTCTTCATTCGTGCTTTGCAGTTCCTCGTTCGAGGCCAGCAATTCCTCATTGGTGGCTTGCAGTTCCTCGTTGGTGGTCTCCAACTCCTCGACCACCGCCTGCTGATCCTCGCGGCTCGACTGAAGTTCGGCTTCCAGCGACAAGATGCGTTCCCGCGCTGACGAATCCACCTCCAAGGTCAAATCGGCGGTCATCGGCGTCGGCTGATTGGGGATGAACATCAGCAATACGTGACGAACCCCGCCGCCCGAGGTCACCGGACGGAAATGCAGGTTGATCAGTTCCTGCCCGTCGTCGAGGTCGATCGGCACCCTTTGCAGCTGAATCTCTTTCCACTCGCGGAAACCGCGATGCAGCGTCGCCGTGACCAGGGTCGAGACCCCCGATGGCAGATAACGCGCCAAATCATGGGTGGCATCACCCTGCGGCATCCGCAAATACCGCTCGACCCCGCCGAAGTTGTGAATGATGGTCAGCTGCTCGTCGACCAGCACGCTGGGCGGACAGAAATTGCGCAGCAAGGTATGCGTGCTGTCTTCGACCGCGATCGCCTGGGCACGCCGGGCGGCGGCCAGGATCGGTTTTGGGCGTATGCCGCCGGGATGATGGCGATCCCCGCCGACCATGACGTCCGAGATGTCGGCCAACGGCAATTGGACCGGGTTGATCAGCCGAAACAGCTTTTGCTTGGCCGACAGCGTTTCGAAATTCTTGCCGATGGCGGCCAGGGTCTCGCTGGAGCCCAGGAACAAAGTGCCGTTCATTTTCAGCGCGAATTGGAAACGCGCCAACACCGACTGCTGCAATTCCGGCTCAAAATAGATCAGAAGATTCCGGCAGCAAATCAGGTCCAGCTTGGTGAACGGCGGATCCTTGATGACATTGTGCGACGCGAAGGTGATCATGCGCCGCACATCCAAGCTGATTTTGTAGGCGTCGGAAGCGCGGGTGAAATAGCGGTCGCGCAGTTCCGGCGCGATATCGGCGACCACGCTTTCGGCATAGACGCCGCAGCCCGCATAATCCAGGGCTTGGCGGTCGATATCGGTGGCGAAGATCTTGACGTCGGCGTTGCTTTGGGCGACATCCAGCGCCTCGGCGAACAGAATGGCGACCGAATAGGCCTCCTCGCCCGAGGCGCAACCGCACACCCAGACCCGAATATGACCGTTGCGTCCGGCGTCGGCGACGATCCGCCCGATGGCTTGGCGGCTGAGTTCGGCGAAGGCGTCGGTGTCGCGGAAAAAAGCGGTGACCCCGATCAGCAGTTCCTTTTTCAGATTGGCTGCTTCCTGCGGGCTGGCCGACAGCATCACAACGTAATCGGCCAAGGTGTCGATCTGATTGAGGTGCATGCGCCGTTCGATCCGGCGCAACAGCGTGCCGCGGCGATAGCGCGAAAAATCCATGCCGGTCTGGGTTTGCAGGACCCGGATGATCCGTTCCAGCTCGTCCACGTCGCCTTCGGGCAGGTCGGCTTGATCGTGGTTCGAACGGACATGGGGAACCTGGTGGGCATAGGCCATCAGGCGTTCAACGATCTCCTCGGGCGGCAGGATTTCATCGACCACGCCGGTATCGATGGCCGAACGCGGCATGCCGTCGAAACGCGCCGAACTGGGGGTCTGCACGACGACCATGCCGCCCTGCTCGTGAATGGCGCGCACACCGCGCGTGCCGTCGCTGCCAGTCCCCGACAAGATCACGGCAACCGACAGCGGCCCTTGGTCCAGGGCCAGCGAATTCAGAAAAATATCGATTGGCAGCACGATGCCGCCGCGCTGGTCCTTGGCGGCCAGTTCCAGCCGGCCTTGGCGAATGGTGATGATCTTGCCGGGCGGCAACAAATAGATGGTGTCGGCCGCGACCGCCGTGCCGTTTTCGGCTTGCAGCACGGTCATGCAGGTCCGCTTGGACAACAAATCGACCATCAAGCTTTTGTGGTCGGGCGACAGATGCTGAACGATGACGAAGGCGACGCCGCTGCCCTCGGCAGGCAAATGTTCGAGCAGGCGCTCCAGCGCCTCCAGCCCGCCGGCCGAAGCCCCGACGCCGACGATGAAGAGCGGCTCCTTATCGGGAACAACCGGACCGGCTTCCGCCTCGACCGGGTCGGTTTTTTGTTTTTTGGTCACACGCCCCTCGCGCGAAAACGATCCCCCTAACGACCCATTCCAAGTACAACCACCGTCATGGCCGGACAACACGGAAGTAGGATACCCATTATTATTCCTCGCCCTCCGACAACGCCACCAAAAAAACCTTGCCGTAGCGTTCCAGCTTGGCCGCGCCCAACCCAGGAATCGCGCCCATTTCGCCCAAGCTCGCCGGGCGGGTTTTGGCCAATGCGATCAAGGCGGTGTCGTGCAGGATGACATAGGGCGGCACGTTCTGTTCCTTGGCAAGCCGCAGGCGTAGCGCGCGCAGGGATTGGAACAAGCGTTCGTCCTCGGGGCGGTCCAGGCTGGCGGAGGCTGGGCGTTTGCGGTCGGCCTTGGCGCTTGCCCCTTTTGCTTTTCCCAACGGATCCTCGCGCAGCGGCACCGTCCGTTCGCCGCGCAGGACCGGGCGGACCACCTCTTTCGGCCCTAGCCGCAGGCCGCCGTGGCCGTCAAGATCCACCGTCAGCAAGCCGTGCGCCACCAGTTGGCGGAAAACATCGCGCCAGCGATCGCGGGAGAATTCCTTGCCCACCCCATAAGTCGGCAGGCGGTCGTGGCCGAACTGGCGGATGCGTTCGGTGTTGGCGCCGACCAGAATGTCGGTCAGATGGGCGGCCCCGAAGCGTTGCCCGGTGCGGATGACCGAGGACAAGGCCTTTTGCGCCGCCACCGTGCCGTCGATGGTTTCGGCCGGATACAGACAGGCATCGCAATTGCCGCAGGGCTCGCCCAAGGTTTCGCCGAAATATTCCAGCAGCACTTGGCGGCGGCAGCGCGCGCTGGCGCAAAAGCCGGTCAACGCGTCGAGCTTGCGGTGCTCCAGGCGCTTGCGCGCCTCGTCGCCCTCGCCGCCCTCGATCATCGAGCGCAGCTTGGCGGCGTCCTCGATCCCGTACAGCAACAAGGCTTCCGAGGGCAAGCCGTCGCGCCCGGCGCGGCCGGTTTCCTGATAATAGGATTCAATGCTTTTGGGCATGTCGAAATGAACGACGAACCGGACATCCGGCTTGTCGATCCCCATGCCGAAGGCGATGGTCGCCACCATCACCACACCGTCATCCTTCAAGAAGCGGTCCTGATGGGCGGCACGGACACTGGCGGTCAGACCGGCGTGATAGGGCAGCGCGCCTATTCCGTGCCCGGCCAGCCACGCAGCGGTTTCCTCGACCTTGGCCCGTGAGAGGCAATACACGATCCCCGCCTCACCCGCGTGCCCGTCCTTGATGAAGCGCAACAACTGCTCGCGCGGCTTGGACTTGGCCGCGACGTGGTAGCGGATGTTGGGACGATCGAAGCTGGTCACGAAAATCCGCCCGTCGTCCAGCTTCAACTGTCGGACGATCTCGGCCCGGGTCGGCGCGTCGGCGGTGGCGGTCAGCGCGACGCGGGGAATGGCGGGGAAGCGTTCGTGCAATATGGCCAGTTGCAGATATTCCGGCCGGAAATCGTGGCCCCATTGCGAGACGCAATGCGCCTCGTCGATCGCGAACAGGGCAACCGGGCTTTCACCCAGCAGGCTCAGCGTGCCGTCCAGCAACAGGCGCTCTGGGGCCACGTACAGCAGATCGATCTCGCCCGCCCGGACGGCGCGCAAAATTTGCCCGGCCTCGCCGGTTCCCAGCGCCGAGTTCAAGGCCGCCGCCCGCACCCCCAATTGGCGCAAGGCCTCGACTTGATCGCGCATCAAGGCGATCAGCGGCGACACCACCACCCCCATGCCGGGGCGGCACAAGGCCGGAATTTGATAGCACAAGGACTTGCCGCCGCCGGTCGGCATCAAGACCAGCGCGTCGCCGCCGCCCACCACATGCTCGATGATCTCGGCCTGCTGACCGCGAAAGGACGGAAATCCAAAGACCGTGCGCAAGATATCGAGCGGCAAGGGCGCCGCGCTCATCCCAACACCCACGCCAGGGCATCGACCAGCGAGACCGGACCGGGATCGACCCCGGCCGCCGCCAGCGCCGCCGACAGCCCGGCCTGGGCTTGGCCGTAAATCGTCCATTGCGCCGCCAGCACGGGAATGCGCACCGCTTCCCCCTCCAGCGACCGGCGGCACAAGCCGTCATCGGCCGAGGTGTAAGCCCGGCAGGGCAACGGGCGCACCGGATGCAGCACGCAGCCGCCATCGTCGCCCAGCAGCGGGCACGGCAATTTCGCCGCCCACCAGCCGCGTTGATCCAAACCCTGGCCGCGGCGCGCGACATCTTGGGTACGATTTCGAATCCGGTCTTGATCGCCCCGGGGCAATTCGGCAAAGGCTTGCGCCAGCAGCGCCGCCTCGGCGGGGGTGACGCCGACCACCTGATGACAGCACCACGCACAGCCGCGATGGCAGGCCAGCGCCTTTAGCTTCGGCCCAACACCGGGGTCGGCGCTGGCCGCCGCCAGCGCGGTATCGGCGACATGAATGGCGGCCAAAGCCGCCGCCGCCGGACCCGCCGCCGCCGCCGCCGCCGCGTGCGCCAAACGGGCGATATCGGACGGCGCCGAGGTCACCCCTCCTCGGCCGGTTCCAGCGGCACCAGCCGCAAACGGCGGCCGTCGGTGCAAAAGCCCAGCCCCAAACGCCCGTGCTTCAGCTTCAACGCATCCTCGCCGAACAATTCGCGGCGCCAACCGACCAGGGCCGGAACCTGGGCATCGTCGTCGGCGGCGATCGCCTCGACATCGGCGGAATTGGCGACCAGTTTCTGGGCGACGCCGTGCTCGTCGCACTTCATCTTCAAAAGAACCTTGAGCAGATCGACCACCGGGCCAAGCCCGCGCGGCAAATCCGGGCGATCGGGCGGCACCGGAGCATCGCCGTCGGGGATGGCACGGGCGCGCGCCACCACCTCCAGGATCGCTTGGCCCATCTTGCCTTCGACCAAACCCTTGCCCAATCCGCGGGTGCGGCCCAGTTCCTCGATCGAAACCGGCGCATGGGCGGCGATTTCGGTGAGTGATTCGTCACGGATCACCCGTTGACGCGGCAGATCGCGGTCTTGCGCCTCGCGCTCGCGCCACGCGGCCAGTTCCTTTAACAAAATCAGGAATTTCGGGCTGGTGGAACGCGGCTTCAAGCGCCGCCACGCATCCTCGGGATCGGTGCGGTAGGTGGCGGGATCGGCCAGTTCCAGCGTTTCCTGCGCCAGCCATTCGGCCCGCCCGTTGGTGCTGAGCATGCTGGCCAATTTTTCGTAGGCGACCCGCAGATGGGTGACGTCGGCCAGGGCATATTGCACTTGGCGTTCTGACAAGGGGCGCAACGACCAATCGGTGAAGCGCATCGACTTGTCGATACGGGCCCGCGCCAGCTGACTGACCAGCGTTTCATATCCGACCGAGTCGCCGAAGCCGCAGACCATTGCCGCCACCTGGGTGTCGAACAAGGGCGTGGGAACCGCCCCGGTCGCTTTCAGGAAGATTTCCACGTCCTGGCGCGCCGCGTGGAACACCTTCAAGACCTTGGGATTGGCCAGGAGATCGAACAGCGGGGCCAGATCGATGCCCGGCGCCAAGGGATCGACGGCACGCGCCTCGTCGGGGCCGCCAAGCTGGACCAGGCACAATTGCGGCCAATAGGTCCTCTCGCGCATGAATTCGGTATCGACGGTCACGAATTCGGCATGGGAGAGCCGCTCACAAAAGGCGGCCAGGGAGGGAGTATCTGAGATCATCGGCATGGGACACAGGAATACACCCCCGTCCGGTCCGGGCGCAAGCGCCGGATACTTGACGAAAAGCACATCGTGTGCCTTCTTCCGGCGGTCATTCGAAATCGCGCGGGACATCCCATCATGCATGCCTACCGGACCCACACCTGCGGCCAGCTAGAGGCCGGAAACGCCGGCGAAACGGTTCGTCTGTCGGGTTGGGTTCACCGCAAACGCGACCACGGCAACCTGCTGTTCGTCGATCTGCGCGACCATTACGGCCTGACCCAGTGCGTGGTCGATATCTCCAGCCCGGTGTTCCCGGCCTTGGAAAAGGCGCGGCCCGAAAGCGTGATCACGGTCACCGGCCAAGTCGTGCTGCGCGACGCCGAGACCGTCAACCCCCGCCTGCCCACCGGCCATATCGAAGTGCGCGCCCGCGAGGTCGAGGTTCAGTCGATGGCCGACGTGCTGCCGATCCAGGTGGCGGGCGATCAGGAATATCCGGAAGACATGCGGTTGACCTACCGCTTCCTGGATTTGCGGCGCGAGAAGATCCATGCCAACATCAAGCTGCGTTCGGACGTCATCGCCTATTTGCGCGGCAAGATGATCGAGCAGGGCTTCACCGAATATCAGACGCCGATCCTGACCGCCTCGTCGCCGGAGGGGGCGCGCGATTATCTGGTGCCGTCGCGCATTCATCCGGGCAAGTTCTATGCGTTGCCGCAAGCGCCGCAGCAGTTCAAGCAGCTGATCATGGTGGCGGGCTTTGACCGCTACTTCCAGATCGCGCCCTGTTTCCGCGACGAAGATGGCCGCGCCGACCGCTCGCCGGGCGAGTTCTACCAGCTCGATCTGGAAATGAGTTTTGTCACCCAGGACGATGTCTTTGCCGCGGTTGAGCCGGTGTTGCAGGGCGTGTTCGAGGAATTCGCCGACGGCAAGACGGTCACCAAGGCACCGTTCGTGCGCATTCCCTATGCCGAAGCGAT
>CAIULK010000232.1 GCA_903899885.1 uncultured Rhodospirillaceae bacterium
GGCCCGGGCGGGCGACGCGGGCAAGGGCTTCGCGGTGGTGGCGCAAGAGGTGCGCAATCTGGCGCAGCGTTCGGCCCAGGCCTCGCGCGAGATCAAGACCTTGATCAGCGAAAGCACCGGTCAGGTCAAGACCGGCGCCGAATTGGTCAAGGGTGCGGGCAAGACGCTGGACGATATCCTGGGGTCGGTCAAACGGGTGGCCGATATCGTCGCGGAAATCGCGGCGGCCAGCCAGGAGCAGGCCTCGGGCATCGATCAGGTCAATGCCGCGATCACCCAGATGGACGAAATGACCCAGCAGAACGCAGCCTTGGTCGAGGAATCGGCGGCGGCGGCCGGATCGCTGGAGCAGCAAGCGCGGGAACTGAACCGGTTGATGGCGTTCTTTCGGGTTTAATCCGCCCACTTGGCCAGCAGCGCCATCAGATCGGCGGGGTTGAAGGGCTTGCCGATATAATCGTTCATGCCGGCCTCAAGGCACTTTTCCTCGTCACCGGCCAGAACGTTGGCGGTCATCGCGATTATCGGCAGATGGGCACCGCCGGTAAGGGCGCGGATTCGGCGGGTCGCCTCAAGCCCGTCCATGCGCGGCATGTGGATATCCATCAAAACGAGATCGTAGGTGTGGGCGGAAACCGCCTCGACCGCCGCCAAACCATCTTCGACCGCCGTGACCCGATGGCCGCCACGCTCCAGAATCGTGATCGCCACCTTGCGGTTGACCGCGTTGTCCTCGGCCAAAAGCAGATCGAGCGAGCGGGCACTTCCCGGCACGGGCACGGCGGGAGCCGCCGCCGGTTTCGGCACGCCTTCGCGAAACGGCAGCGTGAACCAGAAATGGCTGCCCTTGCCCTCGGTGCTTTCCACGCCGATCGCGCCGCCCATCAGATCGACCAGACGCTTGGTGATCGCCAGTCCCAGCCCGGTGCCGCCGAAGCGGCGGTTCACCGAGGAATTGGCCTGGGTGAAGGACTGAAACAACTTGGGCAAGGCCACCGCCGGAATGCCGATGCCGGTGTCTTGAAGATCGAAGCGCATCACCCGGCGGCCGTCCTCGGCCTTGCCGATCAAGCGCGCCTCGACCTTGACCTGCCCTTTTTCCGTGAACTTCACCGCGTTGCCCAACAGGTTGAGCAGAATCTGCCGGAACCGCCCGGCGTCGCCGATCAATATGGCGGGCACGTCGTCGGCGATGGTCAGATGCAATCCGATTCCCTTTTCCCGCGCCCGGGGGGTGATCAGCGTGACGATATCCTCGATCGCGCGCCGTGATTCGAAGGGTTGGGCCTCGACCGAGGTCCGCCCGGCTTCCAGGCGCGAGAATTCCAAGATGTCGTTCAAGATGGTCAGCAACGCATCGCCAGACGACTGCACCGCCGACACCCATTCGGTCTGGGCGGGGTTTAGCGGCGATTGCGACAACAGATGCGCCATCCCCAGAATGCCGTTCATCGGCGTGCGGATTTCGTGGCTGATGACCGCGACGAATTCCGATTTCGCACGGCTGGCCGACTCGGCCGCTTCCTTGGCAAGGCGCAATTCGCGCTCGATTTCCAAGCGCCCGGAAATATCGGTGGCCGCCCCGACGATTCCGGCGACCTCTCCATCGATGTCGCGGAACGCCGCCTTGTGAATGATCACCCGGGCCATTTCGCCATTGGGGCGCGGCAGCGAGCTTTCGTACACCTCGGTCGGCACGCGCCCGGCGATCAGATCGGCGTCGGTGGCTTCCATCGCGCGGGCTTCTTGCGGCGGAACGCCCAGTTCGGCGATGGTCCGCCCGATGATGGCATCGCGCGAACGGCCCAGGAACGCTTCGTAGGCGCGGTTGCAGCCCAGATGACGGCCGAAGGTGTCCTTGTAGAAAATCCCGTTGGGCACGGTGTCGATCAGCGTCTGGTGCAACACCAGTTGCTGTTCCAGCCGCTGCTCGGCCGCCTTGCGGGCGGTAATGTCGTTGAAGGCGACAAGCACCGAGGGCGCTCCGAAGTCGATCGGAATCAGCGAGACCAGCGCCCAGAACGGCCGCCCGCCCGGAGTGGCCAGGCACGCCTCGAAATCATCGACCCGGCCGCCGGTGTTCAGCAACCGGCGCATCCGCGCCAGATCGCGCCGCCGCACCGCCCCGGCAAAGGCATTGCCGGCCTCGGCCACGCTTGAGCGGCCCAGTTGCGCCTGCGCACGGCCGTTGACGTAAAGAATCGCGCCGTCCGATTCACGCACCACCAGCACCGGAAACGGCGCCAGCCCCAGCAGCGACGCCAAGCGCGCCTCGCCCGCCTGGACCCGGCGATCGGCCTCGCGTTGTTCCTCCATCCGCTTGACCAGGAAGAAGACCAAGCTGGTCAGCAGCACCACCACGGTTCCGCCCAAAACCCGCAGAACCAGAATTCGTTCGGGCCGCGCTTCCGTCCACCCGCCCTTGGGTTGGGCGGCCATCACCCAAGCTCCTCCCGGCAAGGTCACCGTCGCCAGCACCGAATCGCGCTCGAACAAACTGGGATCGCCGTAAAACACCTCGCCTTGCATGCCCAGACCATCGCGGCCCCGCACCGCCACATCGACCGGTAGGGTGGGCGCGGTCAGACCGGCGGCCTCCAGTACCTGATTCAGCATCACCGGCATGGCGATCACGCCCCACGGACGGAACGCCCCCTGCGGTCCGTTCGGGTCGGGCACCACGACCGGCGTGCGCCCGATGATCGCGGTACCGCCCTGCAACAGCGTCACCGGACCGGCAAGGACCGGCTGACCGGTATGCAACATCCGCTCGACCGCCGGCCACTGCGAGGGCAGCGTGCGGTAGTCGACCCCCAGCGCGGCGGTATTGCCCTGCGTGGGATGCACGTCGGTGATCACCGTGCCCCGCGCCAAGGTGACATTGCGGATATGGGGATTTTGCGCCATCAGCGCGCTGGCGACGGCGTGAAACTCGGCGCTGCCGATCTCGCCCCGAGCGCCGATCGATGCCGCCAGCCCGCGCGACAGCAGCAACGAGCCGTTGAGTTCCGCCTCCAGCCGGGCGCGCAGGGTGGACAGGGTGTCTAGAACATGCAGGCGCGCCGACTGATCTTGCTGCGAGCGCTCGGCCCGGTCGATCACCATCAACGCCGCGCTGGCGACAAGCGCCGTTGCGACGGCGGCACCCCAACGCCGGGACGGCCAACGCCAATGTGAAATGGTAAACACCCGCATCGCCCGACTATGCCAGGGAATGGCGGCGATCAAAAGCCTCGTCTACCGTTCCGCCCGCTCGTCCAAGCTGACGATATAAGCCGCCACGTCTTCAATTTCGGGGGCCGACAGGGTGAAGCCGCGCATCGGGCGGGCGTGGGGTTTTTGCAGCGAGGCACGGATTTCGCCGGGCGTGCGCTGGCGGGCAATGGCGGCGAAACTGGGGGCTTGGTCGGTTCCGGCGCCCGACGGGGTCACCACGTGGCAGTCGGCGCACCAGCGGGCCGCCAAATCGGCCCCCGCCTCCGGCGACACCACCATCGCCTGGGCCGATTTGGCCGCCGTGACCAGACCGAGCGCAAGGCACGCGACCGCCATCCGTCCCATACCTACCACCCCTTCCTTGAATCATATTCACGAACAACAATATGTTGCGCGCAGAATAGCGTTTCGGTTTGGGAAAGCAAGTACGGGAATTAGGGTTTTTCAGCGCCGTTTGAACAGCCGCTCAATCTCGGCGCGCGACAGCCCCACCCAGGTGGGGCGTCCATGATTGCACTGACCGGCCAGCGGGGTTTGCTCCATCTGGCGCAACAGCGCGTTCATCTCGGCGGGGGCGAGGCGACGCCCGGCGCGGACCGATCCGTGACAGGCCATTGTCGCCAAAACCTGTTCCAGGCGGTCGTCCAAACTGAAGGCCGCGTCCCATTCGGCCAGCTCCAGCGCAAGGTCGTTGACCAGCCCCCGCACGTCGCCTTGCCCCAAGGCCGCCGGAACCGCGCGCACCACCACCGCGCCCGGCCCGAACGGTTCCAGCGTCAGGCCCAACCGGCTCAGCTCCCCGGCCCGTTCGCCTAGCAGCGCGGCGGCGGCGGCACCGGTCTCAACCACCTCGGGCAGCAGCAGGGCTTGCGAGGCCAAGACGCCATCGGCGATCTGCGCCTTGAAGCGTTCCAGCACCAGACGTTCATGGGCGGCGTGCTGGTCGATGATCACCAGCCCCTCGGCATTCTCGGCCAAGATATAGGTATCGAAGATCTGCGCCCGCGCCGCGCCCAGCGGAAAAGCCGCCTCGTCCGCCACCGGGGCCGGAGCGGGGGCGGCGGGCGCCCAGTCCCACCCCGGCAATGCCTCGGACAGGCCGGACGGCGCGGCGGGCCAGGGCGGCGCGAAGCGCCGGGGCGACGGGGCGGCGTCGGAAGCCGCTGTCCGGTGACCGGCCCCGGCCAGCGCGTGGCGGATCGCACCGACCACCAAGCCCCGCACCGCGCCAGCATCGCGGAACCGCACCTCGGCCTTGGCGGGATGAACATTGACATCGACCTGATCGGGCGGCACGTCGAGGAACAACGCCACCACCGGATGGCGGTCGTGCGGCAAGGCCCCCTGATAGGCGGCGCGCACCGCGCCCAAAATCAAGCGGTCGCGCACAGGCCGGGAATTGACGAACAGATACTGCGCCCCGCCGGTACCCCGGTTGAAGGTCGGCAAGCCCACCCAGCCCGAAACCCGCACCCCATCGCGTTCGACCTCGACGGCGCAGGCGTTGTGCTCGAAATCACGGCCCAGAACGGCGGCAAGCCGCGCCAGCCGCTCGGCCGGTCCCAGCGCGAAAACCCGGCGCGTGCCATCTTGCACGGTAAAGGCCACCCGCGGGTTGGCCATCGCCAAGCGTTCCAGGGTATCGACGGCGGCGGCGGTTTCGGCGCGGGCCGATTTCAGGAACTTCAGCCGCGCCGGGGTGGCGAAGAACAGATCGCGCACCTCGATCCGGGTGCCCGCCGACAACGCGGCCGGAATCGGACCCGATTTAACCCCGCCCTCGACCGTCAGACACCACGCCTGATCGGCGCCCCGCGCTTTCGAGGTCAGCGACAGCCGCGCCACCGAGCCGATCGAGGGCAGCGCCTCGCCCCGGAACCCCAGATGGCGGATATGGACCAGATCATCCTCGTCCAGCTTCGAGGTGGCGTGGCGTTGGACCGCCAGCTCCAAGTCGTCCGGCGTCATGCCGGTTCCGTCGTCGGCCACCGCGATCAAGGTTTGGCCACCTTCGGCCAAGGTCACCTCGATCCGCTTGGCGCCCGCGTCGAGCGCGTTCTCGACCAGTTCCTTGACCACCGAGGCCGGACGTTCGACCACCTCGCCGGCGGCGATCTGGTTAATCAGGTTGGGGGGCAACAGGCGAATGGGCATAAGCGCGATCATAACCGAACGCGCGCACTCTTCCACCCCCCGGCGGGCGTGCTATAGTCCGGCGCACGTCCGATCATCCGGTGACCCATGAAACGTCTTGTTCTTGTCTGCTGTTCCGCCGCCCTGTTGGGTCTCGGCGCCTGTTCGTCCAAGAAGGACGACTATGTCGAACGCCCGGTCGAGGAATTGTACAACGAGGCGATGGACGACATCGACCAGGACGAATACTACAAGGCCGCCAAGGCCTTCGAGGAGGTCGAACGTCAGCATCCCTATTCCGCCTGGGCGACCAAGGCCGAGCTGATGGGCGCCTATGCGCTGTACGCCCGCAACAAATACGACGACGCGCTGGCCGCGCTCGACCGCTTCATCCAGGTCCATCCCGGCAATCACGACGCGCCCTATGCCTACTACCTGAAAGCCTTGTGCTACTACGAGCAGATCGCCGACGTCGCCCGTGACCAGAAGATGACCGAAAACGCCTTGAAGGCGTTGCAAGAGGTGGTCGATCGCTTTCCCGCCACCTCGTTCGCCCGCGACGCACGCCTGAAGGTGGATTTGGCCCGCGACCACTTGGCGGGCAAGGAAATGGAAATCGGCCGCTATTATCTGCGCAAGGGCGAATATCTGTCGGCGATCAACCGCTTCAAGGTGGTGGTCGATCAATACCAAACCACCACGCACGTGCCCGAGGCGCTGCACCGGATGGTCGAGGCCTATATGGCGTTGGGCCTGACCGAGGAGGCCAAACGGGTCGCGGCGGTGTTGGGCCACAATTTCCCGGGCAGCCCGTGGTACGAGGATGCCTATACCCTGATCAATAATGGCCGTTCGATCTCGACCAAGCAGGAAGACGCCGCTTGGTACACATGGGTCCCCGGTTTGGGCGGCAAGCCCAAGGCGGATGAACCGCCGCCGCCCATGGAAAAGAAAGCGAAGGGCAAGGACGAGGGCTGGTTCTCATGGCCGTGGTGACCTGATGCTGGTCTCGCTGTCGATCCGCGACGTCGTCCTGATCGAACGGCTGGATCTGTCCTTCGACGAAGGGCTGTCGGTCTTTACCGGCGAAACCGGCGCGGGCAAATCGATCTTGCTGGATTCGCTGGGCTTGGCGCTGGGGGCGCGGGCCGAAGCCGGTTTGGTCCGCCATGGGCGGCCGCAAGCCTCGGTCACCGCCGCCTTCGATCCACCCCCTGGGCATCCTTGCCGCACCCTATTGGCCGATCAGGGGATCGATGCCGGAACCGGCGATCTGGTGGTGCGCCGCACGCTCGGTTTCGACGGCCGCTCGCGCGCCTTCATCAACGACCAGCCGGTGTCGGTCGGCCTGCTGCGCCGCGTCGGCGACAGTTTGGTCGAAATCCACGGCCAATTCGAAAGCCACGGGCTGCTGGATTCCGCCACCCATCAAGGGGTGCTCGACGCCTTCGGCGGCCTGGGTGAGCAACGCGCCACCGTATCGGCGGCGTGGCGGGCGTGGCAGACGGCGGCCAAGATCCGCGCCGCCCGCGAAGCCGAACGCGCCCAAGCGGCCGCCGAGGAAACCGAGTTGCGCGCCGCCCTCGATCTGTTGAGCGGACTGGCCCCCAAAATGGGCGAGGAAGCCCAATTGGCCGAACGCCGCCAAGCGATGATGCACGGCGAGAAACTGGTCGAGGCGATGAATCAAGCGGTCGCCGCCCTAACCCGCCCGGCCGAGATCGAGGCCGCCTTGCGCACCGCCGGGCGATCCTTGGAGCGGGTGGCCGACCGCGCGGGCGGGCGTTTCGACGCGGCGATCGCCGCCTTGGAGCGGGCCGGAGCCGAAACCGCCGAGGCGCTGACTCATTTGGAACGCGCCGGGGCCGAGATCGACCTTGATCCGGCGGCCCTGGAGCAGGTCGAGGAACGGTTATTCGCGTTGCGCGCCGCCGCCCGGCGGCATGCCACCGACGTCGATGGGTTGGTCGCACTGAAGGCCGACCTGGAACGCCGCTTGGCCGCGCTCGACGGCGGCGGCAACGATCTGGTCCAATTGGCCCGCGACGAGGAGGCCGCCCGCGCCGCCTATCTGGAAGCCGCGCGCCGCCTTTCGAAGGCGCGGATCAAGGCGGCGGGGAATCTGGACACCCAGGTGGCGGCCGAACTGCCGCCCCTGAAGCTAGACCGCGCGCGGTTCCAAACCGCGGTCACCCCGTGCGACAGCCCCTCCGGCTGGGGCCCCGAGGGATTGGACCAAGTGGAATTCCTGGTCGCCACCAACCCCGGCGTTCCACCCGCCGCCTTGGGCAAGGTGGCCTCGGGCGGTGAACTGGCGCGCTTCATGCTGGCCTTGAAAGTGATTTTGGCGGCCTGCTCGCCGATTCCCAGTTTGGTTTTCGACGAGGTCGATTCCGGCATCGGCGGCGCCGTCGCGGCGGCGGTCGGCGACCGCCTAGCCCGGCTGGGTCAAAATTTGCAAACCCTGGTGGTGACCCATTCGCCGCAGGTGGCCGCCAAGGGCGCCCATCATTACCGGGTGGCCAAGCAAAACAGTGGCGAGGGCACGGTCGCCACCACGGTGATCCGCCTGGACCAAACCGAACGGCAAGAGGAGATCGCCCGCATGCTGGCGGGCGAAGCCGTTACCGAACAGGCGCGCGCCGCCGCGCTGAGTTTGCTGAACGCCGTCTGATACCGGCCAACCTTTGATTTGACTTGTTGGCCGGTATCCAGCCGCCATTGCGGCGGCGGCCAAGGGCGCGGACGCGCCCGCCCGACGAGGGAC
>CAIULK010000233.1 GCA_903899885.1 uncultured Rhodospirillaceae bacterium
AGCATCTGGCCAAGATCGCCGTCGAGGTTTGCGACGGCGTGTTCATCCACCAGGTTCTGGGCAAGCTGAAGGCCGGCGACATTCCGGCCGAGGTTCGCACCAAGGCGATCGGCGCGATGATCGACAATTACTTCGTGCCGGGCACCGTCATCCAGGCGGGCTATCCGATCGAAATGCGCTATGCCGGTCCGCGCGAGGCGCTGATCCATGCGCTGATCCGTCAGAACTTCGGCTGCTCGCATCTGATCGTCGGCCGCGATCACGCGGGCGTGGGCGATTACTACGGTCCGTTCGACGCGCAGCATATTTTTGATACGCTGTGGCCGGGCGCCCTTGAAACCCAGGCCCTGAAGATCGACATCACGTTCTATTGCAAGAAGTGCTACGGCATGGCGACCGCCAAGACTTGCCCGCACGGCAAGGAACATCAGGTCAACATTTCGGGCACCAAGCAGCGCGAAATGCTGTCGAAGGGCGAGCCCATTCCGCCGGAATTCAGCCGTCCGGAAGTGGTCACGATCCTTCAGGAATTCTACGCCAGTCTCAGCAAGTAAGCCGCTGGGAGGCCCTCCGGTGATCCGGGGGGCCTTCTGGGGTTTTTTAGAGTAGCCAGGAGAGGGAGCATGACAGACAAGACCTCCCGCAGCCGCACCATTCTGGTGGTGGGCGGCGGTATCAGCGGCATCACCGCCGCCGTCGAGGCGGCCGAGGCCGGCCACGACGTGGTATTGATCGAGAAGACGCCGACCTTGGGTGGTCGCGTCGCCCGGATGAACCGGTATTTCCCGAAGCTCTGTCATCCGACCTGCGGGCTGGAAATCAACTATCAGCGGATCAAGAAATCGAGCCGCATCAAGGTCTTCACGATGTCGTCGGTGGCGGCGGTCAAGGGTGGCCCGGGCGGCTACACGGTGACCGTCAAGACCCAGCCCCGCTATGTCAAACCGTCTTGCACCGCCTGCGGCGATTGCGCGGCGGCGGCGACCAGCGAGGTGGCGAACCACCACAATTACGGCATGGACAAGGTCAAGTCGGCGCACCTGCCGCACACCATGGCCTTCCCGATGCGCTATGTCATCGACGGCTCGGTGGTCGGCACCCCGGAAGGGGCGGCGATCCAGGCGGCCTGCAAGATCGGCGCGGTCGATCTGGATGAAAAAGAGTCGAGCTTCGAGCTCGAGGTCGGCGCGGTGGTGTGGGCGACCGGTTGGCGGCCCTATCCGGCCAGCAACCTGACCATGTACCGCTACGACGATCTGCCCGACGTCATCACCAATGTCGAAATGGAACGTCTGGCCTCGCCCGACGGCCCGACCGGCGGCAAGATCGTGCGTCCCTCGGATCACGCCGCGCCCAAGACGGTGGCCTTGATCCAGTGTGCCGGGTCGCGCGACCTGAACCATCTGCCCTATTGTTCGCGGGTGTGCTGCTTGGCGTCGCTCAAGCACGCGGCCTATGTGCGCGAGCAGATGGCGGATGCCCAAGTCGATATCTATTACATCGACCTGCGCGCCCACGATAAGCTGGAAAGCTTCGTTCAGCGCCTGAAGCGCGATCCGCAGGTGGGCTTTGTGAAGTCCAAACCCGCGCGGATCGAACCCTCGGGGGCTGGCGGCGGCGCCGTGGTGTGCGGCGAAAACACGCTGACCCGCGAGGTTTACGCGAAAAACTACGATCTGGTGGTTCTGGCCACCGGAATGCAGCCCTCGGTGATCGAGGGCGACATGCCGGCGATGGACAAGGACCTCGACGCCTACGGCTTCATCTTCCCGGAAGGTGAGGCGATTTCGGCGGGGGTGGCCTCTGGGCCGCTGGACGTGTCGATGTCGGTGCAGTCCGCGACGGCGGCGGCGCTCAAGGCCATCCGCGTGGCGTCGGTTTAAGGCGCGAGGGAGAGAACGACGATGAGCGAGAGGAAGACCGGCGTCTACCTGTGCAGCGGTTGCGGCATCGGCGAGGCGGTCAACATGGCGGCCCTCGAAGCGGTTGCCAAAAGCGAATTCAAGCTGGAACCCAAGTGCCATGCGCTGTTGTGCGGCGACGAAGGGGTCGGCCTGATCCGGGCCGACGTCGAAGGCGGCGTCAATCAAGTGGTGGTGGGGGCCTGTTCGTCGCGCGTGATGGCGGATCGCTTCGCCTTCAACACCGCGATGACCATCCGCGCCGACTTGCGCGAAAAGGTGATTTGGTCCCATCCGGCGGGTGACGAAGACACCCAAATGCTGGCCGAGGATCACATCCGCATGGCCTTGTCGCATGCGCCGAAGGTCAAGCAGGCCGAACCGTGGGTCGAGGGCAACTACTCCCAGCGCATCTGCGTGCTGGGCGCGGGCGTCACCGGCCTGTCGGCGGCCAAGGAAGCCGCCGCGCTGGGTCACGACGTGCTGTTGGTCGAGCGTTCCTCGGAACTGGGCGGGCATGCCCGTCTGGGCTCGAAGCGCCTGCCGCACAAGCCGCCCTATGACGCTCCGGCCGAGAACGATCTGGCCGATCTGATCAAGGCGGTCGAGGGCAATTCCAAGATCACCGTCAAGACCAACACCACGGTCACCAAGACGGCGGGGATGCCCGGCAAGTTCGCGGTCACCCTGTCGTGTGGCGCGGTCGAGGATGTCGGCGCGATCATCATCGCCACCGGCTATCGTCCCTACGATCCCTCGAAGCTGGGTCATCTGGGTTATGGCGCGTCGCCCGACGTGGTCACCAATACCCAGTTCGAGGAAATGCTGAAGGCGGGCAAGCCGTCGCGCAAAAGCAATGGCGCCGCCGTCAAGTCGGTCGCCTTCATTCAGTGCGCCGGGTCGCGCGACCCCAACCATCTGAATTATTGCTCCAGCGTGTGCTGCGCCACCTCGCTCAAGCAGGCGCTCGAAGTGATCCATGCCGATCCGACGGCGAATTGCTATGTCGTCTATTCGGAAATGCGCACCCCGGGCGTGGCGGAAGAGCTGTACCGCACGGCCCAGAAGGCCGGCGTCATCTTCATCAAGGGCGCGGTCAAGGCGGTTGACGGCGATCTGACGGTGCATGTCGCCGACGAGCTGATCGGCGAGAACGTGCCGCTGAAGGGCCTGGACATGGTGGTCCTGGCCACCGGCATGGTCCCCAATTCGACCAATCCGGACGCGGCGGCCCAGGAATACGGCCAGGAACAGCTGAATGCCGATATCGACCCGGAAGCCCCGATCAAGGTGGCCGGGTATTGCGGCGAGGCTCCGGCCACGGTCGAAAAGCGCGTCCAGGCGCAGCCGCCCGGCGGCTCGCTGTTGAACCTGCAATATCGCCAGGGTCCGCATCTGCCGGTCCTGCACGATGGGTTCGCCGACTCGCACTACATCTGCTTCCCCTACGAAACCCGCCGTACCGGCATCTATACCTGCGGGCCGGTTCGCCGCCCGATGGATTGGGCCGAGGCGGTCGAGGATTCGCAGGGCGCGGTGATGAAGGCGATCCAGGCGGTGCGTTCGGCCTCGGCCGGCGCGGCGCTGCATCCCCGGGTGGGCGATCTGTCCTTCCCGAAGGTGAACTTGAACCAGTGCACCAAGTGCCGCCGTTGCACGGTGGAATGCCCGTTCGGCGCCATCGACGAGGACGAGAAGGAATATCCGCAGTTCAACGCCACGCGCTGCCGCCGTTGCGGCACCTGCATGGGCGCCTGCCCGGTCCGCACCATCTCGTTCGACAACTACTCGGTCGAGATGCTGACAACCCAGATCAAGGCGGTGAAGATCCCGGACGAGTTCTCGGGCAAGCCGCGCATCCTGATCATCGCCTGCGAGAACGACGCCATCCCGGCGCTCGACATGGCGGCGATCAAGCGTCACGGCTGGTCGGCGCATGTCCGTATCTTGTCGGTGCGCTGCCTGGGTTCGGTCAGTCTGCTCTGCATCTCGGACGCGCTGTCGGTCGGTTATGACGGCGTCATGCTGATGGGCTGCAAGCCGGGCGACGATTACCAGTGTCACTTCGTCAAGGGCTCGGCGATGGCGGCGGAACGGCTGTCGAAGATCGGCGAAACCTTGAAGAGCATGATGCTGGAGCCCGAACGGGTGGCCCAGGTCGAGGTGTCGATCGCCGACGGCGAGCGGATCGCGGGTGTGATCAACACCTTCGTCGATCAGATCACCGCCATCGGTTTCAATCCGTTCAAGGGGTTCTGAGCCATGAGCACCTACGATCTGAACTTCGCCCGCTGGGTTTACGAAAACGTCGATGGCGGCGACAAGATGGCGCTGTGCATGCAGTGCGGCACCTGCTCCGGCTCGTGCCCGCTGGGGGCGCAGATGGATTACGGCCCGCGCAAGCTGTTCATGATGGTGCGCGCCGGTCTGAAGGACAAGGTGTTGGAGTCGAACACGCTGTGGAATTGCGTGTCTTGCTACAACTGCGTTGTCCGCTGTCCGCGTCAGGTGCCGGTCAAGTACGTGCTGCACTCGCTGGGCACGGCGGCGGTTCGCGCGGGCATTCCGGCGGCGACCAAGTCCGACAACGCCCGTTTCGCCCGCGCCTTCTGGTGGTCGGCCTCGAAATTGGGCCGCACCGACGAACGCATCGTCACCGCGCTGTTCTATTTCAGCTATGGCCTGAGCAAGGGCTTCAAGATGGCGATGGCCAACCTGCCGGTGGCGTTGGGTCTGGTCAAAACCAAGCGGATGCATATCGGCGCGCCGTATATGTGCAAGAACAAGGGCGAGCTGAAAACGATCCTGGCCAAGGCGGCCGAGATCGAAGCGCGGCACGCGAAGTAGGGGACCGCCGTCATGACGAAGACGATGAACTACTACCCGGGTTGCAGCAGCCAGGGTTCCGGTATCCACCTCGACACCAGCCTGAAGGCGGTGATGGGGAAATTCGGCATTTCCTTCCGCGAGATCGAGGATTGGAACTGCTGCGGTGCCTCGGTCGGGCATATCTGCCAGGGCCATCTGCCGGTGGCGGCCTTGTCGGCCCGTAATCTGGCGGCGGCCGCCGCGGCCGGGCCGGAAGACGTGGTCAGCCCGTGCGCGGCCTGCTACCTCAACACCCACCACACCAACGAGGAAATCCGCAATAATCCCGAGATGAAGGCGGAAATCAACGAGGCGCTGGGCGCGGTCGGCAAGTCGTATGACGGCTCGCTGAAGGTGCGGCATGTCTGTGAAGTGCTGGTCAAGGATGTCGGCGTCGAGGCGCTGAAATCGAAGGTGACCAAGCCCTTGACGGGTCTGAAGGTGGCCGGTTGGGTCGGTTGCCAGACGGTCCGGCCCTTCGCCAACACCGAAGCCGGCGGTCAGTGGGAAACCTATGACGAGCCCAGCTTCCTGGACGACTTCATCAACGCCAGCGGTGCCACCGCCGTTCCGTTCAAGGCCAAGACCAAGTGCTGCGGCGGCTCGGTCGCGGTGATGAGCCCGGACAAGACGTTGGAATTGATCAAGGACATCCTCGACGAGGTCAAAGCCTCGGGCGCCCAAGTGGTGGCGACACCCTGCCCGCTGTGCCTGACCAACATGGAAATGTACCAGCCGGAAATCAACAAGCGGTACGGCACCGACTTCAACTTCCCGGTGGTGTTCTATTCCCAGCTGTTGGCCCTGGCCTTCGGGATGGACGCGCACAAGGATGCCGGTCTGCACCAAGGCCTGATTCCGGCCGACGTGGTGGTTGCGGCGGCGAAGTAGAAACCGCCACTGTTTCGACGGTAAAATTGGCCGCGCCCTGGGTTAAGGGCGCGGCCTTTCTTTTGGTGGGGAGCCATGGGATGAAACTCTTCGGCATCGCCGGATGGAGCGGCTGCGGAAAAACCACGCTGATCCTTAAACTGATCCCGGTTCTGACGGCGCGCGGCGTGAGGGTGGCGACGCTGAAGCATTCCCATCACGGACAGGCCTTCGCCGACGCCCCGATCGTGCGGGGTGCCACCCAAACCGTATTCGCAGGCCCGGAACGCTGGGCGCTGGTCAACCCGCTGGCCGACGGCGAACCCAGCTTGAGCCTGCTGTCGCGCCAGTTTCGTGGGGTCGATTTGCTGCTGGTCGAGGGGTTCAAGCGGCAGCCCCACCCCAAGATCGAGGTCTATTCGGCGGCCTGCGGTCAACCTCCCCTGGCCGCAGACGACCCCAGCATCAAGGCGCTGGCTTGCGACGAGGCGTTGACGGTTCGGGAAATCCGCTGTTTCCGGCGTAATTCAATAGGCGTAATCGCTGATTTCATACTCGCCAGCGCCGCCATTCTCGGTTAAATCAAGTGCGGGGGTGTTTTCATCAGGTAAACCACAATGAAAGTGTTGCTGGCCGACGACCATGCGCTGTTCCGGGAAGGGTTGCGACTGGCGTTAATCGACTCGGTCGAGGGAATTGCCGATGTCGTCGAGGCCGCCGATTTCAACGGTGCCATGGCGATGCTGGTGTCCGACCCGGCGATCGAGATCGGGCTGATCGATTTGAACATGCCCGGCATGAACGGGGTTGCCGGGTTGACGCTGTTGCGCCAGCAGGCCCCGGATGTGCCGTTGGTGGTGGTTTCGGCCCATCAAGACGCGGCGACCATCGCCGATGCGCGGCAAGCGGGCGCGGCGGGATTCATCGGCAAGGGCCAATCGGTGGCCGCGTTGATCCGTCAAATCCGGGCGCTGTTCGCCGAGGACGGGGGCGATTATTCCCCGTGTCCGGGGCTGGGGCTGACGCCGCGCCAGGGTGACGTGCTGGCGATGGTCCGCCGTGGGTTGACCAACAAGGAAATCGGCCGCGAGCTGGGCATCGCGGAAATCACCGTCAAATTGCATGTCACCGCGATTCTCAAAACGCTAGGCGTGCGCAATCGGACCGAGGCGGCGTTGATCGCGCTTAATCCGTCCGCGTAGCGCTTCGCCGGTTGCCCCAGGCGTTCAGAACCGACAGTAGATCCTTTTCGCGGTAAGGTTTGCCGAGGAAGGCGTTCATGCCGGCGTCGCGGCACGCGGTCCATTCGGTACCGGCGCCACCGCCGGTTAGGGCGATCACCGGTAGATCGGCGTTGCGGCCCGCCGAGGCCCGGACGGCGCGGGTGGCCGCCAACCCGTCCATCACCGGCATATGTACATCCATGAAGGCAAGGTCGAAGTCGCGGCGTCCGCATTCCTCCAGCGCGTCGCGGCCGTTGGCAACCGCGACCACGGTGTGGCCGTGACGCTTCAGCATCGCGGCTACCACGGCGCGGCTGATTTCGACATCATCGGCAACCAGCAGGGTCAAGGGCCGGCTGGGGGCGGACGCCGTGGTGGGGGCCGCCGCCTGATCGGGCGAGCTGGCCTCGAACGGCAGCGTAAACCAAAAGCGGCTGCCCTTGCCGGAGATGCTGTCCATGCCGATTGCGCCGTCCAGCATCTCGACCAATTTCCGGCAGATCGCCAAGCCTAGACCGGTACCGCCGAAACGCCGGGAAATCGTTGCATCGGCTTGGGTATAGGGTTGGAACAGATATTTTTGCAGATCGGCGGCGATCCCGATGCCGGTATCGCTGACTTCGAAGCGCAGGCGCAAGCTGGTTCCCGGTTCGAGTGTGACCACCACGGCGATCCGGCCCTGATCGGTGAATTTCACCGCGTTGCCGACCAAATTCAGCAGGATCTGACGCAACCGCGTGGCGTCGCCCGACAGCCAGCGCGGCACGTTGGGCCCGATGGTTATTTCCAGACCAAGCCCCTTTTCCCCGGCGCGCGATTCCAGCAACCGCACCGCGCCTTGCACCGTGCGGACCAGATCGAAGGCCGATTTCTCCAGCACATACCGCCCGGCCTCGAGCTTTGACAGATCCAGGGTATCGTTCAGAACGGTCAGCAGCACCTCGCTGGTGTCCAGCGCGGTTTCCAGATAGGCGCGCTGTTGCGGGTCGGCCGCCAGCCCCAGCGCCAGCTGAATCATTCCCAGGATGCCGTTCACGGGCGTGCGGATCTCGTGGCTCATCACCGCCAGGAACTCGGCCTTGATCTTGGCGGCTTCCTCGGCCTTCAGCACGGCGTTGTTCAGGTCGCGGGCTTTCAGCGCCAGTTCGGCGTGCGCCTCGGCCAGCTGGTTCTGCACCACCTTCATCGAGGTGATATCGACGGCGATCGAATATTTGGCGCGCCGCCCGTCGAACCAGGTGATCGCCGCCTCGCGCAGATGGTACCAGCGGTCATCGACATCGTTGAAATGTTCGAAGACGATGCAATTCTCGTTTTGCCCCCCCGATTGGGCGAGATCGGGAACCCGGCAAAACGAACAGGGGGTATCGCGCCGATAGATCGCCTGATGGCATTTTTGCCCAGGGGCGGCGCCGGTCCGTTGGCGCATCGCGCGGTTGGCGCAAATGATGTCCAGCGTTTCAAAATCGGCGACATAGACCGGAAAGGGAATGACGTCGAAAATGACCTCCCAATAACCGGGATCGCTCGGGCTTCCGCCGGTGAACAAGGATGACATCGATGGCCCCTTTCGTTCCTAGGATTGGCTGGTAACCTTGGCGATCATCTGGGCCAGCTTTTCCGGGTTGACCGGCTTTAAAACATAGCCCGAGGCGCCCGCGTCCAGCGCGTCGATGACCATTTTCTCCTGGCCGTGCGAGGTGACCATGATGATCGCCGTGCCGGGAAATTCGGCCAGAATGCGTTTGGTCGCCTCGATACCGTCAAGGTCGGGCATGGTGATGTCCATCGTCACCACGCGCGCCGGATGGGCGCGGCAGGCGGCTAGGGCTTGCTCGCCGCTGTGGGCGGTCCGCACGGTGTGCCCCATTCCCTCTAGCAGGACCAACAGCTTTTTGACGGTGATCAGCGAATCATCGACGACGAGAACGTCAGTCATGGTCACCCTCCTTAAGGATATTCAGTTGGCTGTCGAACAGTTCGGGCGGTCCCACGAAGCTGACATCCAGGTGCCCATGCTCGGTGTCGATGCGCATCGAGGCGAACACCGCGTGCTTGGGCCGCAGGATGCGCCGTGCTCCGTCGATTACCACCGGGGGCGTCAAAACGATTGCGCGATCGACAATCTGAAGATCGGCGGTGCAGCGCCCCAACACGATATTGGCCAACTCGGCGGCGGTTTCCCGCAAATGCAGGTCGCGCTCGTCGTCGGGGATCCGGATATCGGCGGTGAAACGTTCGAATAGAACTTCGAGAAGCTGGGCGCTGAAGCTGAAGGCGATCAGCAGCTGAACCGGACCGCTAAGCCCGGCGATCGCCGTGGTGTCGTGCAGGTCGAGCGCCGTTAGGCCGCAATCCTGGGCATGGGCGCCGGTCACCACCACCGCCATGTCGGTCCCCAGCACCGAGCGGGTGCGCTTTAGCACCGATTGCATCAGACGCGGAATGATCGCGGGTTCGAAACTCATGCCCCACCCCCCGGCGGCAGCGGAATACGGAAATCGAAGCGGGTCCCCTGGCCAGGGTCCGAGGTCACGGTTACGGCGCCGTTCAAATCCGCTAGCGCCGCGCGAACGGCACCCAACCCGACGCCGCGCCCGCTGAATTCATCGACCGTCTCGGCGGTCGATAGATGGTCGCCGAAGATGGCGGCCAGAACCTCGCCGCGCGGCAAGGCATTCGCCGCGTCCCCGCCCAGGGATTCGGCCAATTTAAGGCGCACCCGGTCCTCGTCGATACCGGCTCCGTCGTCGCTGACCGCCAGATGAAGAACGCCGTTGGCGCAAGACAGGGCGCACGACACGGTGCCGGTCTCGTTCTTGCCATTGGCCAGCCGGATATCGGGCGATTCGATGCCGTGGCTGATCGCATTGCGAAAGACGTGAACCAGCGAGCGCAGAAACGGCCGGAACGGCACCGGATCGACCAGGATATCGTCGCCGAACACGGCCAAGGGGGCGACTTCCTTTTCCAAGCGCGAAGCCATGGCGCGAACCGGCCGGTCGAAATGGGTCAGCGCATGCCGCACCGAGATTTTGCGCAAGGCGGCGACCGCCCGCAGCAGATCGGCGGTGTCCGTATCAAAGCTGGGGTTGGACAAGAATCGTTCCGCGAACCGGCCCAGCCGGTCGGCCAAGCCGATGGGAACCAGCACGGCGCCCCGCGCGGAAACGAAAGCGTCGCCCAGACTGCCGCGCAGAATGGCCAGATCCGCCTCCAACGCGTCGCCAAGCCGCAAGATCACATCGATGGGGGCGTCGCCGGTTTCATCGACCACGGTTTCCAAGGCATGCAGCGCCTCCGGCAGATGCTGGAAGCCGAATTGGCCGAACACCCCCTTGAAGGTGTGAACGGTGCGCAGAAAATCATCGATCCGGGTGGGATCGACCAAGCCCCGGACGCGGATGCCCGCCAAGAAGGCGGTGAAATCCTCGACCAAGCTGAAAAAGTCGCGGCCATCGGAAACCGCGTTGACGATCATCTCCAGGCGGCGGCGTTCCTTATCGACGGCGGCCTCCAACGCCACCGCCTCGGTGACGTCGGTGATCACCAGCATCATGGCGCCATCGGGAAGCGGGCGGTATTCCAGGCGCAACGTGCGACCGTCGCGCCGCAAGGTGGCGGGCAGCAGCGACAGCAGCATCTCGCGCCGCAGCGGATTGCCCTCGGTCATCGCGCGGCCCAGGCCGTAGCGCACGAGCTGCGAGTCGGCGGTGTCGCCGGGAAACAACAGTTCGACGACGTCGGCGCCGGCCGGTTGGGTGCCCAGCATGGTCCGGCAGGCGGCGCTGAATTCGGGGTGGATGATCCGGTCCGTTCCGAAGGATAAAAAGCCCTGGCCGGAACTGTCGAGCAGCGCCTCGATCTTCTCGGCCTTCCGGCGGCTTTCCAGGGCGCTAAGTTCGGCGTGCGCCTTGGCGTCGCGCAACGCCAATTGGGTGCGCACCCGCAACCGCACGATGGCGGGGCTGAAGGGTTTGTGGATGTAATCGACCGCGCCCAGGTCGAATCCCTTGGTCTCGTCGGCGACTTCGGTACGCCCGGTCAGGAAGATCACCGGAACATCGGCGGTCCGGGGGTCGGCCTTCAGGCGCTGGCATACCTCGTAGCCGTCCATCTCCGGCATTTCGATATCCAGCAAGATCAGATCGGGACCGGGATCGGCGGCGGCGATTTCCAGAGCCCGCTGACCGCGCGTCGCCGCCTTGATCCGGAATTCACCGTCCAGCAAGGCCGAGATCATCGAGATGTTGGCTGGCGCATCATCGACGACCAGAAGGGTCCGCCGGTTATCCATCCTTGGCCTCGATGGCACCCAAGATCGACAGGGCCTGGGGGAAGTCATAGCCGTTGACCGCCGATTCCAGCTCGGCCAAGGTCTGGGCGGCGACGAATCCGGCCAGGGTTTCCCGCACCTCGCCGAAGCGGGCCGGCAATTCGCCGTCGTCGCTTTCGGCTAGTGCCGTTAATCCGGCCAGGATGTCCCGGATTTCGGTCGCCGAGGCGGTGGGGACGGAAACCGCGGGACCGGCGGCCTGGGTGGCGGCGGCCAGCGTCGCGATGGTTTCGGCCAGCCGGGCCGAAAACGCGTCGAGCGGCGGTTGGGTATTGGCGTCGGCCAAGGCGCTTTCGAGCGCACCGGCGGCGGCGGCCAAGGCTGGGGCCCCCAGATTACCCGCCAACCCCTTGATCATATGGGCGATGCGCTTGGCCTCCGGCCGGTCGCCGACGGTCAGGGCGGCTTCGATCCGGCGGCCGGCATCGGCGTTGGCGTCGCGGAATTGGCCTAGCAGCGAGCGGTAAAGACGGACATTGCCCGCCATCCGGCCGATCGCCGAGGCAACGTCGAATCCCGGAAGATCGGGAAGTTCGGACCCCGCCGGTTCGCGGGCGGGGGCAGCGACGCGGGCGGCGGCATCGGCCGGGCGGGCGGGGACCAGCGTTTGAAACAGCTGATGCGGGTCGATCGGCTTGGCGATATGGCCGTTCATCCCAGCGTTCAGGCAGCGGTCGCGTTCCTCGACCAAGGCGTGGGCGGTCATCGCGAAAATCGGCAGGGTGGCGAAACGGGGATTATCGCGGATGGCGGCGGTCGCCTGATACCCGTCCATCACCGGCATCTGCAAATCCATCAGCACCGCGTCATAGGCGCCGGGGCCGGCCGCGAACAGCCGGTCCACCGCGTCCTGGCCATTGTCGGCGGTATCGACCTCGGCGCCGACATCGCTCAGCAGCTCGATGGCGATCTGCTGGTTGATCTCGTTATCCTCGGCCAACAAAATCCGCATGCCGCCCAGATCGTAACGCGACGCGGACAGGGCCATGACGGCGTCGCCGCCATCCTTCTGGACGCCGAAGGTGTTGACTAGGGTATCGACCAGGGTCGAGCGGTTGACCGGCTTCATCAGATAGGCGTCGGCCTCGGGCGATGCCGCGCCCAACTCGTCGGGGGAATAGGCCGAGACCATGATGATCACCGGCTGGTGGTGCAGACCGTCCAGCGCGCGGATGCGCTTCGAGGCCTCGATCCCGTCCATTTCCGGCATCCGCCAGTCCATGAAGACCAAATCGTAATCGTTGGCGTCCCGCACGGCCTCGATCGCTTGGATGCCCGAGGGGACGGCATCGACCCGGAACGGCAAATCGGCCAATTGGGCGACGAAGACGTCGCGCGCCGAGGCGTTGTCATCGACCACCAGCACCTTCAGCCCGTTGAGTTCCGCAGGCACGATTCCGCGATTCAGGCGCGACGAATCGCCCAGTTCGAACCACGCGGTAAAGGCGAAGGTCGAGCCCTTGCCCGCCTCGCTTTCGACCCAGATCCGCCCGCCCATCAGTTCGACCAGCCGTTTGCTGATGGTCAGCCCCAGGCCGGTGCCGCCGTATTTGCGGGTGGTCGAGCCGTCGGCCTGCACGAATGCCTTGAACAAACGCGACGCCTGTTCCGGGGTCATGCCGATGCCGGTGTCGCGGACCCGGAATTCGATCAAAAGCTTGCCGCCGGTGCGTTCCAGCAGCCGCGCCGACAAACGGATTTCGCCCTTTTCGGTGAATTTGGCGGCGTTGTTGAGCAGATTGACCAGAATTTGCCCCAGCCGCAGCGGGTCGCCGACCAAGGCGTGCGGAATCTCGGCCGGAATATCGACCACATATTCGATGGCGCCGTCGCCGATCTTGTGGGCGATCAGGGTGTTGGCGTTGGTGACGACCTCGGCCAGATCGAACTCGGTGGCTTCGATAACCAGCTTGCCCGCCTCGATCTTCGAAAAATCCAGAATGTCGTTGATGATCCCCAACAGCGAGGTGCCAGCATTGTGGATTTTAGCGACATAATCGCGCTGTTTGGCCGAAAGCTCGGTTTTCAAGGCCAGATGGGCCAGCCCGATCACCGCGTTCATCGGGGTGCGGATCTCGTGGCTCATGTTCGAGAGGAATTCCGATTTGGCGCGGGTGGCGCGTTCGGCCTCTTCCTTGGCGGCGGCGAGGGCCAGGGTGCGATCGGCGACCCGGCGTTCCAACTCGACGGTGGTGACTTGCAGGCGTTCCTGGCGGCGCCCGGCCACCCAGGTAAACAAGGATACCACCAGGCAGACCACGACCGCCGCGATCACCGTGATGTTGGCGGCACGCTGCATCGAGGCGGCGGCGGCCTCGGTGCGCTGCTTGGCGCTGGCGGTGCTGGCGTCGGTAATGCGGACCAGTTGCGCCGAGATGCGTTCGACATGCTCGTGGAACGGAATGATGAAGGACACCGCCGCCTGGAAATCGATCTCCAGCATCGAGCCGACGACGGTGATCGCCCCCTTGTACAGATCGATATTATGGATGAATTCGTCGAGTTGCGTCCGCTCGCTCTCGGCCGCCAGCGTGTCGCGATAGGTTTTCAGATCGCGGCCGATCGCCTCGACCCGATTGGCCAGGATGTCGATGCGGGCGGGGATATCGGAGGGCTTTTGGTCCGAGGCCGACAAGGTGAGCAGGCGGAAGATATCGACGTCGGCGGCCTTCAGGCGGCTGTTGATGTCGGCCAGCTTGGTCACGCTTTCCAAGTCGGTTTGGACCACCGCCTTCATCATCGATTCTTGGGAATGCAGGGCTTGGGTGCCGACCCAGACCAATAATCCCAATGCCGCCGCCAGCGCGATGGGAAGGGCGGCCAGCCGCAGTGTCGGCGAGAAATGGCGGGAAACGTGCGAGCTCACAGGTCCGTCCGTCTTTCTTGGCGTGGGGTCAGAATTTCCAGTTTGCCGTCAGGAACAATCGCGACAGCGTCGGCACCCCGGCGGTTGTCCGCCGCACCGTCGCTTGGTCGCCGGTCAATCCCAGCGTGAATCCATCGGTTATTTTGTAACCCAGATGGCCTGTCAGGTAAGCATAATTCGCGATATTCACGGGGGTGAGGACGCTGAGGCTGTTCCAAACGATCTCGGTATACCGCGACTGCCATTTGGCGGACAGATCCGCGTCGATATCGTTCCAGGATCGCCCGAACCCGCCGATCACCGACTGGGTCGGGGTGCCGCGCGTGAAATCGAGCGAACTGTTCAAATTTGACGGGTCTCGGTTGGTGATCACGTCGTTGGAAACCAGGGTCGCCGCATAGGCGGCCTTCCAGCGCCAGCCCTCGGCATTCGAGCCCTTCAGGGTCAGCTCGGCGCCGGTGGCGTGGCTGTTTCCGATATTGCTGGCCCAAAGGGCCGGGTTGCCGAAACTGTCGGTGGTGTTGGGATTGCCGGGGCCGCCGTCGCCGGGCGAGGCCAGAATGTCGCGGGTGCCCTGGGTGAACAGCGCCAGCTGGGCCTGCGAGTCCAGCTTCGGCAGGGCCCGGCTGTAATCCACTTCGTAATTGGTGGTCAGGCTGGCCTTCAGGCGCGGCGACCCTTGCAGTTCGCCGTTGGTGCCCTCCGGGCTAGGCGCGAATTCGTACAGATCCGGCGGCTGGGCGCCGCGCGCGGTCGATAGGCGCAGCGAATCCAGCGGCGTTGCTTGGTAGACCACGGCCGAATTGTAGCTGATGGTCCGCACATGGTTGCCGTCGTAATCGCTGGCGGCGTAGGGGTACCAACTGGGCAGCGGTCCCCGGAAATGCAGGGTCAGATCGTCCATCCGGGCCGAGTTGGTCCATGACAGGTCGTGATTGATTTGCCAGTTCCACAAAAGGTCGGCCGAGAACAGGTCGAAGCCCATCTTTTCCTGGTTGTAGTAATCCCCCAGGGCTTGCGTGCCGCGGTATTCGCCGCCGATCCGCACCACATGGTCGGTGCCGACGCGGACCCGGTCGCTGGCCTGGAATACATACAGCGCGCTGGCGATCGTGGTGAAGTCGATCTGGTTGCCGCCCTGATCCCAGGTGTAACTGTTGTTGTTGCGATAGCCGTCCAGTTCGATGTGGCCGATCGAGGTGTCGGACGCCAGCCCCAGTCTTTCGGAATCGACCTGATACAGCGTGGTGCCCTGATAGCCGCCGACCCCCAATTCGTACTGGCGGGCCGTGACGTTCGAGAATTCGCCGGTGATCACGGTGTCGGGGCTGATGCGCAGCCGTCCGTCGGCGCTGATCTGATGGGCGAAGTTGGTGTTGTTGTAGGTGTATAGTGCCGATTGGTCGGCCATCGAGGATTCCACGGCCCGCAACTGGCCCGCCGACAGCCGTAGCCCCGCCTTGTCGCCGTATCGCAGCGTCGATACCGCCGATCCTTGCGCTTGGCGCTGGGTACCCACCCGGACGGTGCCTTCGTTGACCTTGTCGTACAAGGGGTCGAAGGTGATGATGTTGATGACGCCCC
>CAIULK010000234.1 GCA_903899885.1 uncultured Rhodospirillaceae bacterium
AACCGCTTTAAGCGCGCATTGAGCGAGCGGCCAAGGGCGCGGACGCGCCCGCTTAGGCCGAGGGGCATATGAATAGTAAAGCCTTTTGCGTCACATCAGACACAAAAGGCTTTAGGTCAGAAATTCCCCTCGCCCAGCTTACTCAAGCCATCGACCACCTCGACCGAGGCGCCCTCAAGCTTTTTGTACTCGGCCATCGCGGCGGCGCGGTTGCCGCCGTTGAACAGGCGGACGATCTCCTTGGCGGCGGCATGCACCCGCATATGCGGATCCTCGATCGACTGGAAGGCCGGGTTCGAACGATAGCGGCCCGAGCCTTCGCCGTAATACCACTTGCCCAAGCGGCACGAGCGGTGATCGGTGACCTCGGCCTCGGTCAGGCCGGTGCGGCCGACCAGCATCTGCGCCAAGCGCTTCTTCCACAGCATGTGGTCGGACTTGGCCAGATACAGCACGGCGTCGGGAATGGCCAGCTTGGCCAGATCCTGGAACTGGGTCTGGATGACGCTTTCCGAATTCACCACCGCCTCGATCGCGCCCTCGGCATGCTGACCGGCGGCGGTGGCCCGCGCCTTGATGGTCGACATCGAGCGGGCGGCGTCCTCGGTTGCCTCGGTCTGCTGGTTCAGCCCATCGGCGTGGTTGGTCAACTCGTGATCGACCTCGGCCACCTTGGCCATGATCGCGTGCGCGCTTTCGCGCACCTGCTCGATCGCGGATTGCCCGGCCTCGGCGCTGGCGCCGGTATTGCCGATGGCGTCGCGGATCGCCTGCACTTCTTGCTGGATCGCCAGAATCTGACGGCGGATATCGCTGGTCGCCTGGGCGGTCAGTTGCGCCAGATGCTTGACCTCGCCCGCCACGATGTTGAAGCCGCACCCGGCCTCACCGGCCCGCGCCGCCTCGATCGAGGCGTTCAGCGCCAACAAATTAGTCTGCTTGGCGATCGCTTGAATGGTGCCAACCATCTTGCCGATGGCCAGCGAGGTATCGACCAACCGCTCGATGCGGGCCGAGGTTTCGCGTTCGACCTCGGCCAGGGACGACACCGCCTCGCTGGCGGCATCGATGCCGGACATGCTGGATTCAGCGGCTTCGCGCACCTCGTGGGCTTTTTGGGAAATCGTGGTGCCGGTTTCGGCCAGGGTTTCCATGCCGGCATGCAGCTGGATGATCGCCGACACCGCCGCCTGGGCGTTATCCGACGCATCGCGGATCGCGCCGGTAACGAAAGACACCGCCGCCATCGACTCGCTGGCGCCGCCCGACAGCGCCACCGTGCGGCGCAGATCCTCCACCGCGCGCGCTTGCAGCGTCTGGGCCAAACGACGAACGGCATCGCCCACCGGACCCATGCCACTAGGCACGTCGCTGAACTGACCGGCGGCTATCGCATCCAGGCAACGGACAAGTTCACTCTCCGCCGCCGTCCCCTCGGGGCCGTGGTCACTCACCTGCACAACTCCTTAAACAACATCTCCCACGAAGTGGACCCGCGATTCTCTCGTGCTTTTATTATCCACCGCCTTGAGACTGCCGAAATTTCGTCCGCGAATCCACCACTTTCCGCGCCCCAAGACTCTTACATTAAACATTTTCTGCAACGAATAGAGACGGATATCGCCACCCCGGCAACCGTTGCTGCGCCTTACCCGGAAATCGCCTGACGTAATCCGTCGATCACGAACTGGGCGGCCAAGGCCGCCAGAATAATCCCCAGCACGCGGCCGATCGCGTCGGCGCCGGTTACCCCCAAAACCCGCAACACGCGGTCCGCCCCCTTGAGCGCGAACAGCAACAATCCAAGGTTGATCGCCAGCACCGCCAACACCATCAAGATGCCCAACTCGTCGCCTCCGGCCTGCGCGATCATCAGCACCACCGTGGTCAAGGCTCCCGGTCCGGCAATCAACGGAAAGGCCAGCGGAAACACGGTGATATCGTCGCGCGCTTGCTCACCGTCCCGCCCCGGCGGCGCCCGCATCCCCGAAAGGCGCCCGAACACCATGTCGGCGGCCAGCTTGAACAGCAACAACCCGCCGGAAAGCCTAAGCGCGGGCAATCCGATGCCCATCGCCTTCAGCAGCGCCTCGCCGCCCATGGCGAAGCCCAGCAGCGCCAAGGCGGCCAAGCCGACGGCGCGCACGGCGGTCGCGCGGCGTTGTTCGCCGCCCATCGAACGCGTCATCCCGGCGAAGATCGCCGCCGTTCCCGGCGGATCGAAAATCACCAGAAAAGCGATGAAGGCGTTGGCGGCGGTTTGCAGCATCGTCACCGTTCTCCTTGACAGGGGTGGGGGGCGCCCCCACTCTTTTCCAAAACAACAATCAGGGTCCCTGCCGCGATGTCCGAGTCCCCCCGTTCCGTTCAGCTTACCACCGGCCCCTTGCCGGGATCGCGCAAGATTTATGTGACGGGGTCGCGCCCGGATCTTCGGGTGGCGATGCGCGAGGTCGAGTTGGAACCCTCGAGCGGCGAGGCGCCGGTTCGCCTTTACGATACCTCGGGGCCGTATTCCGATACCGGTCATGTCGTCGATATCGCCAAGGGATTGGCCACCCTGCGGCAGAGGTGGATTTTGGAACGCGGCGATGTCGAGGCCTATGACGGCCGCCCGCATCGCCCGGAAGACGACGGTTTGGCCGAGGGCGAAACCATGTCGGTGCCGGTGTTCGACCGCCAGGGCCGCCGCCCCCTGCGCGCCAAGCCCGGGCGCGTGCCGACCCAACTGGCCTATGCGCGGGCCGGAATCATCACGCCGGAAATGGAATATGTGGCGATCCGCGAGAACCTGCGCCGCGCCGGTCAAGCCGCCCCGCCCCGCGACGGCGAGGATTTCGGCGCCAGCATCCCCGACGTGGTGACGGCGGAATTCGTGCGCGACGAAATCGCGCGCGGCCGCGCCATCCTGGCCGCCAACATCAACCACCCGGAAGCCGAGCCGATGATCATCGGCCGCAATTTCCTGACCAAGATCAACGCCAATATCGGCAATTCGGCGGTCGCCTCCTCGGTCGAGGAGGAAGTGGAAAAGCTGGTCTGGGCGATCCGCTGGGGGGCGGACACCGTGATGGATCTGTCGACCGGCAAGCACATCCACGCCACCCGCGAATGGATCTTGCGCAACAGCCCGGTTCCCATCGGCACCGTGCCGATCTATCAGGCCTTGGAAAAGGTCGATGGCCGCGCCGAGGATTTGACCTGGGAAATTTTCCGCGACACCTTGATCGAGCAGTGCGAGCAGGGCGTGGATTACTTCACCATCCATGCCGGAGTGCGTTTGGCCCATATTCCGCTGACCGCCAACCGGGTGACCGGCATCGTCAGCCGGGGCGGCTCGATCCTTGCCAAATGGTGCTTGGCCCATCACCAGGAAAACTTTCTCTACACGAATTTCGAGGGCATCTGCGAAATCCTGAAGCAGTACGACGTCGCCTTTTCCCTGGGCGACGGCTTGCGGCCGGGATCCTTGGCCGACGCCAACGACGCCGCCCAGTTCGCCGAACTCGATACCCTGGGCGAGCTGACCAAGATCGCCTGGAAGCACGATTGCCAAGTGATCATCGAAGGCCCCGGCCATGTGCCGATGCACAAGATCAAGGCCAACATGGACAAGCAGCTGGCGGTGTGCGGCGAGGCACCCTTCTATACCTTGGGGCCGCTGGTCACCGACATCGCGCCCGGCTACGACCATATCTCCAGCGCGGTCGGCGCCGCGATGATCGGTTGGTACGGCACCGCGATGCTGTGTTACGTCACGCCCAAGGAACATCTGGGCCTGCCCGACCGGGAAGACGTCCGCCAAGGCGTGGTGGTCTACAAGCTGGCCGCCCATGCCGCCGACTTGGCCAAGGGCCATCCGGCCGCCCGCCTGCGCGACGACGCGCTATCGCGCGCCCGCTTCGGCTTCCGCTGGAAGGACCAGTTCCACCTGTCGCTGGACCCGGAAAAAGCCCGCGAATTCCACGACCGCACGCTGCCCGCCGAAGGCGCCAAGCTGGCCCATTTCTGTTCGATGTGCGGCCCGAAATTCTGCGCCTACAAAATCAGCCAGGAAGTCCGCGACATCGCCAGCGCCAAGGCCGGGATGGAGGCGATGAGCGAGAAGTTCCGCGAGGAAGGCGGCGAGATTTATCACGCCGTCACCCCGGCGGCGGGATAATCCCTTCCGGGCCGGGGACGGTCACATGGAACGTGGCCCCCTTGCCGAGGGCGGCCTCGGCGGTGATCCGGCCGCCATGGCGGTGAACGATGCGGGCGACGGTCGATAGGCCAATCCCGATGCCCGGGAACTCGTCCTGGCGATGCAGCCGCTGGAACGGCTGGAACAGTTTGTCGGCATAAGCCATGTCGAAACCGGCGCCGCTGTCGCTGACCGTGACGGCATTGCGCCCGCCCGAAACCCCGATACGGGGGGCGGCGGACACCGACGTGTATTTCCACGCATTTTCCAGCAAGTTACGCAGGACCTGTTCCAACATGCGCGGGTCCCCCCAGGCGGTCAGATTCGGCTGGATATCGCACGCGATTTGGCGATGCGGCTCGGCACGGTGTAGCTCGGCCACGACCCCGTGGGCAATGGCGCTGATATCGACCTCCTCGCGCTGGAATTCGCCGCGCGTGGCACGCGACAGCGTTAATATCCCGTCGATCAGGGCGCCCATGTGGCGGCCAGCGTGCGCGATTTCATCGAGATAGCTCAGCGCCTCGGCACTCAAGTCCGCGCCGTGATCCTCTTTCAGGGCCGCGCAAAACCCGCTCATCGCCCGCAACGGCGCCCGCAAATCGTGCGAAACGGCATAGGCGAAGCTGTCGAGTTCGGCATTGGCCGCGCGCAGTTCGGCTTCGCGGCCGCGAAGCATGGCTTCAGCCGCCCGGCGTTCCGCGACCTCGGCCTCCAACGCCTGATTGGCCGCCATCAGTTGGGCGCTGGTCGGCAATGCCAGGGCATGCGGCAGCAACGGCCACAGCAGCACGGCGGTGATCAGCGACACCACGGCGGTCAAGACCTTGATCACCGCCTGAACCCCGTAATCGGGCACCCACAACGTCCACAAATCGGAAAAATGACTGGAGGCGCACAGCAAGATAAAGGCCGCGAACGCCATCGCCACGCCGCGAAGATACATGTCGGCGCGCTTCACGAGGTAGAGGGTGATCGCGGCGCTGATCGAAAGATAGGAAAGCGCGATGATCCCGTCCGCCACCGCCAGCGTCCAAAACAGGCTTGGCCGCCACGCCAAGCACACTCCGTGCGGCACAAGACCGGCGATATCGAACAGTGCCCCAATCATCCGCGCATCACCTCGGAATTGGGTGGATAATGCGCCTATTATGCGTGAACGGCGCCGGTTGTCACTCGTTTTTCCTCAGCTCAAGGGTGGTGACCGCAAGCCGATAACCATCCTGCGTTGACAATGCAAAAAAATGGCGCCGCCGCCGATTTTATTTGACTTCAAACTGGAATGGACGCAAAACCCACCCCGAAAGGGCTGGTTACGGCAACCCGTTAAGGTGGCTTCTCCCGCACTCCCGGATTTTACGGGCGGCCTAGCGGCCGCGCCCGTGCCGATCATCGCCGTCGCGAATTCTCCCTGATGCGATGATCGAAACTGCCGGGGCCGTTTGTCCTCCCGTCGAACGGCCCCGGTGTTTTTTTGCACGTGAATTCCACGAGGACATCATTGCCGTTGCCGGTGGGGCAACCGGCCTTCCACGCGTGTCACTGGAGGACGCCTTGGAACTCCTCAACCCTTGACTGATATATCCACGACCTTCGGAGAATATGAGACGCCGACGAAACCGGCCGGGCCGCCCAGCTGGCCAAGCTTTCATGCTCGATCGCCGGATTTCTGTCCAGCGCCCGTTCGGCATAGCCGCCCCTCCGGATCCGGCCCTGGGCCTGGGGCGATTGGCTTCTCGGAGGCGCCGATGTGGGCTATTGTAACCTGGGAACGTGGCGCATTGGGACAGCCGCCAGCAGGGGGGCAATCCACCAATGGGAACATCGGCGGCGACAAAAGCGGGCAGGCTGTTGGGGGTTGTCTCCGACAGGCTAATGGCGCCGCGACCGCGGATGCTGGCATTGGTGATTTTCGTCAACCTGTTCGCCTGCCTATTGGTCGGGATGTCGGTGGCGTCCAGCTACCGGCAATATCAGGACCGGGCGGCGGTGGCCTCCAAGAACACCGACCGGCTGGTTTCGCAGAGCGTCGCCGAGGATATCGACCGAATCGACCTGGGGTTGCAGGTTGTTACCGACGAGATCCGCCGTCTGCGCGCCGAGGGGCTGACAAATCCCGCGGACCACATCGAGACGTTCCTGACCCGCATGAAACGGCGCATGCCCATGGCCCAGGGCGTGCGCATCCTCGATGCCCGGGGCAACCTGATCGCGGGGGCTGGCGGGGTGCCGGCGGGCATCAACAACTGCGACCGCGATTACTTCATCCAATTGCGTGACAATCCGGCGGCGGGACTGGTTATCTCGAAGCCGGTCATCGGGCGCGTCGATGGTAAGTGGGTGCTGGTTTTTGCCCGGCGCATCGATGCGGCCGATGGCCGTTTCGGCGGCGTTGGCTACATCACGGTGGACATCGAATGGTTCGAAGCAAAATTCGAGCAACTGAATGTCGGTGCGCACGGCGCCGTGGTCATGCGTGGTGACGCCAGCCGGGACTTCGACCTGCTGTCACGCTTTCCCCATGCCGGGTATGTCGGCCAGACGACGGTGTCCGACACCTTCCGCGCGACGATCACCGCGCATCCCCGGGGCGGCACCTATCGAGCCGTCGCCGGGGCTGACGGCATCGAGCGCACCTTCACTTACCAGCCGGTCGCCGACTATCCGTTGATCACTCTTGTCGGGCTCGGCACCGAGGATTACGTCGGCGATTGGCGGCGCGAAACGCTGAAAATGGCGGCGATGCTGGCGGGGTTCAGCGTCGTCACCGCTTTCGGCGGCTGGAGATTGCTAAAGGCGTGGAAGGAGCGGGAGCAGCGCAACGAGGAACTGCGCCAGCACAAGGAGCACCTTGAGGAGGTGGTCGAGGAGCGAACGGCGTCCCTGAGGGTAGCCGTCCGGCAGGCGCAAGCCTCCAGCCAGGCCAAAAGCGTGTTCTTGGCCAGCATGAGCCATGAATTGCGCACTCCGTTGAACGCCATTCTCGGTTTCTCCGAACTGCTGCGCAACGAAGCGGGGCTTTCGTCGGAGCAACGCCAGACCCTGGACCTGATCAACCGCAGCGGCGGACACCTTTTGAACCTGATCAACGACGTGCTGGACATGGCCAAGATCGAGGCGGGCGGCGCCAGCAGTGTGGAATCCGCCCCCTTCGACCTCGGCGCGATGATTCGCGACGTGATCGACCTTATGCGGGTGCGGGCCGAGGAAAAGGGCATTGTGGTTTTCCTGGACCAGAAATCGAGTTTTCCCCGGGTGGTCCGCGGTGATGCCACCAAATTGCGCCAGGTGCTGATCAACGTCGTCGGAAATGCCGTCAAATTCACCGACCAAGGCAGCGTCACGCTGCGCTTGACGTCCCAGGACACGGCGCCGCGGCGGTTGCTGCTGGCGTTCGAGGTGCAAGATACCGGCCCGGGCATTGCCGCCGACGAGCTTGACCGTATTTTCGAACCGTTCGTCCAGGGCAGCCGGCCCACGCCGCATATCCATCAAAAGGGCACCGGGCTGGGCCTCAGCATTACCCGCCAGAACGTCGAGCTGATGGGAGGCCGCATTTCCGTTCAGAGTACCCTTGGCACGGGGTCGTGCTTCCGCATCGAGATGCCGGCGGCGGCGGCGGATGAAACCGAGGTCGGCGCGCTGGAAATCGACCCTGCGCGCGTGGTCGGATTGCAGCCCGGCCAGCCCGAATTCCGGATCTTGATCGTCGAGGACCAAGTGGAGAACTGGCTACTCTTGCGGCGCCTGATGGAAGGCGTCGGACTGACGGTGCGCGTGGCCGAGAATGGGCGCCAAGGTGTCGAGCTGTTCCAATCCTGGCAACCGCACTTCATCTGGATGGATGTCCGCATGCCGGTGATGGATGGGCTGGAGGCGACCCGGCGCATCCGCTCCTTGGAGGGCGGCATGACGCCGAAGATCGCCGCGCTCACCGCGTCCGCCTTCAAGGAGGAGCGGGACCGGGTGATGGCGGCGGGAATGGATGATTTCATCCGCAAGCCGTTCAAGTCCGCCGAGATTTTCGACTGCCTCACCCGCAATCTGGGGGTTCGGTTCCTCCGCGACCAGAGCGGGGCCGACAATGGGGCGGCGCCGACGGTCGCGCTGGACCCGGCGGGGTTGGCCGCCTTGCCGGCGGAACTCCGGCGGCAGTTGCACGATGCCGTGATCGAACTCGATGGCCCGCGGATCTCCGATGTGGCCGCCCGCATCGCCGAACTGGACCCGGGGTTGGGAGCGATTTTAGCCCATCAGGCGGACCGGCTCGCCTATACCCCGATCCTGCGGGCCATCGAGGCGGCATCATGACCGGCGGCGTGATCATGGTGGTCGATGACAACCTGGCGTCGCTCAAGCTGCTGATCGACCTGCTTGGGGCCGAGGGCTACCAAGTGCGTCCGGCCGACAGCGGACAACTGGCGTTGGCGTCCGTCGCCGTCAAGCCGCCGGAACTGATCTTGCTGGATATCCGCATGCCGGACATGGACGGGTTCGAGGTGTTGCGCCGCCTCAAGGCGAACGCGGCGAGCCGGTCGATCCCGGTGTTGTTCCTCAGTGCCGCGATCGAAGGCGAACAGCGGGTGGAAGGCTTCAAGCTTGGGGCGGTCGACTTCATCTCCAAGCCGTTCCAGCGCGAGGAATTGCTGGCGCGCGTCGGCACGCACCTGGAACTATTCCGGCTGCGCACCCAGCTCGAACGCCGGGCGGCCGACTTGCAGTCCGACAACGAGCGGCTGCTGCGGACCGAACTGGCCGAGCGCAAGCACACCGAGGAGGTCTTGGCGCGCGGCAACGCCGAATTGCAGCGTTTCGCGGAAATCTCCGCGCACCACCTGCAAGAGCCGGCCGCCCGCATCGCCCGTTATGCCGAGCGCCTGAGCACCCAACTGGCCGGACGGGTCGAGGATGCCGAAGCCCTGTTCTCGCTCAACTTCATCGGCGACGAAGCGCGGCGCCAGAAGAATCAGTTGCGGGATATCCAGCGTTATCTGGCGGCCGGCCAGCCGCGCGGCGAGGTTGAAAACATCGATGTGCGGGTCGCGGTCGAAAAAATACTGAATTCGCTGGCCGGGCGCATCGGCGAGGCTGGGGCCGAAGTCGCGCTGGGCGATCTCCCCTCGGCACGAATCGATGCGCCCCGCCTGACGGATCTTTTCGAGGTGGCGCTGGACAACGCCGTCCTTTACGGCCGGTCTTCGCGGCCGCCGCGCATCGCCGTCGCCGGCGAGCGCGTCGGTGAACGCGTCCACTACAGCGTCAGCGACAACGGGCCGGGCATCGACGAAATCTATCGCAACCAGGTGTTCCGCGTCTTCGAGCGGCTGACGACAGGGGGAAGAGGAACCGGCATCGGCCTTTCCATCCTGCGCCGGGTTGTGGAAAGCACCGGCGGACACGCCGCGATCGAGGAAACACCGGGCGGTGGTTGCCGCCTCCTGTTCGATCTGCCCGCCGGAGATTCGCCATGACCCGGCATGTCCGGCGTCCGCTCGGCGTAACCGGATCGCGATTGAAAAGCTTTAGTGCGCGAACTCGGCGAAGAAGTCGTTGCCCTTGTCATCGACCACGATGAAGGCGGGGAAATCCTCGACCTCGATCCGCCAGACCGCTTCCATCCCCAGTTCGGGATATTCCAGGACCTCGACCTTCTTGATGCATTCCTTGGCCAGCCGCGCGGCGGCACCGCCGACCGATCCCAGGTAAAAGCCGCCATGCTTGGCGCAGGCCTGGGTGACCGCGTTCGAGCGGTTGCCCTTGGCGATCATCACCATGCTGCCGCCATTGGCCTGGAACAGATCGACATAGGAATCCATCCGCCCCGCCGTGGTCGGCCCGAACGAGCCCGAGGCGTGGTTGGCCGGAGTCTTGGCCGGACCGGCGTAATAGACCGCCATTTGCTTGAAGTAATCGGGCAGGCCCAAACCTTGGTCCAGGCGCTCCTTCAATTTCGCGTGCGCGATGTCGCGCGCCACGATCATCGGCCCGCTTAAGGAAACCCGGGTGCGGATCGGGTATTGCGACAGGGTTTTGCGGATCTCGTCCATCGGGCGCGACAGGTCGATCTTGACCACCGTGCCCGACAGGGCATCGGCCTTGACCTCGGGCAAGAAGCGCGCCGGGTCGGTTTCCAGCGCCTCGATCCACACGCCGTTCTTGTCGATGCGGCCCAGGGCTTGGCGGTCGGCCGAACACGACACCCCGATCGCCACCGGGCACGACGCGCCATGGCGCGGCAAGCGGATCACCCGGACGTCGTGGCAGAAATACTTGCCGCCGAACTGCGCCCCCAGACCCAAATGCTGGGTCATCGCCAGCACCTCGGCCTCCAGCTCGCGGTCGCGGAAGGCCTGGCCGAAGGTGGTGCCCTGCGAGGGCAGCGAATCGAGATAGCGGGCCGAGGCCAATTTCACGGTCTTCAACGCCATTTCGGCCGACAGGCCGCCGATGACGATCGCCAGATGGTAAGGCGGGCACGCCGCCGTGCCCAGCGAGGCAACCTGAACCTTCAGAAACTCCATCAGGCTTTTCGGGTTCAACAGCGCCTTGGTCTGCTGGAACAAGAAGGTCTTGTTGGCCGAGCCGCCGCCCTTGGCCATGAACATGAAGTCGTAGCTGTCGCCATCGACCGCGTACAGATCGACCTGGGCGGGCAGGTTGGTGCCGGTATTGACCTCTTGATACATCGAGATCGGGGCGGTTTGCGAATAGCGCAGATTAAGCTTGGTGAACGCCTCTTGCACGCCCGCCGACAAAGCGGCCTCGTCGCCGCCGCCGGTCCAGACGCGCTGGCCCTTCTTGCCCATGATGATCGCGGTGCCGGTGTCTTGGCACATCGGCAGATCGCCGCCCGCCGCGATGCAGGCGTTTTTCAAAAGATCGAGGGCGACGAAGCGATCGTTATCGGATGCTTGCGGATCATCCAAGATCAGGCGCAACTGCGCCAGATGGCTGGGCCGCAACAGGTGCGAGACGTCGCGGAACGCGGTGTAGGCCAGTTGCCGCAGCGCATCGGGGGCGATGGTGACGATATCGTGGCCGCCGAAACGGTCCAGCCCCACGCCCGGAATGTCGAGTTTACGCCATGCGGGTTCGTCGCCATGTTCCAGCGGGAACAGTTCGTGGAAAGCGCTGTCGGACATGAAGGATTCCTATTTCTTACGAAACGCGTCGAGGGCGACCACCTTGGCGCCGCCGCCGTCCCACTGACGCGAGGGTTCGCGGCTGTCGTCATCGGGGGCGTCGTCGACCACGGTCTGGAATTGCAGCCCGAATTTGGCCGAGGGATCGGCAAAGGCGGTGACCGCCGCATAGGGAATGCACAGCTTTTCCGACACGCCGGAGAAAACCAGCGTCACCTCGAACCCGTTCTCGCCGACCGCGAGGTCCCGGAACTGGTGTTGCAGCACGATGGTCATTTCCTCGGGATGGTTCATCCGCAACCGGTTGGCCATCCGCACGCCGGAATGGGTGGTGGCGAAGGTGATGTAGAAATGGTGGTCGCCGTACAGCCCGTGTTCCAGCGTTAACGCCAACGCGTCGCGAACCACGCTCCGCAGCGCTTTTTCCACCATCTGGTCGTATTGCAAAAGCTCTTCGGCCATCCCTACCGTCCACGCTCAATTCCAGCGGCACCAAAAGTTGGGGGGCTTCTGTTGCCCGGTGCCCCCCGGACCGCGCTTACAGCCTAGGCCGCAGCGGCAAATGCAACGTTGTCGTTGGCACTTGTGAGTGTTAGCCCGATATCGGTGGTACCATGCCGAGCACAAGCCATACCTTTACCACGCGCGTCGATCCTGTTTCGCCCCCATAAGAAAATGGTGGAGGCGCCGGGTACCGCCCCCGGGTCCGCAACGCTTATTCCGTATGACGTTTAGCGCCATAGCCGGGCAAAGCCCGGCCCGACTAATATAGTCGAGCCGGGGCGGCTACGCCAGTGTCGGTTGGTTATTCGAAGCTGATTTTCGGGCCCTTGCGGCTGGCGATGATCGCCTGGGCTTTTTCCCAAACCTTTTCAGCGATTTGGCGATAGGCCTTGGCGTGCGGCGAGGTCGGCTTGGAAATGACGATCGGCTCGCCGCGGTCCGAGGTTTCGCGGATTTCGATGTCGAGCGGGATTTCGCCCAGGAAATCGCATTCGAGACGGGCGGCCTCGGCCTTGGCGCCGCCATGCCCGAAGATATGGGCCTCGTGATTGCACTGCGGGCAGATGTAATAGCTCATGTTCTCGACGATGCCGAGCACCGGCACATCGACCTTGCGGAACATGTTCAGGCCCTTGCGGGCGTCGAGCAACGCGATGTCCTGCGGGGTCGAGACGATGACGGCGCCGGTCAAGGGCACGGTCTGGCTCATCGTCAACTGGGTGTCGCCGGTGCCGGGCGGCATGTCGATGACCATCACGTCCAGCTCGCCCCAGCGCACGTCGCGCAGCAGCTGCTGCAAGGCGCCCATCACCATCGGGCCGCGCCAAATGATCGGCGAGTCTTCCGGCACCAGGAAACCGATCGACATGCATTTGATGCCGTAATTTTCCATCGGCAGCAGGGTTTGCCCATCGGGGCTGACCGGGTCGCCCTCGATCCCCAGCATGCGGGGCATCGACGGGCCGTAAATATCGGCATCGAACAGGCCGACCTTCAAGCCCATCTGCGACAGCGCCAAGGCCAGATTGGTGGCGGTGGTCGATTTGCCGACGCCGCCCTTGCCCGAGGCGACCGCGATGATCGATTTGACATGCGGCAGCAGCGGCGCGGTTTCGGCCGGCTGCGGGTGGGCGTGCCCGCCCTTCGGCCCGCCATGCACGTCGCGTTCGGCGGTCAGCACGACGGTGGCGCCCTTAACACCGTCCAGCGCCTTGACCGCATCCTCGGCCGCCTTGCGCAGGGGCTCCATGTGCGGACCGCGCTCCGGCGTGACTTGGATCGCGCAGCTGACGTGATCGTTGCGGATGACGACACCCGACACCATGCCCAGGGACACGATATCGGCCTTGCGATCGGGGTCGATGATCGCCTTCAGTGCCGCCAAAACCTGCTTTTCCGTGACCTCGGCCATAACCGTCTCCCGATGCGTCGAATAAGATAAGCCTGATATAAGGGGGGATCGGGTGGTTTGCCAAGGGGGGGGTGCGAAAACTCACCGCATGCGACCCGCCAGACCTCGCCCCCTTATCGTCCAATCCTTGCCACCGGTTGCACAGCGGGGAGGTATTGTGGCATGGTCCGCGCGATTTCGGCGATGCCCCGTTTCCCTGCCACGGCGGAACCCACATGAGAATCCGGTCTCTTGACGCACTAAGGGGATGCGCGGCGCTTGCGGTGGCCGTTCCACACTATTTAATGTCCAAGAACATCACCGGGGACTGGGCCGAGTCTATCGCCATCATCTCCGTCGAGGTGTTTTTCGTTCTGAGCGGATTCGTTCTTGCCCCTCAGATCTTGTATTGCCTCGGTGGCGACTTTATCCACCGGTTCCGTATTTTCCTTGTGCGGCGTTGGGTGCGTACCGTGCCGCCGTACCTTCTCGCCCTAATCCTCACGACGATTCTGACCGACAATCTGTCGAGCGGCGCCTTCCATGGCTACCTCGTGTTTCTGAACAATTTTCTCCGGGTCGAGGACTCCTCCAATTACTTCCCCATCGCCTGGAGTCTCGCCGTCGAGGAATGGTTTTATCTCTTTTTCCCGCTCTTCATGATCCTGACCCGCCGCGCCGGATTAACCCTTACGAAGTCCCTTGTCATTTTCCTGCTGCTGTTTTTCACGCTCCGCTTGGGTGGAGCGGTCGCCGATCCCGACTGGGGGACCAGCGTTCGGCGCATCATCGTCTATCGGCTGGATTCCATCGCGTTCGGCTTTGTCCTTTACCTCACGGTAAGCCGCCTTCCCCAACGCCTGGGCTGGATCGCCATGACCGCCCTGGCCGGACTAGCGGCGGTTTCCGGGGCGGTTCTGCTTTGGTTGATCTCGGAGTCCCACGCAGGCGACGCCATTCTGCCGCGGATCGCCTATTTTTACACCGCGCCGTTGTTTGCCGCTTCGCTGATCGCCTTGGTTCACGCGGCGGACCGAGGCGGCGCCCCACGGGGACTGGGCCGGATTTCCGTGCTGCTGGGCGAAGTGTCCTACGACGTTTACCTGCTGCATGTGCCGATCATCATGATCCTCGGCGCCATGCCGGGCTTGTTCGGCGGCATGTGGGAGTTCCCCTTCTACATCGCCTTGCTGCTTACACTGTCTTACGCCATCCGCGTGACGCTGGAACGGCCGCTGCTGGCGGCACGCCCCAAATACCGCGACGCGGATGCGGCCGAGATGCCGGGCTGGACCGCGCCGGATCAGAACCGCGTGTAGTTGAACGAACCAACGGAAATCCCCTTCACCAGAAGATAGGCACCGCCGAGGAGCAGGATCATCACCACGCTTGGCATCAGCCACAACTTCTTGCGGGTTTTAAGAAAAGTCCAGACGGACGAAAGCGGGTTCATACCGGATCCTTGCAATTGGACAATGTGCGGGCCATACTCGAACGCAGTTCATTGCAAAAGTCAATATGCGCGGCGGAAGAAAACTCCCCATCACTCCCGGAAAGCAGCATGCGAGAGAAATTAATCAACGCGGCACTCATCATGGCCCCGCTGGTGGCTGTCTATGTCGTGATTGAGGTATTTATCTGGAGGCCAAACCTTCAGATGTTACCGCTTGGGGTCCAGCAACAACTGGGATTTCTGGATGTTCTTGCGCAGTCGTCAAAGAAGGGGACCCTGCCCGAACCCGGCCATATCGTGGTGATCGGCGATTCCTACGCCGAGGGACTGGGCGACGGGCTGTTGCAAGTCTTTGATAAACCGCATCCCGAATACAACGCCAGTCACGATCTTTATCACCTGACCGGGCGCGATGTGCTGACCTTCGGCTTCCGCGGCGGCTACCCCAGTTGGACCTTCGGGTACGAGATGACCGCGGGGATCAACGGGATCAACCGCTACGCCGGCATGCATCTCCCCCCGGCGGGGGACGTGGTCGTCTATTACAACGAGCTCAACGACGTCAACGACGAGATGGATATCCTTGATCACGGGATGCCGGACTGGGTTGATCCCGCCCGGATCGGGGACCCCCAAACGGCGGAACGCTACATTTCGCAACTGGCTGACGCGGGGGTTCATCGCGCCTATCAACGCTGGCATTTTTTTGCCAACGCGCACCTCGCGGACACACTCGGCCACCTCGTCAAGCTGGCGATCAAGAACAAGATGCGGGGGAATTCCAATTTTCTGGCGGCGGACGACCCAAGCTACCGATCCCCCGGCCCCTACCAGCCGGATTGGTCACGTTACGAAAAATCGGCTTTTTTCGTTCGGGCCGGCGGCAAGGTCGTCCCCTATCCCAGCCCGACGGTCGAGCCGTTCGTCTTTCAAAGCGCCCGCGACCTCGAACTTTCCGGGATCTATTTCGAGGCGGCGGTCCGCCATCTGAAAGTCTTGTTTCCTGGGGCGCGGATCTTGGTGACGTATATTCCCTCGCCGGTGACCGCCTATGAACCGGCCCAGCCGGAACTGCCTCTGATAAATCGGATTCGCCTGCCGGGAAACACGGAAAGGAACGGCCCGGTGACACTGGTATCGGCGGCGAGGCTCGCGGAAATGAGCAACGCCACCTGCAACACCATCGCGGCGCACGCACGGGCGGCCGGGGTGGATTTCGTGGATACACGCCCCGACTTCCGCCGCGCCACCCGAGAACAGGGCTATCTGCATGGCCCCAACGATCCAGGACATCCCAATCGGCAGGGGTACCGCGTGCTGGCGGAATCAATTCTAACCGGGTTGAAGGGCGAGGCGCCGGATGGCTGCTCGGTCCTGATTCCCCCGAAATTCTAGGAAACGGCGGAATCGGGCACCCCGCCCCTACTCTTCCTCCGGCGACAGCATCGCGCGGGCTTCCTCGTCACCCATCTCATGCAGATCGGTCAGGTGGCGCTCCCAGGTTTCGACGAATTCGAACACCGCGACCTGCAAGGCGGCGGGCAGGGTTCGGCCGGTTTCGTCCGCTAGATGGCGGAAACGTTCAAACAGCTCGTCGGAAAGATCGACCGTCAGTGTGGGCATGAACGCGGGTTCCCTTGGGTTTGCGGGCGCAGTCTACAGCCATTGTTTGCCAGCGCCAACCGATCCCTGTAAAACGCCCCGATGACGGCTCGAACTCCGAAACAGCGGCCCGCCGCACAACGTTCCTTTCCCTGGCGCCGGGTGATCGGCGCCGGGGTGACGGCGCTGGTGTGGGCTGTCATCGCCTTGGTGCTGCTGGTCGGCTTCTACGCGATCGACCTGCCCGACATCGACCAAGCCACCCAGAACGTCCGCCACCCCTCGGTGGTTTTGCGCTCGCCCGAGGGCGAGGTGTTCGCCTCGTTCGGCGATCTGTACGGCGAGGCGCTGGATCTGCCCGACATCGCCCCCACCATTCCCGAAGCGGTTCTGGCCACCGAGGACCGGCGGTTCTACAGCCATGTCGGCGTCGATCCGATCGGCTTGGCGCGCGCCTTGTTCACCGATTTGCGGGCCGGGCACATGGTGCAGGGCGGATCGACGATCACCCAGCAATTGGCCAAGAATCTGTTTCTCAAGCCGGAAAAGACCCTGAAGCGCAAGGTTCAGGAACTGCTGGTCGCGCTGTGGCTGGAACGCCGCCTGAGCAAGGAGCGGATTCTGGCGCTCTATCTCAACCGGGTCTATTTCGGCTCGGGCACTTACGGGGTCGATGCGGCGGCGCGGCGCTATTTCAACGTTTCGGCCCGCAAGGTCAGCCTGTATCAGGCCGCCGCCATCGCCGGATTGCTGAAAGCCCCCAGCCGCTACAGCCCGCTCAACAACCCCGAGGCCGGGCACAAGCGCACCTTGGATGTTCTGGCCAACATGGTCGATGCCGGGATGATCACCACGGCCCAAGCCGATATCGCGGCGATCGAGGGGGCCGCCTCGCTGGTGCGCCGCCCCAGCCCGACCGGGCGCTATTTCGCCGACTGGATCATGGGCCAAGTCGAGGCGATCGGCGAGGTGCAGGGGCAAGACATCGTGGTCACCACGACGCTGGACCCGAAACTGGAACGCTCGGCCGAATCGCTGCTGGCGGCCACCATCGACGGGCCGGGCGCCAAGGCGCAGGTGTCGCAGGGCGCGGTGGTGGTGCTGTCGCCCGACGGCGCGGTGCGCGCGCTGACCGGCGGCGCCGATTACGACGAATCCCAGTTCAACCGCGCCACCCAGGCGCTGCGTCAGCCGGGCTCGGCGTTCAAACCGTTCATCTATCTGGCGGCGATGGAGCAAGGGGCCTCGCCCGACGACACCATGCTTGATGGCCCGATCGATCTGGGCGGCTGGCAGCCCACCAACTTCACCGGCGGCTACGAGGGGGTGGTGACGCTGCGCCACGCCTTGGCCGAGTCCATCAACACCGTCGCCGTCCGCCTGATCGAACGGGTGGGGCCGCGCCGGGTGATCGCCTTGGCGCACCGGCTGGGCATCACCAGCGATTTGAACGACAATGCCTCGCTGGCTTTGGGCACCAGCGAGGTCAAGCCGCTGGATCTGGTTACCGCCTACGCCGCCTTCGCCAATGGCGGCGAGGCGGTCGCTCCTTATGGAATCGCCGAAATCACCGACCGCAAGGGCGCCGTGCTGTGGCGGCGCGAGGGCGGCGGGTTGGGCCGGGTGATCTCGCCCCCCGCCTTGGCCAAGATGACGGAACTTTTGACCGGCGTGATCACCGACGGCACCGGCAAGGCGGCGGCGTTGGACCGCCCGGCGGCCGGCAAGACCGGCACCACCCAGGATTACCGCGACGCGTGGTTCCTGGGCTTCACCGCCGATTACGTGGCGGGGGTATGGCTGGGCAACGACGACCAGCGCCATGCGATGCGGAAGGTCACCGGCGGCAGCCTGCCCGCGCAGCTGTGGAAACAGGTGATGCTGGCCGCCCATCGCGGCCTGCCCGCCCGCCCGCTGAACGGCGGGGTCGAGGGCCAGGCCGAAACGCCGGAGGGCGAAACGCCCGCGTCAAACGCGGGCGGCGGGATCGACGCGCTGATCCGCGGTTTGCTGGGACGGTAAATCCATCAAACCTTGATATTGACCCCGACCGACGACGACGGGGCCGGGGCCGGAGACCCACCCGTCGAGGACGCGGACGACGAGGCGCTGACCGATTGACCGGCGCCATGGTTCTTGTGGCGATGGTGCCCCAGAACCGGCTGCGTGCCTTGGGCGGCGGACGCCGTTTGTTGCGAAGCCGAACCCGCCGTCTGGGCATCGGCCGCCGGGGATTTGGCCGCCGGGGATTTGGCCAGGGCGGACGCAACCGGCGGAGGAACCTGGGAAGCGGCGGAAATGCCGGAAATCGACATGGCAATTCTCCTTTCTGGAAGGCGGGATATCCCGCTTGCGATCGCCCTCTCTAGGCGAGACTATCGGATCGAGACTAGGCCCTCGGCCCGCCCGCTCACAACACAAATAGAATAACTTATTTGTATAGATCGAACGGACGCCGCCCAAACCCAAGGCGATTTACGGAACAACCACGACAACCTAAGCTGCGGCCATGGACATTGGAAACCGGCGACGATGAGAATTCTTCTGGTCGAGGACGATGCCGAAACCGCCGACTATATCGTGAACGGTCTTGGGCAAGCCGGACACACGGTCGATCACATCGGCGACGGGCCCGCGGGGCTGTCGCGGGCGGCCGGGCCGTCCTTCGATGTGATGATCATCGACCGCATGCTGCCCGGCCTCGACGGCGTTTCCTTGGTTAAAGCTCTTCGCGGCCAAGGGGTGGCGACGCCGGTTCTGTTCCTCAGCACGCTCGACGGGGTGGACGACCGGGTCACCGGCCTGAACGCCGGTGGCGACGATTACCTAACCAAGCCCTTCGCCCTGGCCGAATTGCAGGCGCGGGTCGCCGCCTTGGGCCGTCGTCCGGCCTCGGTCGAGGCGGTGTTGCGGCTTGGCGATCTGGAAATGGATCTTGTCGCCCGAACCGTGCGGCGCGCGGGTATCTTGGTCGATCTGCTGCCCCGCGAATGGCAATTGCTGGAATATCTGGTTCGCCACGCGGACCGGGTGGTCACGCGAAGCATGTTGTTGGAGCATGTCTGGGATTTCCATTTCGACCCCAGGACCAATGTCGTCGAAACCCATGTCAGCCGCCTGCGGCACAAGATCGATCGGGGCTTCGCGTCCGAATTGATCCATACGGTTCGCGGAACGGGATACGTGATCCGTGCGCCTGCCTAGGCTGCTCCGCACCCCCAGCTTCCGGCTTTCGCTGATTTCGGCGGCGCTGTTCGGCGCGGCGGCCGTGCTGGTGTTCGGGGTGATGTATTGGGAGGCCACCGGTTTCATGGCCCGCCAGATCGACGGCTCGATCGGCACGCAGATGACGGCACTGGCCGAGGACGAGCGCACGGGCGGTCCCGCTCACCTCGCCGACGTGGTGACACGGCGCCAATCGGCGCCCGGAACGCAGGAATTCGTCTATCTGGTTTTGGACGCGGGAGGAACCCGGCTGGCCGGGAACCTGCCCATTTCGCCCCCCAGGGCGGGATGGCAAACCGTGGCCTTGCCCGATCAGGGCGGCGACGACCCGGATGACCACGCGCTGCGCGCCCTGGGAAAACGTCTGGAGGACGGCACTTTCGTGGTGGTCGCCCGCGACACCCATGAACTCGACGAGGTCGCCGATTTCATGGAACACACCTTCGCGGCCGGGTTCGCGGTGACCCTGGCGGTCGCCATCGGCGCCGGTCTGCTGGTCAGCGCGGAGTTTTTGCGGCGATTGGACAGCATCACCCGCACCAGCGTCGAGATCATGGCGGGCGATCTGTCGCGGCGCATTCCCCTAAGCGGCGGCACCGGCGATTTCGACCGGCTGGCCGGCAATCTGAACGGAATGCTCGATCGTATCGAGGCGTTGATGGACGGGATGCGCCAAGTCACCACCGACATTGCCCACGATATGCGCACGCCGCTCACCCGGCTGCGCCATCGCCTGGAACAGGCGCGGACGGGCGCGCGAACCGCCGGCGAGTTCAAGGCTGCCCTCGATCGCGCCCTGGGCGAGACCGACACGATTTTGGAAACCTTCGCCGCCCTGCTGCGCATCGCCCAGATTTCCTCGGGCATGCCGCGGACCGGGCTGTCCCCGGTGGATCTCGGCGCCATCGCGGCAACCATCGCCGAAACCTACGGACCGGTGGCCGAAGACGAGAAACACACGCTGACCGCGACGATCACGGACGGCGTCGTGGTGCCGGGCGACAGCCATCTTCTAACCCAGATGCTGGCCAATTTGGTGGAAAACGCCCTGAAACATACTCCGTCCGGCTCGGCCATCACCTTGGCCGTGCGCGCGAACGAACCCGGCCGGGGACCGGTCCTGGTGGTCGCCGACAACGGCCCCGGAATCCCCGAGGACGAACGGAGCAAGGTTTTCCGCCGGTTCTACCGCCTGGGCGCCAGCCGGACCACGCCGGGCAACGGCCTCGGCCTCAGTTTGGTGGCGGCGATCGCCGAACGGCACGGCGCCTCGGTTCTTCTGGAGGACAACGAACCGGGATTACGCGCCACCGTGGCCTGGCCGGGTTAAGAGCAACCGCCGCGCCACGATCAGCCCGACGGCCAGAAGCACTTGCACCGACGCCGACGCTTCCGACAGCCCGCCTCCGGTCGGCCAGAACAGCGACGCGGCGCCAGCGGTGGCTTCCGTGGTTTTCAGCAGCGTCGGCAATAAGGCGTGCAGAACCACCAGATAGACCAGCGCCGTTTGATCGGCCCGCTTCGAGCGGCTGAGATGCACGAACAGCACGATCAAAACGTCGCGCGCCAGGAAACCGGCCATCGCCACCGTGCTGACCGCGCCAATGGTCAGAAACGGCAGCGGCGCCGACCCGGCGATCAGCCCAGAGGGCAAGGCCAGCGCCAGCACCGGCAGCCACATCGGCAGCCGTTCGCCAACCCCGCGCCAATCGCCCGCGCGTCCCGCGGCCAGCAGGGCGCGGGCATCGGTGATGTCCTTGCGTTCGGAAAACAACGCGCCATAGGTCAGAACCGCGAATACCGGAAAGGCGGTGGCCATCCCCCCGGCGCCGAACCCCACCAGATACACGGTCAATCCGATCCCGAAAGCGGGCAGCGCCCATGGGATCGAGCTGTACATCAACTCGAACCGCATCAGGCGGTAAACCGCCAAAACCATCGCGCCCGCCAACAGCGCCAGCGACAGCGGCTGCGCCGCCACCCCCAGCCCGAACCACATCGGCGGCAGCGCCGCGATCTGGCCCGCCACCACCGCATAGCCCAACACCGCCAGCACTTGGCAGCCGGTGACCTGCGGCGGCCCGCCCCGGCGCACTTGCAACAGGCACACCGCCAGCGACGCCGCCAGCACCGCGACACCGCCCAACGCCAAGGACAGGGTTTGCATCACCGCCCCAGGCACGCCGGACAGCGACGCCCCGGCAAAGGCCGCCACGGCCAAACCGATCGCCGCGACACCACCCGCGAAGGCGCCACCGCCCGCCAATTTGGCGAAGCTCATCGCGCCCGCCCCCAGCGTGCTCATCCGCTGGATATCCCAGGTGTGGCCGGTCACCTCGTCGGCCAAGGCGGCCGCCACCCGCCGGGTGCCCCACAGGGCGATCGCCAACTTGGCGATCATCAGGCCGACATCGTGCAGATTTTCCGCCGAATCGCCGCCCCCCAGGGTGGCCAGGGTAAAGATCACCGCCAGCACGGTCAGAACCAGGACGATCCGGTGCGGGGTCGCGTCTTGCGCGATCTGGCGGCGCAGTTCGGGGTTCATGTCTCCTCCGCCCAGGCCATGTAGGTGTCTTGCAGGCGGGCCTTTTCGATGTGGAACCCGGCGACCGGTACCCCGCGTTCGACCAGCACCCTCAAAGTCTCGGCGCGGGCGGCGGGATCGGCGGCCAGATCCAGGCGCAGGCGGGTGCCCTCGACCGACAGCACGCTTAGCCCGGCCAAAACCGCGTCGCCCACCAGCGGCCCGGCCAGATCGGCCACGACCACGCAGCGTTCTTGCGCCCCCCCATCCACCGCGCGGAACTCGACGATCTTGCCGTCGCGGATCATCAGCATGTGGGTGGAGTAGTCTTCCAGCTCGGCCAGGATGTGCGACGACACCATCAGGGTCATGCCCTCGGCCCGCAGCGTGCGCAGCAGCGCCGACAATTGCGCCCGCGCCTCCGGGTCGAGCCCCGAGGCCGGTTCATCCAGAATAACCATCTTGGGGCCGTGAACGATCGCCTGGGCGATGGCGAGGCGCTGCCGCAGCCCGCGCGACAACGTGCCCGCCCGGTCCCCCATCCGCCGGTCCAAGCCGACCCGCCGGGCGGTTTCCCGCACGCGTTCACCGCGCGCGTCGGGCGCGATGCCCTGGGCGCTGGCGCGGTGCTCCAGGCAGCGTTCGACGGTGAGATCGTCGTACAGACCGAAGAAATCCGGCAGATAGCCCATCAACCGATGCGCCTCGCGCGGGTGGGCGTGCACGTCTTGCCCCGCCACGCGAACACTTCCCGCCAACGGCCGGGCCAGCGCCGCGATCAAGCGCATCAGCGTGCTTTTCCCGGCACCGTTCGGCCCCACCAGGGCGGTGATGCTGCCCGGCGGAATGCGGAAGGTGACGTGGTCGAGCGCGCGGCGGTCGCCGTAGTCGAACACAAGGCCGGTGACATCGATCATAGGGGTAAAGGGTAACGCCCCGCTTGGGGAAGCGCAAGGAATAGAGTGCCCGTCCGCCCCCTTCTCGCGCTCTGCCATCGCCGATCAGTGGCGCCTCGGACAAAAAACGGGGCGGCGGAGCGACCGGGGCGAATACGCCGCCGCGAGATCGCCCTGCGCGGGCACCTCCTCTCGCGCACACGCATCTTCATGCGCATATCGTTATGTCGCGCGGCATTCGGCGCATTTTATTGGCTGCACATCCTATTGCGCGTTTATCGGCTATTTTCGCGCCCTTCGGTTGGCTATTGTATACATCGGCGCGGGCGATCGGGTTGACTAGCGTTTGCGTATACACACGAAAGGATGACAGATGGATGACGCTTCTATCGCAATGAGCGGCCTAAAATGTATCGGCACGGGCAACAACGTTGGCTCGTGGATTCTGGAAACCGGAACATTCGCCAATATCGGCAATCTCGGGGGGTGGACCCTTCTTGCCCTGACATGGGACGGCGAAGGCACGATGTGGTGCGTCGGCACGGCTTATAACGTAGGGAAATGGGACGGCCAGGGTTGGGTAGACCAAGGAAATCTTGGCGGCTGGACCATTCAGCAACTCGCCTTCGACACGAATAACACGATGTGGTGTGTCGGCACCGCCGGCAATGTCGGGAAATGGAATGGGAGCGGGTGGGATAACCAGGGGAATATGGGGAAGTGGACCCTGCGCCAGCTTGCTTTTGCCCCGAATGGCGATATGTGGTGCGTCGGGTCCGCGAAAAACGTCGGAAAATGGAACGGCGACGGATGGGATTCCCCGCCCCACTATAGCGACTGGGAAATCCTTCAGATCACGTTCGATCCCAATGGAAACATGTGGTGTGTCGGCAACGGCAACAATGTCGGGACTTGGAACTACGAAACCGGCGCGTGGAAGGATATGGGAAATCTGGGCAGTTGGACGTTGATTTGGATGGAGTGGCCGAACGTCCGTCCCAGCCAGGTCAATTACACCACTCTGGGAACGCAGTGTGCCGCATTCGCCGGCAATCTCGCGAATCGGACGCTGTATGGGGAATTCATCGCCAATCCCGTCGATACGATGATCGCCAACGGAGTTACCTTGTCCTTCCTGAGTGAAGCGGACTTGACCAATCTCTCCGATATGCTCACGGCGGAAATCCCCCCCACCATCGCAGCTCTGGAAGGGACGGAGGAATTGGGTGGCGCCTGGGCCTGCTGGGGGTGCCGTATCGGGTGCTGGGTAACCTTCACCGTATTCCAAGTCGCGTTGACCATCGCCACCGCCGGAACGGCCCCCGCCGCCGAAAGCGGTTTCATCGTGGCCCTTGCCAATGTTGTCAGGTTGGCCCCGGCCACCGTGCAAACCATTATCACCGGCCTGGGCCGCCAGTTGACGATCAACGGCATTATCAACAAGATTTGTGCCGCCGCGAATTTGTGCCAAAGCTTGCGGGAAGCGTCGGGGAAACATCCGGCGACACACCATCAGGGCCATACCCACACGTAATCCTCGAGAACACGATATGAAAACGGGGCGGCACCCTTCGGCACCGCCCCGTTTTGTTTCCCGCGAAGAACCTTAGTTCTTGCTCTTATCGACCAGCTTGTTCTTGCCGATCCAGGGCATCATCGCGCGCAGGCGTTCGCCGACCTGCTCGACCGGATGCTCGGCCTCGCGGCGACGGGTCGCCTTGAAGCTGGGTTGGCCGGCCTTGCATTCCAGCATCCAATCGCGCACGAAGCGGCCGGACTGAATGTCTTCCAGCACCTGCTTCATTTCCCACTTGGTCTCGTCGGTGATGATCCGGGGGCCGGTGCGATAGTCGCCGTATTCGGCGGTGTTCGACACCGAATAGCGCATGTTGGCGATGCCGCCCTCATAGATCAGATCGACGATCAGCTTGACCTCGTGCAGGCATTCGAAATAGGCCATTTCCGGGGCATAGCCCGCTTCGACCAGGGTTTCGAAACCGGCCTTGATCAACTGGGTCAAGCCGCCGCACAGCACCGCCTGCTCGCCGAACAGATCGGTTTCGCATTCCTCGCGGAAGGTGGTCTCGATGATGCCCGACCGGCCGCCGCCGACCGCCGAGGCATAGGACAAGGCGATCTGCAAGCCGTTGCCGGTGGCGTCCTGGGCCACCGCGACCAAGCAGGGAACGCCGCCGCCTTTAAGGTATTCGCCACGCACGGTGTGGCCGGGACCCTTGGGGGCGATCATGAAGACGTCGAGATCGGCGCGGGGCTCGATCAGACCGAAATGGATGTTCAGGCCGTGGGCGAAGGCCAAGGCCGCGCCCTGGCGCAGGTTGGGGGCCAGATCTTCCTTGTAGATGTCGGCCTGGAGTTCATCGGGGGTCAGCATCATCACGACGTCGGCCCAGGCGGCGGCGGCGGCGGGGG
>CAIULK010000235.1 GCA_903899885.1 uncultured Rhodospirillaceae bacterium
GCGGCGGTGCCGCGCGCCGGGTGGGGGGTGGGGGACCCGGGATTGATCCATTTCCGGCTGTTGGAAGGCGGGATTGGGTTGCTGGTCGTGGTGGCGGCCTTCGGATCGGCCGCTTACGTCAATCAGCGGCTGGTCACCACGCGCCGTTTGCAGACCTTGGTCGATGAATTGACCGACGGCACCATCGAACTGGAACGCTTCGCCTATATCGCCGCCCATGATCTGCGCGAGCCGCTGCGCACGGTGATCTGTTTTTCCCAATTGCTGAAAAAACGCCACGCCGAAAAGCTGGACGGCGACGCACGTCAGTCGATCGATTTGGTGGTCGAGGCCGCCGCGCGGATGAACGACCTGATCGGCGGCTTGCTGACCTATTCGGAAACCAAGGATCGTCCCGTCGCGTTCGAGGTGGTCGATACCGCCGCCGCCTGCGCTGCGGCGATCGAACATCTTCAGCCCGGGATCGAGGAAACCGGGGCGCGGATCACCCTCGGCCCGCTGCCCGCCGTGCGGGGCGACCGGCGGCAACTGACCTTGTTGTTCCAGCATTTGATCGGCAACGCCATCAAGTTCCACCGCCCGAGCCATCCGCCCGAAATCACCGTCTCGGCCGAGGAAACCCCCGAAGGCCGGCTGTTCGCAATCGCTGACAACGGGATCGGCATCGGCGACACCCATCAGGATATTTTTCAGATGTTCCGCCGCCTGCATCCGGCCAACCGCTATCCCGGCAGCGGGGCGGGGCTGGCCATCGCCAAGCGCGTTGCTCTCCAACACGGCGGGCGGATCTGGTACGAGGACAATCCCGGTGGCGGCACCATTTTCCGGGTGATCTTTCCAGCTACGCCGTAACGTTGACCCCCGTCCCCGTGGTGGTCGGGGCGGATGTGGCGGCCATCGTCGCGGTGTCGGTCGCCGCTTGCGCGACGGTGACATCTTGCTCGGCCTTGTCGATGGCATGCTTCAATTTACCGCTGGGGTTCCGGAACCGCCGCAAAATATCGATAATCTTCTTGGCGAGAGCCAGCAGCGATTGGACGTCGTCGCCCGAATCGCTGCTTCCATTCGCCGCCGAGGATGAACTCGACGAGGACGAACTGCTTGCGGACGAACTCGATACCGGCGAACTCGACGCGGACGAACTCGATGAACTGGCCGAGGACGACGAAAGCGGGGCCGCGCCGCCGCCGCCCATGCCCCCCAATTGCTTGGCGATGGCACTGACTTGCTCGGCAACCGCCTTGGCTAAACGCGTATTGCCCGACGCCACCGCCATTTCGGCGATCATTTTCAGAACGGCGAGCTGTTGTTTGGCTTCGGCCAGTTTTTCGGCCTTGTCGGCCGCCTTGATGGTGGCCTCCCCATTGGCCAGAGTCGTAACGATATCATTGGCCTGGGCCAGTTTCTTCAAGGCATCCGAAACGCGGTCATCGACCGCCGGACCGAAGCCGGAACTTAAATTCGCCGAAGCGGCTTCGGCGGTCTGGGCCAGATTGGTGGCCGCAATAAAGGACGTGGCGGGCGTTCTCGCCGCGATTGGGTCGATCATAGGGGTTCTCCCCAGCTAACAACCCCGCTAGTGTATCACCTTTTCGGCGAAAAGGACAGATTCGCCTATTCCGGGAACCGATGCACCGCGAAGCCCGCCGCCGCCTGGGTCACCGGCATCATTTCGATACGATTGATGTTGACGTGGCTTGGCAACGAGGTCGCCCAAAACACTGTTTCCGCTATATCTTCGTTCGAAAGCGACAGGGTGTTCTCATAGACCTTGGCGGCCCGTTCGGCGTCGCCGTGGAACCGCACCAGCGAGAATTCCGATTGCCCGCACAAGCCCGGCTCGATCAGCGTGACGCGCAGCCGGGTATGCACCAAATCGGCGATCAGATTGGCCGAGAACTGCGCCACAGCCGCCTTGGTGGCGCCATAGGCGTTGCCGCCGGGATAGGGATAGGTTCCGGCCACCGATCCGATATTGACGATGTGACCGCGATCACGGGCGACCATGCCGGGCAGAACGGCGCGGGTCATCGCCATCAGCCCCTTGACGTTGGTGTCGAGCATCGTCGTCCAGTCGTCGAAATCGGCCCGCTGCGCCGGTTCCATCCCCAGCGCCAGACCGGCATTGTTGACCAGCAGGTCGACGGCGGCGAAATCCGGGGGCAGGGCGGCGACCGCCTCGAACACCGCCTGCGAATTCCGCACATCCAAGGTCAGCGGCAGCACCGGCACGGCAAGGCTGGCCGCCAAGGCGTTCAAACGTTCGGCGCGGCGGCCGCACAGGATCAGGCTGGCGCCGGCGGCTGCGAACCGCCGGGCGAAGGCCTCGCCGAAGCCGGCGGTGGCTCCGGTGACGAAAACGACTCGTCCATTCCAATCGGTCATGACGGTTCGGGCTCCCGCAGGATCAGCATTTTGGGCATCGGCGACAGCGCGTTGTCGATCGTCCACAGATACACCTTGTAGGCCCCGAAGGGCCGGATTTCGGCGGCGTTGGTCTTCAAGACGTTGGCATCGGTGACGATGCGGAAAGTGCCGCGCATGGTGACATTGGCCTTGGCCAGGGCCTGGGCGTCGGTCGGGCGGATTCCGGCGCCAGCGATCAGGATCTGTCCATCCGGCCGCGATTTTAAAAGCAATATCTTGGAATCCCGGCGCAGGATGGCGGTCAATTGATCCGGTCCCAGCTTGCCGCTGCGTTCGTATTTGACCGAGAACACCCCCTTGCCCAGGGAAACCGCCGACTTGACCGCCGGATCGCGGACCAGATCTTGGCGGATATCCTCGATCCGCGCCGCTTCCTCTTCCGGCTTGACCAGTCCGCTCTCGTAATCATGGACTATCGGGGCGTAGATCAGGCGGCCTTCGAAGGTCAGATCGTATTCGCCGTATTTCGAAAGCCGCAGTTCGGCCTTGAAGTCGTCGGGGACATAGCACGACATCAACAAAAGCAAGGGAAACAGGGCCAGCAGACGCCGGATCATGGCGGCACCTCGCGTTCCAGACGCTTGGCATCACACCACAGCGCCTCCATCTCGTCCAGCGACGCGGTGTCGGGCGAGCGGCCTTGCGCCGCCAGTTGATGTTCGATATGGCGAAAGCGGCGCTCGAATTTGGCGTTGGCCATCCGAAGCGCGCGATCGGGATCGACGTTCAGCTTGCGGGCCAGATTGGCGCAGGCGAACAGCACGTCGCCCATTTCGTCCTCGATCCTCTCGATCGGGGCGTCTGACTTGATTTCATGCGTTAATTCAGCGACTTCCTCGTCCATCTTCACAAGGATGTCGAAAGGCGATTCCCAATCGAAGCCAACCCGGGCGGCCCGTTTTTGCAATTTGACCGAGCGGGTCATCGGGGGCAGGGTGCGGGCGACACCGTCCAAAACACTGGCTTCGGCCTTGGCGGCGCGCTCCTCGGCCTTGGTGGCTTCCCAGGCGGCCGACTGGGCCTCGGCGTCCCTGATTTCGGCGGCCCCGAACACATGCGGATGACGGCGAATCATTTTGTCGGCGATCGCCTGGGCGACGGCATCGAAATCGAACAGACCGCGTTCCTGGGCGATCCGGGCGTGAAAGACCACCTGGAACAACAGGTCGCCCAATTCATCGCGCAGGTTCGGCCAATCTTGGTGTTCGATCGCCTCGGCCACCTCATAGGCCTCCTCGATCGTGTAGGGCAGGATGGTTTCGAAGCTTTGTTCCTTGTCCCACGGGCACCCGCGTTCGGGATCGCGCAGGGATTTCATCACCGAGAGAAGGGCGTCAATCGAATGCATTGGGATGGCGGTTCCGGGTGGAGGGATGAAACACAAAGCGGTGACGGCCGGCACTTTTGGCCTCGTACATCGCCTCGTCGGCGGCGCGCAGCAGGCCGTCGGCGTCGTCGGCGCAGCCAGGGAACAGGGCGATGCCAATGCTGGCGCCCACCCGCAACTCGCGCCCATCGTGCCGGATCGGCAAGGATACCGCTTCGAGCAGTTTTTCACCAATGATCCGGGCCGGGCCGGGATCGGTGATGCCGACCGCCAGCACCACGAACTCGTCACCGCCAAAACGGGCCAGGGTATCGCTGCCGCGCAGGGCTTCCCGCATCCGGGCCGACACCTGCTTCAAAACCACATCGCCGACATCGTGGCCGTGGGTATCGTTGATCGGCTTGAAGCCGTCGAGATCGATGAACAGCAGGGCCAGCCCGCCGCTTTCCATATCCTGGATCGCGGTTACCGCTTGGCCCAAACGGTCGAGCAGCAGGCCGCGGTTGGGCAGGCCGGTCAGCCGGTCGTGGGCGGCCGCCTTGGCCAGTTCCTCGTTGCGCTGTTTCAATTCGTTATCGTAACGAGCCAAAATGCGGTCGGCGGTGCGGATCGGCGTGGTATCGACCGCCACGATGACCCGGCGCGGCGGAGCGTCGCCGGGCAGGGTTCGCGACGAGACATAGGCCCAAACCTCGGCTTCGTCCGGGCGATTGGCCTTGACCTCGGCATGCAGCAGGTCGCCGTCGCCGGGCAGCGGCAGGATGAGGTTGATGTTTGCATGGATCAGGCCGCTGGCGCCGCGCCCGGCCAACGCGGCGAAAGCGTCGTTGGCGCGTTCGATCCGCCCCTGGGCGTCGATCACCACCAACCCTGCATGCGACAGATCGAAAAGGGCCCGATTCAGGGATTCGGATCGCTTCAGCCGCGCAGCCAAAACCACCGCCACCGCCAAACAGGCGGTGCCGAGGCCCAAAGCCAGCACTGCGAGTGCGAAGGCGGTTGAAGGCGCCATACCGTACCAACGGTCCCGTGAAAAAAGTCAAACCTACAACCCGTATAGCAGGGTTGTTCGCCCCAAGCCATAGTTTGCGATGAGGTGAAACCCGGATTCGCGGCCCGCCTGACCAAGATCAAGGGATGCCGCGAAGGCTTTGATCACATTGACGTTCCCATCCCCAGCCGACGAGGCGGTTCCCAGTCATGATCCCAACCTATCCCGAGTTCTTCAACCGCGCCCCGCGCATTCGCACGTTCGATCCCTTGGCCGCCTTTCTGGGGGCGCCCGTGGACGGCGTGTTCGAATACGGCTTTGCCGACGCGGTGAAACTGGCCGGGCATTCCTGTCCGACCGTCGCCGGAACCTATCTGATGGTGCGGGCCGGTCTGGCGGCCCTGTACCCGAACGATTTGCCGGAACGGGGCGGGGTGCGCGTGGCGTTCGACGAGGCGGCGACCCAAGGCGTGACCGGCGTGATGGCCGCCGTCGCCAGCCTGATCACCGGAGCGCGCGAGCGCGACGGCTTTCACGGCTTGGCCGGACGCTTCAACCGCAACGGCCTGCTGACTTTCGCGAAACCGGTCGGGGCCGGGATGATGCTGGAGCGGGTCGATACCGGCGCCAAGGTGGGTGTCGATTACCGGCCGGGATGCGTGCCGGGAAACCCGGCGATGGGTCCCTTGATGCAAGCCTGCCTGGACGGATCGGCCGACCCGGCGGAGCGAATCGAGTTCGGACGGCTGTGGCAAGAGCGGGTCGAACGGATTTTGATCGATCATGCCGAGGATCGGGGGATGATTCTGGTGCGGGATATGTGAGGCGGTATCGCCCGTAACACCACTTCTGCTTTCTTCGTGGTGTCGTATTTGGTATCATGCCTCATGTCGAGCGCCGAAAAAACCATTCAGAAGATGCGAAACAATCCACGCGATTGGCGGATTGACGACTTGAAGCGCGTTGATCGACCAGATCGAGGGTGAATAACATGGGCGAGACCTTGCCGCGTTTCGAGATTGAACCCCTGTCGGAAGACGATGGCGGCGGCTATCTCATTCGCTTTATCGACTATCCGGGGTGCATCGCCGACGGCGAAACGCCGGAAGAGGCCATCCTTGCTGGGCGGGACGCACTGCAATCCTACGTCCGCACGCTGGAGGAGTTGGGCCGCCCCGTGCCCCAGGCTGGCGAGGAAGCGTTTAGCGGCAAATGGAGCCAGCGGGCGCCGAAATCCCTTCATGCCGCGTTGATTCGCCGCGCGGCATCGGAGGGGGTCAGCCTCAATACTCTTTGCGTGGCGTTGCTGGCCGAGGGGATCGGTCGGCGCGAAAAGGTCGGCAACACGGACGGCCACGGACATTAACGGATGAACGCGGATAAGGATTTTGGAACGTCCGTGCGGCCCACGAAGCGGCATCGGCGTGTGCGTTCGTGTTGCTCGGGGTTGGGTGCCCGGTTCGTCTTTAACCGTTCGGCGGCATTTTTCAAGGGGACAGCGATGCTGCTGAATAGCGTTTAATATCATATAGCTACCAAACGCTTGTCGCATAATGCATATTATGACGACTCACGATGCGATGGCGGCGGGTAACGGCGCCATGGTAAATGATCACGGATTGGCCACGAGGGAATTTTCAACGATGGGAACGATCTTGAATCCTCCGATTGGTCTCGATGAGTTCGCGGCGTTCATCACCGATCGCTGGGGCGACCGCCCCTGCCATTGTTGTGGGCACAAAGCGTGGCGATTTGGCGAGACCACGCAAAGACAGCTCGGCGGCCTGATGATGATCCTGGAGGATGGCCAATTCGATTACGGCCGATCGTTGGTCTCTGGCTTCTATCTGGCTGTATGCGGGCATTGCGGCGATACCCGGTTGATCACCCGGCCGGTTTTGGAAGGATGGGTAAACGCCCGCCGGGCGAATCCGGACTCGAACGTCGTGCCGGGTCCCGGATTCAGCCGACAGGATTAAGGCGCCCGCCACATCCGCCGGAACACGCCGTACTGAAATGACGGCTTTTCTCCGGCTTGCTCAAAATGGAGCGGCGCCTTAAAACCACCAGCGTTCCATGCATGGGTGAGCGAAATGCGGCGATCGGTTGCGGATGTTTTGAAATATTGGGCCGACGTCGAGGCGCTGAACGCGCCTCAGGCCGAGGAGCCCGCCGATACCAACCGGGTACTGACCGTCAGCCACGTTTGGGACGCGGACTATCCGTGGCTGAAATTGACCACGCCACCGCCCGGACGCATCTTCCGGCACGCCGTCCGCTTCGGCATCTTTTCCCGCAGCGAGTATGACCGCGAGCTGTTTCGCCAGCTCCAGTCCGACAAGGCGGCGGATCACGACACCGGCCCCAAAAGCAAGGAACGTCCCTATACGTATTTGGGCGTTTTCCAGGTGAATGACAAAGGCGTCCCGGTCGCCGACACCCTGGACCTTGCGGCGTTCCCGGTTTTTTTCGCCAACCTGCGCGGCATCGACATCACCTTTGGGGACTATTTCATTAAGCTGTCCGCCCTCTTCGGCCGCGAGGTCGAGAGGCTCCGCGAGATTCCCGAACAGGAACGCCCATCCCGGATGGTGGACAGCCTTGCCCGAGCCCTTCTGGCCGAATCCGAAAAGCTTTTGAGCTGGTCGCCGTCGGCCATGGACCGCGCCCCTCGAATGGTTGTACTCACGGGTGCATGCAAGCCAAATGTTCCGCTTCAAATCAATCCGGTAAACGGTTGGTTCCATGAAGACCTTGTGAAAGTTCTGCACGCCGCCGAAACGGGGAAAAACATCGGCCTCGTCGGCGCGTACCTAACCGAGCGCACGAGGACGGAGCGGATGGATGTCGCCGAGCTAAACACCCTCGAGGGTATTCTCGGCGCGGTCCAGTTCCCCGAGGGCCGATGGCCGTCCGAGTATCCGTTGACCTTGATGCAGCAGGCCGCCGTGAACGCATCGCGTTCCCATGTCGCCGGTGGGGGCATTTTCTCGGTCAATGGGCCGCCCGGCACGGGCAA
>CAIULK010000236.1 GCA_903899885.1 uncultured Rhodospirillaceae bacterium
ACGCGATGAGCAAACGCGAAACCTTCGAGCTGGTGCGCGCCTACTACGCCATCGACGACGCCGAGGTGCGCAAAAGCGTTTACTATCTCGCCAAGTCGCTGGCCGCCGCGGCGGCCGCCCGGATCAAAGCGTAGTGATTCGGGGTCGAATCGCTACGCTTCGGCGACCATTGCGGTCGCGGCCAAGCCAACCAAAGGTTCGCGCCCGGTGAGGGACATCTAAAGCGTGACGGCCTTGTTGCGGATCACCTCGGCGATGAAGTGGTAACTGTCCTTCGGGGTGCGCTTCAGGGTCTCGTAATCCACCCGCACGATGCCGAAGCGTTTGGCCAGCCCGAACGCCCATTCGAAATTGTCCAACAGGCTCCAGCAGAGATAGCCTTTCACATTGCAGCCATCGGCCATCGCGCGGCCGACCGCGCCGATATGCTCGCGCAGGAAGGTCACGCGGTCCGCATCGTGAACCGCGCCATCGGGCGCCACCTGATCGTCATAGGCGGCGCCATTCTCGGCGATATAGACGGCGGGATTGCCGTAATCGCGTTTGAACTCCATCAGCAGGTCGTAGAGCCCGTCGGGCTGCACCGGCCAACCCATGAAGGTCCAGCGGTCGCAATGGGCATCGCCCCAAAACACATTGAACGGCCGCCCGGCCTCGTACTTCATGGTCATCCGGGAATAGTAGTTGATGCCGAGCAGATCGATCGGATAGCGGATCTTCGCTTCGTCGCCGGGCAGCACGAAGCTCTTCATCGCCTCGGCCAACAGCGGGGGGATTTGGCCGCGCATCAGGCCGTCAAGCGGCACCCGGTTCCACACCGCGTCCCAGCGCTGGGCGGCGGCGATGTTTTCGGGCTTGTCGTCCTCGGCGCGGCAGGGCTGGAGATTGATCACGGTGCCCAGCGTCAGATCCGACCGTTCGGCGGCCAGGGCTCGCAGCGCCGCTCCCTGCGCCAAATTCTGGTGATGCAGGGCGCGCAGGATCCCCTCTTCCCCCAGATGGTGACCGGGGGCGTGTTCCCCGACGCCGTAGCCGAAAATGGCGACGACATTGGGCTCGTTCAGCATCATCCAGTCCTTGACCCGGTCGGCCAGCCGGGCGGCGACCGCGCGGGCATAATCGGCAAAGGGCTCGATCACCGCGCGGCCCTGCCAGCCGCCTTCGTCCTCGAGCGGCTGCGGCAGGTCCCAGTGATACAGGCAGGCCATCGGGCGAATTCCCGCCGCCAGAACGCCATCGACCAGCCGGTCGTAGAAATCCAGGCCCTTGGGATTGATCGGGCCGGTGCCGTTCGGCACCACGCGCGGCCAGGCGATTGAAAAGCGGTAGGCGTTGAAGCCCGCCGCCTTCATCAAGCCAACGTCTTCCGGCCAGCGGTGATAGTGATCGCAGGCGGTGGCCGCCGTGGTGTGATCTTGGATCTTGCCCTGCCGGGTAAAGGTGTCCCACACGCACGGGCCGCGCCCATCAACCTCAAGCGCGCCTTCGATCTGATAGGACGAGGTTGAGGCCCCCCACAGGAAATCGTCGGGAAAGGTCAAGGTGGACATAAGCAAGCTCCCGCGAGAGGTGGACGACAAGCCCATGCTACACTAAACTCCGCCCCCGTCGAAGGCGCCGGTTTAGCTCAGCTGGTAGAGCACCTGATTTGTAATCAGGGGGTCGCGGGTTCGAACCCTGCAACCGGCACCAACGGCCGTCCTGGCGGCCATCATGAAAGCGACCGATCGTGAGCGAGAGCGAATCCGAGGCGAAAGCCCGCCTATTGCGGGCCTTGGCGTTTCATATCCGTAAAAAAATCTCCGCCGCCGATGCCCTGACCACATGCTTTGAGGCCGAGGGAAAGGGCGGGCGGCACCGTAAATGGCGGGAAGCGGGGGTGGTCCTGGCCGATGCGGGCTTCGTCCCCGCGCTGACCGCCGCCGGATTGATCGGGGCCGAGGCGGCGGTGGTGCTGACCGTGGTCGAGGCGGCGAACGATCATCGCCTGCTGGCCCGCGCGCTCGACGATCTCGCCGTTTATGGCGAAGGGCATTAGAGTGCCGCGCCCGGCGAGGGAGATTAAAAAAGATGGTGGAAAACACCAGCCCCGAAAATCGCCATTGCCGCCAGCGCCAGCACGATCATCCCGGCGATGACGCGAATCATCGTGGCGACGATCTTGATCATTAAAAGGATCAGCAGCACGCCGAACGCCAAGGCGGCGATCCCCAGCCCGTGAGGCAGGTTGACGATGCCGGTCAGATCAAGGGCGCCGATACCCAGGCCCAAGGCCGCGAGAAACAGGGGAAGCGTCATCCGGGCAGCGTAGCCCTTGTGCCGTCCGCCGTCCAGAGCAAGGAACCCTTTATGCTTATCGTCATGATCTTGTCGCTCTTTCTTGGGGCTGCCGGTCCGGCGGCGGCCGAAACCGCCCCGGCCGATTACGTCCTAACCCGAACCGTGGCCTTGGGCGCGCCGGACAAATGGGATTACCTGGTGTTCGATCCGTCGGACCGGCGGCTGTTCATCGCCCACGGCGGCGAGGTGGTGGTAATCGATGCCGTGCGCGGCGAAATCCTGGGCCGGGTCGGCGGGTTGAGCGGGGCGCACGGCATCGCCCTGGTTCCCGGCACAAGGCAGGGGTACGCCAGCAACAACGGCCAGGCCACGCTGTTCGACCGCGACGGTTTGAGCAAGATCGCCGACATTCCCGCCGGGGCTGGGGCCGACGCGATCGTTACCGATCCGGCAAGCGGCCGGGTCTTCGTGATGAACGCGGGCGGGCGCGATCTGACCGCGATCGATCCCGCGACCCACGCGGTGGTGGGCTCCGTCGCCTTGGACGGGCGCCCGGAATTCGCCGCCGCCGACGGCAAGGGTGCCCTGTTCGTCAATATCGTCGATCGGAACGAGATCCTCCGCGTCGATACCGGGGCCATGCGGGTTCAGGCCCGCTGGGCGATTCCGTCGTGCGAGCATCCGCACGGATTGGCGATCGACCCCGAAAGCCAGCGTCTGTTCACGGGCTGCGCCAATGGCCGGTTGCTGGTGGTGGCGGCCGACGACGGGCGGATCGTTGGCGATCTTCCGATCGGCATGGGCAGCGACGCCGTGGCCTTTGACCCCAACCGCAAAATCATTTTCAGCTCGAACGGCGAGGGCACGCTGTCGCGGATTGTCGAGGAGGGGAGTGATCGTTTCACCGCCTTGGCCCCGGTCGTCACCCGGCCGGGTGCGCGCACGATGGCGGTCGATCCCGTCAGCGGACGGGTGTTCTTGGTGACCGCCGACCCTGGAAATACGCCCGGTGTGCGCTTCGCCCCGGGAACGGTGACGCTGCTGATCCTCGATCCCCGCTAAAGCGATTTCTTCCGGCATGTCAGCGGGTCTCGGGAAACACCCCTTCCCATTCATCCCGCAAGGCTTGGTCGAGATCGTCCAAGCGGGCCGCGCGGCCCAACGCCGCCAGCGAGGTCACGCCGTAAGCCCCCAAGCCGCAGGGCACGATGCCCGAAAAATGCGACAGATCGGGCGCGACATTGATCGCCACCCCGTGAAAGGTCACCCAATGGCGGACCCGCACGCCGATCGCGGCGATTTTCTCCTCGCGGCCCCGTTCGGTCACCCATAGCCCGACCCGCCCGTCGCGCCGAACGGCGGCGACGTCGAAATGGGCCAGGGCGCGGATCACCCATTCCTCCAGCGAATGCACGAAGCCGCGCACGTCGCGGCCGCGCAGCCCCAGATCCAGCATCACATAGGCGATGCGCTGTCCCGGCCCGTGATAGGTATAGCGTCCGCCGCGCCCGCTGGCGAAAATCGGGAAACGATCGGGATCGAGCAATTCCGCCGGATCGGCGCTGGTGCCCCCCGTGTACAGGGGCGGGTGCTCCAGCAACCAGACCCGTTCCGCCTCCCGCCCGGCGCGGATTCCGGCGACCTGGGCCTCCATCGCCGCCACCGCCTCGGCATAGGCGACCGGGCCATCGGAAATTCGCCAGTCAACCATGGTCAAACCCGCGCTTGATTCCGGGGGGGCGATTTGCTATTCCCACCACTCCTTGCGGGGCTGTCAACGCCCGGCTCGGATTTCTACCGGGTGCGGTCGTGGCGGAACTGGTAGACGCGCACGCTTGAGGTGCGTGTGACGCAAGTCGTGGGGGTTCGAGTCCCCCCGACCGCACCAAGTAGAGGTTCATTTTTTGGGGCCGCGGCCCAGCAGCGCGTCGATATCGACCGCGTCGATCTGTTCCGGCTTCAAGAACTGCCCGGCATAGCGCTTCCAAATCCCCGTGGTCAGGAACAGCTCCCACAAATCCGGGTCGATATGCTTGTCCTTGACCATGAAGGACATGATCTTCAACGCCTCGGACAGGGACTTGGCCTTTTTATAGGGCCGGTCGCAGGCGGTTAGCGCCTCGAAGATGTCGGCGATCGCCATGATCCGGGCGGGAACGCTCATCGCCTCGCGGGTCAGGCCGCGCGGATAGCCGGTGCCGTCCATCTTTTCGTGATGGCCGCCCGCCAATTCCGGCACGCGGGCGAGATTTTTGGGAAACGGCAGCGCCTTCAGCATCAAGATGGTCTGGATGATGTGGTCGTTGATCTTGAAGCGGTCCTCGTTGGTCAGAGTGCCGCGCCCGATCTTCAGATTGTACAGCTCGCCGCGATTGTATTTGTGCTCGCCCGGCATCAGCTTGATGCCGTGCGCTTCGTATTTGCCGGGATCGACCGGCACATCGTGCGGAACCAAATGCCACGCCTTGTCGTCGAGCAAGGGTTCCGCCACCGGAACCGCGACCGGCGGGTCCGTGCGGAACCGGAGTTCCTCGCCGCTAAGGCCCAAGCGGTCGTCCAGCGTCCGCGTCCAGGTGGTGGTGGCGATCTGGTGCAGCCGCTCGACCTTTTCCGGGGCCATGAATTCGCCGCCGACATTGCATTCCGCGACGAAGGCGAAATCCTCGTCCAATGTCGCGAGGCGTTCGTCAAGCCGGGTTTTCAGCTGCTCGGGCGGCAGAACGCCCTCGATCGTCGCTTCCAGATAATCGATCACCGCGTCGCGCTTGAGCACCTCGAAGCGCATCCGCACTTCATGGATGCGGTTGTAGATGGTTTCCAGCTTGGTCGCCTTGTCGACGACGAATTCCGGGGTGGTGACCTTGCCGCAATCGTGCAGATCGGCGGCGATTTCCAGCTCGTAGCGCTCGTCCTCGGTCATCGTGAAGCCGGCGAAGAGGCCGTCGGTCGCGGCGGCCGCCGCGTCGGCCAGCATCAAGGTCAAGGCCGGCACGCGCGAGCAATGGCCGCCGGTATAGGGGCTTTTGGCGTCGATCGCGCCGGCGATCAATTGGATGAAGGCCTTGAACAGCGCCTTTTGCTGGGCGATCAGCCGGGTGTTGTCGAGCGCGATCGCCGCTTGGCTGGCCAAGGATTCGATCAGCGGGGTCACCTCCTCGCTGAAGACAATCACCTCGCCCGCCGCGCTTTGCGCGTTGATCAGTTGCAGCACGCCGACCACTTCGCGCTGGTAATTGCGCAACGGCACGGTCAGGAAGGATTTCGAGCGATAGCCGGTGTTGGCATCGAACGCCTTGGTGCCGGTGAAATCGAATTTCTCGGCGTCGTAGGCGTCGTCGATATTGACGGTCACCCCGGTCAGCGCGCAGTGGCTGGCGACGTTTTTATGGTTGGGCTGGCCGTCCTCGCCGTACAGGCGCAAGGGCGCGAAGGGAATCGGTTTGCCGCTGGTCCCGCCCATGCGGATGGCCAGCGAATCGTTGAGCATGATCTCGAAACGCAGGCCATCGCCCGCCGTGGTGGTCAAATACAGGCTGCCGCCGTCGGCGTTGGCGATCGACTTCGCCCCTTCCAGGATCATTTCCATCAATCGGTTATGATCGTGCTCGGCCGACAGGGCGATGCCAAGCTCGATCAGGGTCTCGTACCGCTGCTCCCGGACCGAGGCCGTCATCGGGATTTCCTTTTTTCGTTCATACCTGGAAAGAGTACAGAAAAAAGAGGGCTCTTGGGAAGCGGGGTCTTGGAAGAAGCTTTCTTTGCAAGCGGCCAATCGGTGTCGTACTGTCCGTCCGGCGGCGATCACGGCGGACGACGGGTGGCATGGCGGTTTATACGGACGTTTCCGACGAGGAGATGGAGGACTTCGTGGCCCTCTACGCGATCGGCGAGGTGGTCTCCTTCAAGGGGATCGCCGAGGGGGTTTCCAACAGCAATTTCTTGCTTCAGACCGACACCGGGACCTACATCCTGACCCTGTACGAGGAACGGCGGACCAACCCGGCCGACCTGCCGTTTTTCCTGGATTTGATGGAACATCTGGCGGCTCGCGGTCTGGCCTGTCCGACGCCGCTGCATGCGCGGGATGGCGCCGTTATCGGGCAACTGTGCGGCAAACCGGCCGCCCTGGTGTCGTTTCTGCAAGGCTTGTCGCCGCGCCGGATCACCCCGGATCATTGCGCCGCCCTGGGCGAGGCGATGGCCCGGATGCATGTCGCCGGGGCCGACTTTCCGCGAACCCGTCCCAACGATCTGTCGCAAGACGGCTGGCACGCCTTGTTCAAGGCCACCAAGGGCCGCGCCGACAAGGTGGCCCCCGGTCTGGCCGACAAAATCAAAAGCGCGCTGGCCGAGCTGAAGAAAACCTGGCCAAGCGATCTGCCGCGCGGGCTGATTCATGCCGACCTGTTTCCCGACAACGTGTTCTTTCGCGGCGACAAGGCGACCGGGACCGAACGGGTTTCGGGGATCATCGACTTTTATTTCGCCTGCACCGATTTCTTGGCCTACGATGTGGCGATCTGCCTGAACGCGTGGTGTTTCGAGGCCGATGGCGCCTTCAACGCCACCAAGGCCCGCCAAATGCTGGCCGGATACCGCCGGGTTCGTGATCTGTCACCCGCCGAATTGGCGGCGCTGCCGGTGCTGGCCCAGGGCGCCGCGCTGCGCTTCTTGCTGACCCGGTTGTTCGACTGGCTGGACACCCCGCCCGGCGCCTTCGTCAAACGCAAGGACCCGCTGGAATATCTGCGCAAGCTGCGCTTCCACCAGCAGGTCGGCGGTCCCGGGGGGTATGGGATTCTATGAGCGAGGATATCGTCGAGTTGTTCACCGACGGTGCCTGTTCGGGCAATCCCGGCCCGGGGGGCTGGGGCGTGGTGCTGCGTTATAAGGGCGTCGAACGCGAATTGTCCGGCGGCGAGCCGCACACCACCAATAACCGCATGGAAATGATGGCGGTGATCGAGGGCCTGGCGGCGTTGACGCGCCCATGCGTTGTCAAGGTCTATACCGACAGCCAATATGTTCAGAAGGGCGTTACCGAATGGCTGCGGGGCTGGAAAGCGCGCGGCTGGAAAACCGCCGACCGCAGCCCGGTCAAGAACGAGGATCTGTGGCGCCGGATCGACGAGGCCAACGCCCGTCATCAGGTGACATGGCTTTGGGTCAAGGGCCACGCCGGCCACCCCGAGAACGAGCGCGCCGACCGTTTGGCCTGCGCCGCCGTGACCCAGCAGAAGGGTGGATGATAGCTACCCGAACGAGGTGTTAAGTTTGTGCGTCGGGGCTGGATTTCCCCTGACGGGTATGTCATAAGCCAAGCCCTGAGGCGCCCAACCGTGGCGCCGGGATAACCCAACTGGAGGAAAAGAATGGCTGTTCGTGTCTCCATCAACGGGTTCGGCCGTATCGGCCGTCTGGTGCTGCGCGCGCTCGTCGAGTCCAAGCGGACCGATCTCGAGATCGTCGGCATCAACGATCTCGGCTCGCCCGATGCCAACGGCCATCTGCTGAAGTACGATTCGGTGCACGGCGTGCTGCCGGAAGACGTCTCGGTCAGCGGTGACATCATGACCGTGGGTCACCACAAGATCAAAGTGACGGCGGAAAAAGATCCGACCAAGCTGCCCTGGAAAGAGCTGGGCATCGACATCGCCATGGAATGCACCGGCCGCTTCACCAAGCGTGATCAGGCCGCCCTGCACATGGAAGCGGGCGCCAAGCGCGTGCTGGTTTCGGCCCCGGCCGACGGCGCCGACCTGACGGTGGTTTACGGCGTCAACCACCAAAAGCTGACCGGCGAGCACAAGGTCGTCTCGAACGGCTCGTGCACCACCAACTGCTTGGCCCCGGTGGCCCAGGTGGCGCACGGCCTGTGCGGCATCAAGCACGGGTTCATGACCACCATTCACGCCTATACCGGCGACCAGAACACGGTGGACACCCTGCACAAGGATCTGCGCCGAGCGCGCGCCGCCGCGCTCAGCATGATCCCCAACACCACGGGGGCCGCCAAGGCGATCGGTTTGGTTCTGCCGGAACTGGCGGGCAAGCTCGACGGCACCGCCGTCCGCGTGCCGACCCCCAATGTCTCGATGGTCGATCTGAAGTTCGTCGCCGAGCGCGCCGTGACCAAGGACGAGATCAACGCCGCCATGAAGGAAGCCGCCGAAGGCCGTTTGAAGGGCGTTCTGGCCTTCAACATGGCCGAACTGGTGTCGGTGGACTTCAACCACAACCCGGCCTCCTCGACCTTCGACGGCACCCAGACCCGGGTGATCGACGGCACCTTCGTGCGCATCGTGTCGTGGTACGACAACGAATGGGGCTTCTCGAACCGCATGCTCGACACCGCGCACGCGATGGCCGGGCTGATCTGAACGGAAGAGGGAATACACAATGTTTCGCACGATTGATTCCCTCGACGTCAAGGGCAAGCGCGTTTTGGTCCGTTCGGACCTCAACGTTCCGGCCAAGGACGGCAAGGTCACCGACGCCACCCGCATCACCCGTTCGGCGGCGACGCTGACCGAACTGGCCGACCGGGGCGCCAAGGTCATCGTGCTGACGCATTTTGGACGCCCCAAGGGGCGCGAGGAGAAGTATTCGCAACAGCTTCTCGTCGCCCCCTTGGCCGAGGCGGTCAAACGTCCGGTCGCCTGGGCCGCCGACTGCATCGGTCCCCAAGCCGAAGCCGCGATCGCGGCGATGAAGGACGGCGATGTTGCCCTTCTGGAAAATGTCCGCTTCCATCCGGAAGAGGAAAAGAACGACCCCGCCTTCGCCAAGGCGCTGGCCGCCCTGGGCGACCTGTACGTCAACGACGCCTTCTCGACCGCGCACCGCGCGCATGCCTCGACCGAAGGCTTAGCCAAGCTGCTTCCGGCTTGCGCCGGACGTTTGATGCAGGCCGAGCTGGAAGCCCTGGGCAAGGCCCTGGAACACCCGGAACACCCGGTCGCCGCCGTGGTGGGCGGGGCCAAGGTCTCGACCAAGCTGGAACTGCTGGGCAATTTGGTGTCGCGGGTCGATTATCTGATCATTGGCGGCGGCATGGCCAACACCTTCTTGTTCGCGATGGGCAAGCCGGTCGGCACGTCGCTGTGCGAAAAGGAAATGGCCGATACCGCCCGCGAAATTCTGGACAAGGCCAAGGCCGCCAAGTGCCATATCGTGCTGCCGGTCGATGTGGTGGTGGCCGGTGAATTCGCCGCCGGAGCCGCCAACACAGTGGTCGGCCTGGATGCCGTGCCCGAGGATCAAATGATCCTGGATGCCGGTCCCGCCTCGATCGAGGCGATCATCGACCGTTTGAACGGCTGCAAGACCCTGGTGTGGAACGGCCCGCTGGGCGCGTTCGAAATCGAACCCTTCGACGCAGCCACCAACGCGGTGGCCCAAGCCGCCGCCCAACGCACCGCCGAGGGCAAGCTGCTGACCGTGGCCGGGGGGGGTGACACCGTGTCGGCCCTGGCGAAGGCGGGGGTCGAGGGGAAATTCTCGTATGTCTCCACCGCCGGCGGCGCGTTCCTGGAATGGCTGGAGGGCAAGATCCTGCCGGGGGTTGCGGCGCTGGGGTGAGGTCAAGAAACGGCGATTAGGGTAAGACCGTAATCCGTTACCGGCATCCCGCTTACCCGGCCAGCTTACCCTGATATTCCTCAAGATAGCGCCACCCGTGCCCGTTCAGGCCTTTGGCTTCGCGTAGTTCCGCCAACTGCGCGACGGTCTGGCGCCAGCTCGCCTGGGCCTGTTCGCTTTGCCCCCGAGCGGCATGCCAGTCGCCGCGCACTCCCGTCAGGCGCGCGCGGTCTTGGCGATACAGTGGGCGGATGGGATCGCCCTCCAACAGCGAGGCGAGACAGCGCTCCGTTTTATCCAACCAGCCTTCCGCCTCCTGGGCGTTCCCCTCGGCAATCCAGGCCCGCGCCATGAGGCAGCTTACGCTAGAAATGGATCGCTGGAGATCCCTATTGCTCGGATCCGATGCGAGAAGATCCGACACAATCGTATGGCCTCGTTCAAACGCCTTCCGAGCCTCGCTCCCTTTTCCCTCCGCAAGGAGCTCCTCGCCCAGACGGCTTTCCGCTACGGCCAAATTCCGCCGGTAATCCGGGTTGTTCGGTTCCGCCGCCGTAAGGTCCAGGAAGATCGCGTGATAGCGCTGAAAGGCTGCCCGCGCCTCGTCACGCCGCCCCTCGGCAAGGAACGCATCGCCCAGACGGCTTTCCGCTACGGCCAAATTCC
>CAIULK010000237.1 GCA_903899885.1 uncultured Rhodospirillaceae bacterium
TCGCCCAGATTGTGCGGCGGAATGTTGGTGGCCATGCCGACCGCGATACCACCGGCGCCGTTGACCAGCAGATTCGGGAAGCGAGCGGGCAGCACCATCGGCTCGCGCGAGGAATCGTCGTAGTTCGACTGAAAGTCGACCGTTTCCTTATCGAAATCTTCCAGGATGAAGTGGGCGACACGGGCCAAGCGGGCCTCGGTATACCGCATCGCGGCGGGCGGATCGCCGTCCATCGAACCGAAATTGCCCTGACCGTCGATCAAGGGCAGGCGCATGGAAAATTCCTGCGCCATGCGGACCATCGCGTCGTAAATCGCCGAATCGCCGTGCGGGTGATATTTACCCATGACGTCGCCGACGATGCGCGCCGACTTGCGGAACGGCTTGTTATAGTCGTACCCGCCTTCCTTCATGGCGTAGAGGATGCGGCGGTGCACCGGCTTCAAGCCATCGCGGACATCGGGAAGGGCGCGCGACACGATCACGCTCATCGCGTAATCGAGATACGAGCGCTTCATCTCTTCTTCGATGGTGACGGGGGTGACGTCGAACGCCGGAGCCGGAGAGGATTTGGTCAAAGAACGGTACCCGCGAAAAAACCAGAATTTGGGGATGGGCAGCCCATCTCGTGGCGTGAAGCTACCAGATATCGTGGCCGCTCACAACCTCGTGAAACCCCTTTGCGGGCCGCGACGCATCCATTACAGTCCGCCCAAGGCAAACGGTCTTCAAGAAGGATTCACACGGTCATGGCGGGCAGCGTCAACAAGGTCATTCTGGTCGGCAATCTGGGCCGCGACCCCGAGGTGCGCACCTCGCAGGATGGCTCGAAGATCGTCAATTTGAACATCGCCACCTCGGAATCGTGGAAGGACCGCTCGTCGGGCGAGCGCCGCGAAAAGACCGAATGGCACCGGGTGGTGATCTTCAACCCCAATCTGGCCGATGTCGCCGAGCGATTCCTGAAAAAGGGCAGCAGCGTCTATATCGAAGGCGCGCTTCAGACCCGCAAATGGACCGATAACAGCGGCGCCGAGAAATACACCACCGAAGTGGTGATCGGCCGCTTCAAGGGCGAACTGACCCTGCTGGGCGGCCGCGACGGCGGTGGTGGTGGCGGCGGTGGCGGTGGCGGATACGACGATCAGGCGCCCCCGGCGGCCCGTTCCGGCGGCGGCGGTGGTGGTGGCGGCGGTCGCGCCCCGTCCGGCGGTGGCGGCGGCTGGGAGCCGCCGGCCGATTTGGATGATGAAATTCCGTTCTAACCGGTTGCTGATAAACCCGATTTTCCTACGTCATTCCCGCGAAGGCGGGAATCCATATGTCCGGCGGCACACCATATTGCGTTCGGCATCGTTGGTAGCCCCAGCATGGACCCCCGCCTTCGCGGGGGTGACGCGGTAAAGCGAAGCCTTCTAAAGGCAGGCCTTTAGATCGGCCAGCGTGATCATCAGGGTCATCGGGTCCAGCGGCGACGGGGAAAAGCCGATTTTCTCGTAAAAGGTCTTGGCGTCCGCCGACAGCGCGTGGACGATCAGTCCACGAATGCCGATCGCATCGGCCGCGCCGATCACCCGGCGCCCCGCGTCTTGGACCAAGGCCCGCCCCAATCCCCGCCCCTGCCAGGATCGATCAACGGCCAAGCGCCCGAGAAGGACCACCGGGATCGGGTCCGGCATGTTGCGGCGAAAGCGGCCAACGGCGGCCTCGGCCATCACGGCGCCCGAGGCCAGGGCGTAATAGGCGACGACCCTTTGCCCCTCGCACACCACGAAACACCGCGATCCCCCCAGGGCCTGATTCTTCAACGCGCGCCGTTTGAACCAGTCGTCCAGGCTTTCGACCCCGGAGGTAAAGCCCGCGACCTCGTGATGGGCGGCCAAGGGTTCCGGCGGACGAAGCGTCACGCCTTGTCCCACGGCGCCGGGGTCCGCATGGTTTGAAGCAATCGATCATTGGGTTGCGGCGGCGCATCCAGGCGAGCCAGAAAGTTCGCGTAAGCCTCGGGACTGACCTCCAGGATCGCTTGATCCAACAACGCTTCCTCGGCCGCGCGGCGGGCGGCGTCGAGGATGAAGTCGGTTCGGTTCTTGCCGCGCGCTTGCGCGGCGCGGTCGATCAGACTGCGCTCCTCGGCCTTGATCCGAAGATTCAGCGTTTCACGCTTGGGCGACAACCGGGGCAATGCGGGCAAGGCCAATCTCCTTTACCCGCCAAGCATAGCGCGTCGCAATGACCGTGTCATTACGAATGCCCGGCTACGCGCTCACCCGCTCCAGCGCCGCTTCCACCGCCGCCTGGGTGGCGGCATCCAGCCCGAATTGCAGCCGGGCGTGACCATCGACGATGCCGACCACGCGGGCCTTGACCGGAGGCCACGCATCGAGCGCCAATTCGACCGCGCTGCCCGCTGGCGCGGCCAGTCCGGCGTCCAACCGGCAGCCGCCCAGCGAAATATCGATGGCGGTGACCGGGATCGAAACCGTCTCCGCCCGCACGCTGCCGTGCAACCGGACCGCCCGGCGCACCGAATTGCGGCGGTCGCCGACCGTGCGGATCGCCGCCAGGAAATCGGCCACCTCGGTGGCAAGATCCTGGGATTGCTGGAACAAGGCGTTGGCGGTGCCATAAACATCGACGGCGGCGCGCCCGGTGCGCGCCACCCCGCCCTTTACCTCGGTCATGCTTTGGGTGACCTCGGCGGTCCCGGCCGAGGCATTGTGCACGCTCGACGCGATCTGCTGGGTCGCGGCCGCCTGGGATTCCACCGATTGGGCGATCGCCGCCGAACGATCGCCCAAGGTGGCGATGGTTTCGCGCATTCCGGCGATCGCGGTCACCACCGATTGGGTCGCCGCCCGCACCGAATGGATCTGGATGCCGATTTCCTCGGTGGCGCGCGCGGTTTGACCGGCCAGCTTCTTGACTTCCGTGGCGACGATGGCGAAGCCCCTGCCCGCCTCGCCCGCCCGGGCGGCTTCCATCGTCGCGTTCAGGGCCAAAAGATGGGTTTGGGCGGCGATGTCGTTGATCAGTCCCACGATCTCGCCGATCCGATCGCCCGCCTGGGTCAGGGTCGATGCCACCTCGGTCGCCTCGCCGGCCTGACGGGCGACGGTTTGCGTCACATCCCAGGATCGTCCGATCTGACGGGCGATCTCGATCTCGGTTTCGGCCAGCCGGTCGGCGGCGCCGGCCACGGTTCCGGTGTTGGCGGCGGTCCGCTCGGCCGAGGCTTCGACCAGCCCCGACAGGCGGCTGGTATCGTCGGCCACCTCGGCCATGCTTTGGGCCGCGTTGCCCAGCCGGTGCGCGGCCTGGGCGACCAATTCCAGGGCACCCCGGATGCTTTCGTTGAAATCCTTGGTCAAGGTTTCGGTGGCGGCGTGGCGTTCGTCGCGAACGCGCCGCGCGTGGCCGCGTTCGGCCTCCAGCTCCCGCGCCACGGCGGCCTGGGCGTTCAACGCCGCCAAATCGCGCGTCAGCGCGGCCCCGGCCGCCCTGGCCCCGGCCAGCCGGATGGTTTGCGCAACCGCCGCCAAGAAAAACACACCCGCCGCCAGCGCGAGCAATAGCGTGCCCATCGCCTTTTCCCCCACCCCAAATGGTCCGGCACAATGACCGAACCGGTCCATCACGTCCACGATGGTTTCACGTTTCCCGGATGGATTCATCGGCGCATTTGGGTTAGACCCTTCGCATGTCCTCGAACGATAAACAGACGGTTGCCCTTTCGTCGGTCTTCGCCAGCGCGGCGATGGCGGTGATGAAGCTGGCCGTCGGCCTGGCCACCGGCAGCTTGGGGATTCTGTCCGAGGCGGCGCACTCGCTGCTTGATTTGGGGGCGGCGTCGCTGACCTGGTTCGCGGTCCGCATCGGCGATCAGCCGGCCGATGCCGGTCACCCCTACGGCCACGGCAAATTCGAAAGCGTGTCGGCCTTGATCGGCACGGGCCTGCTGTTCGTCACGGCGGCGATGATCGTCAAGGAAGCGGTGGGCCGGCTGATTTGGCCGGGCGAGCCGGTCGAAACCACATGGTATTCGGTCGCGGTGATCGTGGTGTCGATCCTTATCGATATCGGCCGTTCGCGCGCCTTGTCGAAGGTCGCCAAGGAAACCGGCAGCCAAGCCCTGGAAGCCGACGCCTTGCATTTTTCCTCGGACATCCTCAGCTCGGCGGTGGTGCTGGCCGGTTTGGGCTTCGTCGCGCTGGGCTGGCCCAAGGCCGATGCCCTGGCCGCGTTGGGCGTGTCGGGTTTCGTCGCCTTGGCCGGATGGCGGCTGGGCAGCAGCACGATCGCGGTGCTGGTCGATGCGGCGCCCAAGGGAATCGCCGAACGGATCGAGGCGATCGCCGCCGCCACCCCCGGCGTGGCGCGGGTCGAACGGGTGCGCGCCCGCCCGGCCGGGGCCACGGTGTTCGTCGAACTGGTGGTCAAGGTCAGCCGGACGATGCCGCTGGACCGGGTCGAGGCGGTCCGATTGGACGTCGCCGAACGCATTCACGCCGCGCTCGACGAAACCCAGCCGCTGGTGGTTGCCGAACCCTTGGCGCTGGACGACGAAAGCATTTCCGAGACCTTGCGGGTGCTGGTCGCGGCGCGCGGGCTGTCGGTGCACAATGTCGCCGTCGCCACGGTCAACGGGCGTCCGCATCTCAGCTTCGACCTGGAAGTCGATGAAACCCTGACCCTGGCCCAGGCCCATTCCCTGGCCAGCGGCGTGGAAGCGGCGCTGGGCGGCGAACTGGGCACCGATCTGGGCGTCGATATCCATATCGATCCCCGCCATCAAAGCGTGTTCGCCGGAACCGCCGTGACCGATCAGCGGTTCGAGGCGGTGCGCCACGCGCTGGAAAAAACCCTGCCCGCCTTGCCGCTGGCCAGCGGCATCCATGATCTGCGCGTGCTGGAGCGCGAGGACGGACTTTACGCCTCGTGTCACTGCCTGTTCCCCGACGAATCGCCGATCGCCATCGTTCACGAGGCGACCGAACGGCTGCAATCGGCCGTGTTGCGCTCGGTACCCGGCATGGCCCGCGTGGTGGTGCATGCGGAACCCTCCAGCCATTCGGACTGAGATGACACGCGCCCTGATCGTTATCGATCCCCAGAACGATTACCGGCCCGACGGTAAGTTTCCGCCGTGGAATGCCGACGCGGTCTTTGCCAACCTCGAAAAAACCATCCTGCGCGCCAAGGCGCCCTTCTTCAACGAAGGCCCCCGCCGCCGCAATGGCGGCTAGACGTGATGCGACTTATCGCATCACGCTTTAACGCCCGTACCGCCCAGTCAAGGTCGCCTTGGCGAGGGCGTGGCCATTCAAATTATACCCGACCATGGCGGGCGATGCGTCGGCCGGAACCGGCAATTTCTCGACATCCAGCGCCCAGACCGTGAAGATATAGCGGTGCGCCCCATGCCCAACCGGCGGGCACGGTCCGCCGTAACCGGGGGTTCCGAAATCGGTTTTGAATTCGACCGCCGGGGCCGACGGCCGGCCCGAAACCCCCGAGGCGGTTGCGGGAAGATCGGTCACCACCCAATGCCACCAGCCGCTGCCGGTCGGCGCGTCGGGGTCGTATACGGTGACGGCGAAGCTTTTGGTGGCCGCCGGGGCACCGCTCCACCGCAAGGCGGGCGCGACATTGCCGCCGTGGCAACCGAAACCGTTGAAGACCTGGCGGTCGGCCATCGTTCCCCCCTCGGCCAGATCCGGGCTATCGACCCGGAAATCCCCGGCGAAGGCGGGTCCAGAGAAAACGAGGGCGGCGACCAAAAGCGCGGGGAAGGTTTTCATGACGACCTCATTGGATGGGCCCGGCGAAACTAGCACCGCACCCCTTCCCTTTCCACACTTGTGTTCGCGGGTGCGAACCCTCTACCATCCCCGCCCCGGTCCCGGCGAAAGGGAGTTCATGAGCGGTTTCATCCGTGTGCGCGGCGCGTCCGAACACAATCTCAAATCCGTCGATATCGATATTCCCCGCGACAAACTGGTGGTGATCACCGGCTTGTCGGGATCGGGCAAATCCTCGCTGGCCTTCGACACCATTTACGCCGAGGGGCAACGCCGGTACGTCGAATCGCTGTCGGCCTATGCCCGGCAATTCCTGGAATTGATGTCCAAGCCCGATGTCGAAAGCATCGAGGGCCTGTCGCCCGCGATTTCGATCGAGCAGAAGACCACCTCGAAGAATCCGCGTTCGACGGTCGGCACCGTCACCGAGATTTACGATTACATGCGCCTGTTGTGGGCGCGGATCGGCGTGCCGCATTCGCCCGCCACCGGCCTGCCGATCGAAAGCTGGACTGTCAGCCAGATGGTTGACAAGGTCGAGGCGATGCCGGAAGGCACCCGGCTGTATTTGCTGGCCCCCACCGTGCGCGGCCGCAAGGGCGAATACAAAAAGGAATTGGCCGAATGGCGGCGCAAGGGCTACCAGCGCGTCAAGGTCGATGGCACCTTGTATGAAATCGACGCGGTGCCCACCCTCAACAAGAAGCTGAAGCACGATATCGAGGTGGTGATCGACCGCCTTGTCGTAAAACCAAGCATGGGCAATCGCTTGGCCGATTCATTTGAGACGGCGCTTGAACTTTCCGAGGGCCTCTGCTTCACCGAAAACGCCGACAATGGCGAGCGGGTGACCTTTTCCTCGAAGTTCGCCTGCCCGGTGTCGGGCTTCACGATCGAGGAGATCGAGCCCCGGTTGTTCTCGTTCAACAACCCGTTCGGCGCCTGCCCGGCCTGCGACGGATTGGGCGTCAAACTTTATTTCGATCCCGAATTGGTCGTCCCGGACGAGGATTTGAGCTTGCGCGACGGCGCGGTGGCGCCATGGTCGAACACCACCTCGCAATATTATTTGCAAACGCTGGAAGCCGTGGTCAAACATTTCGGCGGCGACATCCACACGCCGTGGCGCCGTCTGCCGCTGGCGGCGCGCAACGCCATCCTGCATGGATCGGGCTCGGAATCGGTGACGGTCGCCTATGATTCCACGTTACGCAGCTCGGTGGTGGATCGGCCGTTCGAAGGCGTTATCCCCAATCTGGCGCGGCGCTACCGCGAAACCGATTCGTCTTGGATCCGGGAAGAACTGTCGCGCTTCCAGGCCAGCGCGCCTTGCGAGGTGTGCGGCGGCGCGCGCCTGAAGCCCGAGGCGCTGGCGGTCAAGATCCGGGGCCTGCACATTTCCGAAATCGGCGATTTCTCGATCGAGCGGGCGCGCGACTGGTTCGCCGGCCTCGACGAGGTGCTTAAACCGAAGGAACGCGACATCGCCCGGCGGATCCTGCGCGAGATCAACGACCGGCTGGGCTTTTTGGTCGATGTCGGCCTGACCTATCTGACGCTGGGGCGGGGATCGGGCAGCCTGTCGGGCGGCGAAAGCCAGCGCATCCGGCTGGCCAGTCAGATCGGCAGCGGATTGACCGGCGTGTTGTATGTTCTGGATGAACCCTCGATCGGCTTGCACCAGCGCGACAACGACCGCCTGCTCGCCACCTTGAAGCGGCTGCGCGATATCGGCAATTCGGTGATCGTCGTCGAGCACGACGAAGACGCGATCCGCGCCGCCGACTGGCTGATCGACATGGGTCCCGGCGCGGGGCGGCACGGTGGCCACGTGGTCGCGCAAGGATCGCCCGGCGAGGTGATGGAGGACCGGGCCAGCCTGACCGGCCAGTATCTGACCGGCAAGCGGCGGATCGAGATTCCCGCCCAGCGCCGCCCCGGCAACGGCGGCGCCCTGACCATCGTCGGCGCCTCGGCCAATAATCTGCACAACGTTACGGTATCGATCCCGCTGGGCACCTTCACCTGTGTCACCGGCGTGTCGGGCGGCGGCAAATCGACCCTGGTCATCGAGACCCTGTACAAGGCCCTGGCCCGGCGCCTGATGGGGGCGCGCGAACAGGCGGCGAAATTCGAGCGCATCGACGGCGTCGAACGCCTGGACAAGATCATCGACATCGACCAATCGCCGATCGGGCGCACGCCGCGCTCGAACCCCGCCACCTATACCGGCGCCTTCACCTATATCCGCGACTGGTTCACCGAACTGCCCGAATCCAAGGCGCGCGGCTACAAGGCGGGACGCTTCAGCTTCAACGTCAAGGGTGGCCGGTGCGAGGCCTGCCAGGGCGACGGCGTCATCAAGATCGAAATGCACTTCCTGCCCGACGTTTACGTCCAATGCGACGTCTGCAAGGGACGGCGCTACAACCGCGAAACCCTGGAGGTCACCTTCAAGGGCAAATCGATCGCCGACGTGTTGGACATGACGGTGGAGGAAGCCGCCGAGTTCTTCAAGGCGGTGCCGCCGATCCGCGACCGCATGGAAACCTTGGTCCGCGTCGGACTGGGCTATATCCATCTGGGCCAGCAGGCGACCACGCTGTCGGGCGGCGAGGCCCAGCGGGTGAAACTGGCCAAGGAACTGGCGCGCCGCGCCACCGGCCGCACGCTTTATATCCTCGACGAACCGACCACCGGCCTGCATTTCGAGGACGTCCGCAAATTGCTGGAGGTGCTGCACACCCTGGTCGAGGCGGGCAACACGGTGCTGGTGATCGAACACAATCTGGAAGTGATCAAGACCGCCGACTGGTTGATCGACATGGGCCCGGAAGGCGGCGATGGCGGCGGCCGCGTGGTCGCCGAAGGCACCCCGGAGGAGGTGGCCGCCTGTTCGGCCAGTCACACCGGGCATTACTTGCAAACTGTCCTCGGGCGATATTCAACCCCAGAAAAGAAACGTCTTGTCTAAGGTAAAGGCCCGATAAGAAACTCAGGCTTGCGTCCATATACTTTAGGATATATAGAAACCCTCCTATATCCGCGTCCCCTTTTACGAAGGGATGGACCCTTGCTTTCCGACATCATGGCCGAGGCGTTCGACAGTATCGACCTTGCCGTTCTTGTTCTTGATGCGGACCATCGGGTGGTTTTCGTCAATGACGGCTACCGCACGATGTTCGGCCTCGACGAACGGGTCTGCCGGGCGGGCGCCAATTTCATTGATGTGGTGTGGATTCTGGCCGATCGCGGCGAGTTTGGCGCGGGCGCGGCCAATGACATCGTCGCCGAACGCTTGCAGCCGATCCGCGACGGCCGCAAAATCCGTTTAACCCGGCCCCGGCCCAACGGCCATATCCTTGAGGAAACCGGCGCGCCGCTGGCCAGCGGCGGCTACACCTACAGCTTTGCCGACATCACCGCCCAGCACATCGCCTCCGAGCGGCTGAAGGCCGCCAACCGCGCCACCGTGCGCGCCTTGGCCGATCTGGCCGAATTCCGCGACAACGACACCGGGGAACATGTGGTGCGGGTTGCCCGCCTGACCCAGGAAATCACCCGCACCCTGGATCAGGCCGGCGCTTTTCCGGACGAGATCACGCCGGACTTCCGGGCTCAGATCGGCATCGCCAGCATTCTGCACGACATTGGCAAGGTCGCCATTCCCGACGGGATTTTGCGCAAACCCGGCTCGCTGGACGCCGCCGAACGCCAAGCGATGCAGGACCACACGGTTGCCGGGGCGGCGATCTTGGGAAAAACCTTGGTTTTGGCGCCGGACAGCACCTATCTGCGCATCGCCGCCGAGATCGCCCGCCACCACCACGAACGCTACGACGGCGGCGGCTATCCCGGCGCCCTTCAGGGGACGCAAATTCCCCTGGCGGCACGCATCGTCGCGGTCGCCGACGTCTATGACGCACTGACCAGCGAACGCCCCTACAAGGGACCATGGCCGGAACGGGACGCGACCAACTACCTCGCGGCGCAGGCGGGCGTGCAGTTCGATCCCGCCGTGATCGCCGCCACGCTGTCGGTTCTGGAAGCGCGCAGTCAAACCCCGGTCATCCGTTGGACCGAGGCGATGAGCGTCGGCCACCCGATCCTCGACCGCGATCACCGCGCCCTGGTCGGACTGGTCAATCAAATCAGCCAACCGGCCAACCGGGAAGACCGCGCCGTGCAGGAATTGGTGCTCGACGAACTGCTCGACTACACCCTGGCCCACTTCGCGCGCGAGGAGGACCATCTGCGCCAGATCGGGTTCGCCGGGCTCAAACGGCACGAGGTCATCCACCACGCTCTGACCCGAAAGCTGGAATCCATCCGCTCGACCTTCATGGCCGGCACCCGCAATGTCGGCGGCGAGGTCGCCGATTTCCTGGCCGAATGGCTGCGGGATCATATTTTGCAGGAAGATATGAAGTATGCGGGGGGATGAGGCCGCCA
>CAIULK010000238.1 GCA_903899885.1 uncultured Rhodospirillaceae bacterium
CGTATTGGCCATAATCGAATTCCTCGGCCGCCGCGCCAGCGGCGAGGGTAACCGTTATAAGGGTGATGATCGCGCCGGCCTTGATCATTAGTTCTCCTCTTTGACCAGCATGCGGAACGCCTCGAGAAAATCAAGTCCGCTCGCTTGGCTCACGGGACGGCTAAGGATCACCTGAACCCGGGGAGCGCTGATCACGCCGATCGTGCATTTGGCGGCGTGAACGCACGCCATGTCGGATGACACCGTCAAGGTCTGGTTTTGGCGGGCGTAGTTGAAAACCAAGTCGAACAAATCCGGGGAAACTCCGGCCGCAAGAACGGCCAGCGCGAATCGGCGTTGGTGTCCGAGGGTGTGGATGTCGATGAGGCTGGGGATCATCTCGTCGCCGATGGTGTCGGCGTTGCCTTTCAGCCAACCGAAAATGGCGCGCGCGTCCTCTCCCGACTCGCGGTTTTGGGAGTCGTAAAGAACGGCGACCTCGATGCGGCCGGACGGTTTATCCTTGAGGAAGCGGATGGTGCGCAGGCCGACGTCGAGATCCTTCTGCGTCGTGGCGTAGGCGAAGGCAGGCGCCGCCCAAGCCGCCAGAAACAGCGCGATCGCCCAGCTTCTCGCCGCGGATGAGAGACACTTCGGCAACACCCGCTTCGACCCTCCCCCTCCGCGAGATCGGCATGCGCCCCGCCCCGTCTTGTAAACATGCATTCGACTATACCGAAACTTGATGGCCAGTAAAAGTCTATCCGCATGGGATGGATTGCGCGTGACTGGATGTGGGCTAGGTGCGCTTTCCCTAAAATCCGTGCCGCCGGGCAGCGGGAAGCGTTAAGCGACCTTTTGGGCGAGGATGAAGGTATTCCACGCGTGCGTGCGCAAAATGGGCATGAAGCGCGCGACACAGTCAAGCGACGATAAGACCCCGGAAATACGCCGCGATCCGCACAGCCGGTACAAAAGCGGCGAAAGGTGGTGGAATCGTGTTACCTCACGTATGGCGTAACCGTTCTCTTTCAGAATGGACTGGATGTGGGGTGAGGAATATTTGACGTTGATCTCGCTGTCATGGACATCGTAAAGGTTCGTGACGATGGCGACATCGCGTTTGAAGCTGTCGAAGCCGATTAGGTCGAGGCCCTCGGTGGTTTCGAATTCGATCGCCAAATATCCGCCCGGCGCGGTGGTGCGCGAGAACTCGGCAATCGAGCGGTCGGCCTTGCAATAGTTGATGACCGAGCCGACACAAAGCACCGACGAAAAGGCCGCGTCCTTGAACGGCAGTGTTTCGATGTTGCCGCACACCGGTTTCGTGCAGGGCGCGATGCGTTTTTCGGAGAGATCGAAGTCGATTTTGTCGTTATCGCACAAATCGGCCGCGTCGGTTCCGCCTGCTCCGGCGTTCAAGACGACATGCCCGAAGTCGTACTTCCTTGTGAAGTGACCGACCAGCGATCGTATCCGCGTGGTGGTGTGCCGGTACCACGGGTCATCCGGCCATATCTGCTGAATATTGTTGTAGATGTTGCGGATCGCACGTTCGGACATCGGCCTCATGAGCGTCGATGAATCCTTGGCATCACTCGTCGAGTCACGACAGCGGCATGTCGCGCGTGGAGGAGTGCCCAGAATGGGAGGGCTGTGCAATTGGCCGCGACTTTCCAATTACCACAGCCATTCCGTGCTGTCTACCCAGGACGCGACTTGGGTAATAGGGTGAAGGGAATGTTTCCCTTAACGAGGAGGGGTCGAAGGCACCTCGCGCCATGCCGTGGTGCAGGTCGTGACGTAAGGGTAATAGCCCTTCGGGTTGCTGCAATAGTACCAGTTCGGGGCCGCCGCCGGGGCGGCTTGCACCACTGGCGGCGCTTGTACCGGCGGAGCGATATAGATCGGCGAGGGGGCCACGTAAACCGGCGGCGCGACCTCGACCGGATACGGCGGGTAGCCGTAGGGCGGGTAGGCGTAGGGCGGGCCGTACCATCCCGGACCGTACCAAGGCGCGCCGATCCCGACACCGACGAACACATGGTTGCGCGCTTGGGCCGCCGGAACCGCCAGCGCCAGCCCCAAAAGCAGCCCCACAACCAACCCCACACAACGACGAAACATGGCGGCACACTCGTGTCCAAGGAGAACCTCAGTCTTAAGAATGCGCCCGAACTGTGGCGAATTCATAGCGAATTTGACATTTGCCGCAAACAAGAACATAACAGGAACATGAGCAGCGAAGCCCTTTCTCTTTCGGCATTGCGCGCCCGCATCCGGCGCTTCGAGCGGTCTTGTCCCCCTTCGGCAAATGGGGTCGAGGCCGTGCCCGGGCTGGTTTTGCCGTTGGGCTGCCTGCATCAAGTGATCGCCGCCGATGCCGCCGCGATCGGTTTCGTGGCGCGTTTGAGCGGGCGGATCGCCGCCGCCGCCGGGCGTCCGGTTCTGTGGATGACGGGGGCGGGGCTGTACCCGCCGGGCTTGGCCGGTTTCGGGCTGGAGCCCGATCGCCTGATCGTGCTGGACGGCGGCGACGCCCCGGCGATGGAGGAATCGCTGCGCTGTCCCGCCCTGTCCTGCGTGGTCGCCGAATTGCCGGGCTTGGAGGCGGTCGCCGGGCGGCGTTTGCAACTGGCGGCCGAGGCGGGCGGCGTCACCGGTTTCGTTCTGCATCCGCCGATGCCCGCCGCGTCCAATGCCGGAACGACGCGCTGGCGGGTGTCGTCGCGCCCCGGCGGGCGCTGGCGGGTGGTGCTGGACCGCTGCCGTTTCGCGCCGCCGGGCGAGTGGGAGGTGGCTTCATCGTGATCACGCGCATCGTGTCGGTGTGGGCGCCCGCCCTGGGCCCGGCGGAACGGCTGTCCTGGTGCCAGCGCTTCGGGCCGTGGGTTGCCCCCGACGATGGCGAGGGGGCGTGGATCGAGGCGTCCGGGTCTTGCCATCTGTTCGGCGGCGAGGCGGGGTTGCTGGCGGCCGTGGCCGCCGGGTTGGGTGCGGGCGGCCGGGTGGCGATGGCTGGAACGCCGGGGGCGGCGTGGGCGGCGGCCCGATTCATGGCCGATCCCATCGTCCTGATTCCCGATGGCGCCATCCGTCAAATGCTGGGGTCCCTGCCGCCCGAGGCGCTGCGGATCAGCCCCGAGACGGCGCTCGCCCTGCGCCGCTTCGGCCTTCGTGGCATCGCCGCCGTGGCCGCCTTGCCGCGCGGTCCGCTGGTTCGCCGTTTCGGGGCCGGTTTGGCGCGGCGATTGGACCAGATGTTCGGGGCGGCGCCGGAACCGCTGGCCTTCGCGCCGCCGCGCCCTTCCTTGTCGGTGCGCCGCCGCTTCGCCCAGCCGGTCGGGCGGCCGGAGGATATCGAGGCCGGTCTCGACCGCTTGCTGGCGGTGCTGACTCCTCGGCTTGAGGCGGAACGCTTGGGGGTGCGGGCGTTGGAGTTGCGGTTGACCGATGCGTGCGGCACGCACTTTTCGCGGCCGCTCGCCACGGCGCGGCCGACCCGCGACCCCGTTCATCTGGCGCGGCTGTTCCGCGACGGCTGGCGCGAGATCGCCGTCTCGGGCGGTATCGAGGCGATGGAACTGCGGGTGACCGCCGCCGATCCCTTGGGGCCGCGTCAGACCGCCTTCGGCGAGGCTTCGCCCGACGACGATCTCGCTCGTTTGTACGACCGGTTGGCGCGGCGGAATCTGCATCCCTATCGTCCGGCCGGTTGGCCGTCGTGGTTGCCGGAACGGGCCTGGATTCGCGCGGGAAGGCCCGGCGCCCTTGCATCCGGCCGTCCCCGGCCGGTGGTGATGTTCGCGCGGCCGCGCCCGGCCGAGGTTGTCGAGGAGGGCGGCGCGCCGGTCCGTCTCGACGGCTTGGCCTTGACCGAGGTCGAGGGACCCGAACGCCTTGCCGCCGAATGGTGGCGCAAACCGGGGCTGGACCGCGATTACTGGCGGGTCGAGGAGGTAGGGGGGCGCCGCTGGTGGCTGTTCCGCCAAGGCGAGCCCGGCCGCTGGTTCCGGCACGGGGTTTTCTCGTAACTCGGGTGAGAACCGGATTGTAACCGGCACCTATCCTATCGTATAAGGACGGAGGGCGATGACGGGGGGCACAAGCTATGTTGTATCACGATATCGAGCTCGACGATCACATCTTCGAGCGATTGGCGTGCGAGGCGAAACAGCGCGGTTTGTCCTTCGTGGACTATGCCAGCCATGTCCTGTTCGGCGCGGTCGGCGAGTACGCCTCCCATCATGCCGAACCTTGCCCCAATGCCGCGCCGGCCGAGGGGAATTAACCTGCCGCGTTTTCGCCGGGGGGCAATAACATGCCCCCTTATGCCGAGCTTCAGGTTACGACGAATTACAGCTTTCTGCGCGGCGCCTCGCATCCCGACGAGGTGATGAGCGCCGCCGCCGCCTTGGGGCTGGCGGCGGTGGCGGTGACCGACCGCAACAGTCTGGCCGGAATCGTGCGGGCTCATGTCGGCGCCAAGGCCGCCGGGATCCGTTTGGTGGTCGGCGCGCGGCTGGATTTCGCCGATGGTTTCCCCTCGCTTTTGTGTTTTCCCACCGATCGGGCCGCCTATGGGCGGCTGTCGCGGCTGCTGGCCACCGGCAATTTGCGCACGATCAAGGGCGGCTGCCGGTTGGAGGCGGCGGATCTGGCCGATGCGGCCCAAGGCCAGATCCTGATCGCGCTGCCGCCGGCCGCGGACGATGACCTTCGTACCCTGACCACGCTTTGCCCCGGTTCGGTGTTCTTGGCCGCCCATAACCTGTTGGAGGGTGGTGACGCCCAGCGGCTTCATGCCCTGGCCGGTCAGGCCGAGCAAGCGGGCACGCCGCTGGTCGCGGTCAACGACGTCCACTACCACGGCGCCGACCGCCGTCCGCTGCAAGACGTGCTGACCTGTATCCGCCTGAACACCACCTTGGCCGAGGCCGCCGGGCGTGATCTGTTTGCCAATGCCGAGCGCCGCCTGAAAAGCCCCGCCGAGATGGCCGCCCTGTTCGCCGAATGGCCCGAGGCGGTGGCGCGGACGGTGAGCATCGCGGAACGCTGCCGTTTCAGTCTGGACGAACTTGGCCATGATTATCCCGTCGAGGGCGCCTCGCCGCAGGCGCAATTGGTACTCAGAACCCAAGACGGTGCCCGCCAACGCTATCCCTCGGGCGTGCCCGAGCGGGTTGCGGCGCAATTGCTCCATGAACTCGACTTGATCGGCCGTTTAAAATTCGCCCCCTATTTCCTAACCGTTCACGAGATCGTCCGTTTCGCCCGCGAGCAGGGGATTTTGTGCCAGGGGCGCGGTTCCGCCGCCAATTCGGCGGTGTGCTTCTGTTTGGGGATCACGGCGGTCGATCCGGCGCAATCGGACTTGCTGTTCGAGCGGTTCCTTTCGGTCGAACGAGGCGAACCGCCCGATATCGACGTCGATTTCGAACACGAGCGCCGCGACGAGGTGATCGCCTTCATCTATCGCCGTTACGGCCGCGATCACGCCGCCTTGGCGGCGGCGGTGATCACCTTCCGCACCCGTTCGGCGATCCGCGCGGCGGCCGGGGCCTTTGGCCTGACCGAGGATCAAGCCGAGGCGCTGCTGCGTTCGGTACGGGAGGAACGCCCCCCGCCGCCGGACCCCGTCGTCACCCAGGTTTTGGCGATGGCCGCCCAGCTTAAAGGGTTTCCCCGTCATCTGACCCAGCATTCCGGCGGCTTCGTGCTGACCGGCAGTTCCTTGTCCGAGGTGGTGCCGCTGCTCAACGCCGCCTCGGGCGGGCGGACGATGATCGAATGGGACAAGAACGATCTGGATGCACTGGGCATCTTGAAAGTCGATGTCCTGGCGCTGGGCATGTTGACCTGCATCCGCAAGGCCTTCACGTTGATCGGCGGCGGCTTGGATCTGGCCTCGGTCCCAGCCGAGGACGCGGCGGTTTACGACATGTTGGGCAAGGGCGACAGCGTCGGCGTGTTCCAGGTCGAAAGCCGTGCCCAGATGGCGATGCTGCCGCGCCTCAAACCCCGCTGTTACTACGATCTGGTGGTGCAGGTGGCGATCGTGCGGCCCGGTCCGATTCAGGGCGACATGGTGCATCCCTATCTGCGCCGCCGTGGCGGCGCCGAGGCGGTAACCTATCCCTCGAAGGCGCTGGAACGCGTGCTGGGCAAAACCCTGGGGGTGCCGTTGTTCCAGGAACAAGCCATGCGTATCGCGATCGAGGCGGCGGGGTTCAGCGCCGCCGAGGCCGACGGCTTGCGCCGGGCGATGGGCGCCTTCCGCCGTGCTGGCACGATGGAAGGGTTCCGCGCCAAGTTCCTGTCCGGCATGGCGGCGAACGGCTACGACGCGAAATTCGCCGAGGGGTGTTTCCGCCAGATCGAGGGATTCGGCGAATACGGTTTCCCGGAAAGCCACGCGGCCTCGTTCGCCATTCTGGTTTATGTCTCGGCGTGGTTGAAGCGGCATCATCCGGCCGCCTTCGCCTGCGCGTTGCTGAACGCCCAGCCGATGGGCTTTTACGCCCCGGCGCAAATCGTGCGCGACGCCAAGGCGCACGGTGTCGCGGTTCACCCCGCCGATATCAATCGCTCGGACTGGGATTGCACGCTTGAGGGCGGGGCGCTGCGCTTGGGCTTGCGGCTGGTCTCGGGGTTGGGCCGAGCCGAGGCGGAACGGCTGACGGCGGCCCGCGCTTCACGCTATCGATCGCCCGAGGATGTGTGGCGCCGCTCGGGCCTGTCGGGCAAGGCGCTGGAGGCGCTGGCCCAGGCCGATGCCTTCGCCGGATTGGGTCTGTCGCGGCGCGCCGCCCTGTGGGCGGTCAAGGGCTTGCACGATCGTCCGCTGCCGCTGTTCGACGGGCCGGGCCCGGAAGCAGTGCCGGTTCTGCCCGCCGCCCGCCCGCCGGAGGAGGTGGCCGAGGATTACGGTACCCTGGGGCCTCAGCCTGCGTGCCCATCCGATGAGCTTCCTGCGCGACCGTTTGACCCAGGACGGCGCGGTGCCCGCCATCCGGCTGAACGACCTGGCCGACGGCGCCCAAGTCGGTGTGGCGGGAGTGGCCTTGAACCGCCAGCGCCCCGGCACGGCGGGGGGCACGGTGTTCATCACGCTGGAGGACGAAACCGGCGCGGTCAATCTGGTGATCCGAAAGGCGGTGGCCGAGGCGTTCCGCCCGGTCGTGGTCAGCGGCGGCCTGATCCAGGCCAAGGGCCGCTTGCAAAAAAAGGACGGGGTCATCCATGTCATCGCCCTGGAATTGGCCGACATTTCGGTGCGTTTCGCCGATCTTTTGGCCGACCACCCGGCGCCGGTATTCCGTTCGCGCGATTTTCGCTGAACCGAATATGAATTGTGTGGCTTTTATCCTTTATTTCCATTGCGTTGGGGGTTTGGTCGGGTCTAGAGTGTAGTTTGAGGTAAGGTAGGTGTGAAGTGTCATGGCTCTTGGTACGAGTCGCATAGCGGCCCTGTCGGGGTCGTCCGGTCTGGCGGCGGCGGCAACCGCGCGCCCGATGTCGGGCGGCCGTGGCGTTGCCGCGTCGGCTCAAGCCGCGGTTGAATCCTCGAACTTTTCGTCGCAGATCGGGGTCAACGACAACGCCATTCTGCACTATGACGATCAGGGCGGCCTGAACGCCGATGGCCAGCGCCGCGAAACGCAGCAGAATTTCAGTACCTATTACGGCCGCGCTCCGGTCTCCGATACCGGCGGCTTGGATCAGAATGCGGGCGGCGGCACCTTGTCGCGGGTCGATATCCAAAACGGCATCGGCCAATACGAATTCGCCGCCCGCCTCGCCGTTCCCGGCACGCCGCGCCCGGGTGCGCGGATCAATTACCGGTTTTAACGCCCGATCACGACGGTATCACGCCTCGTCTGTCTCTGGACTGTCGAGCCGGTCGCCGTCCTGTGGCACCGCCACCGTTCCCGCCTTTTGCAAGATCACCTTGGCCCGGCCCGGAGTGGCGCGGGCGGCGCGGGCGGCAAAATAATGTTCGGCCTCGGCTTGGGCGCCGACGCGGGCCGCCAGGGCTGTGGCGATGTATTGGTTGAGGCTGACCCCGGCTTGCGCCGCCTGGAGCAACGCCCGTTCCTTAAGATCCTCGGGAAGCCGAAGCGCGAAATTGCCTCTGCTCATGATCGCATCCTCCTTATTAGCGGTCCGGGTCTTTGCGCCCTTATCCCGAAATTGGCGGCCGCTTGGTGCATGTGGCGCAGGTTGAACGTCGCGATGACGTCGGCTTGCCCATTGATGGCGGTTTCGACCACCAACTCGTCATCGGCGTCGGCGCCGGAAGGGCGCCAGCGGTAATCGAAAGCGACCGGCACACAAAGCCCCGCCAATTCATCAAGCACCTCGACGACCTCGGCAAACCCAATCCCGGAGCGGGCCAAACGCCGCGGCCGCGTAAGAACAGACTCGTATTCCACCACCAGAGCGGTTGAAAGCAAAAGCAGGAATCGGCCGTCCAGGACATCAAGAAGCAGTTGCCGCGATGCGCCGGATGGGCTCTCGAAGGCCGCCACGAGAACGTCGGTGTCGATGACGATACGAATCATTATGATATCATATGCGACGTCATCGGATGTTTTCAAGGCAGGAGTTAGCGGCCTACCCCCCGATCACGAACAGCATCACCGTTCCGTGCGACACCGCCGCCGCCAGCGCGGCTTGCGACCACAGCGCATGCCGGTGTTCCGTTGCTCCGTTTCCCTCGGCGGGGAAGCCGCTGACGATGGCCGCGACCACCAGCATTCCCAGAACCGGCCCGATCCAGGCCCAGCGGGGGCGCTTGGCGCGCAGGACGGTGAAGGCGAACCGCCCGCCGGTCAGGCCCATAATCAGCCGAATCCCCAGGGCGGCCAGAATCCCATACCCGATCCACACATGCAGATCGCCGAAGCTGGCCGCGTCGCTGGTGACATAGGCGGTGATGAAACCCAGCGCCACCCCCAGATGCCACAGCGTGCGCATGATCAGCCGATGTCCACCGGGGCGTCGTCGCGGTTGCCCCACTCGACCCACGAGCCGTCGTAGATCGCCACGTCGTCCTTGCCGGTCAGGTGCAGCGCCAGGGCCAGCACGCAGGCGGTGACACCCGAACCGCAGGTGGCGATCACCGGGCGCCCGGCGGTTACCCCGGCGGCGGCCAGCCGTGCCTCGACCTCGGAAGGGCTGCGCAGCGCGCGGGTCTTGTCGTCGATCAGATCGGGGAAGGGCAGGCTGACGCTGCCCGGAATATGGCCCTGTTTCTTGACCGGCCACAATTCGGGTTCGGTGGCCTTGAAGCGCCCGGCCGAACGGGCATCGAGCACCAGTTCGCGCTGATCCGCCAGATTGGCCTTGACCTGTTCGAAACCGCGCACCATTCCCGGCGCGAAGGTGGCGGTGAAAACCGCCGGGGCGACGTTGGGCAGGCCTTCCTCGACATCGCGCTGCTCGCGCAGCCATTTGGGAAAGCCGCCGTCCAGCACCGAGACCTTGTCGTGGCCGAAGCAGCGGAACATCCACCAGCCGCGCGCCGCCGCGCTGGCAAACCCAGTGCCGTCGTACAGCACCACGTGATCGTCGTTGGAAATGCCCAAGGCCCCCACGGCGGCGGCGAAGCCGACGGCCGAGGGCAGCATGTGCGGCAGGGGTGAGGCCTTGTCGCAAATCTCCTCGATATCGAAGAAACCGGCGCCGGGGATATGCTCGTCGCCGTATTCGCCGCGCGCGTCGCGGTTCTGCATCTTCAGATAATAGCTGGCGTCCAGAATCTTTACCCCGGCCTGGCCCAGATGGGCGGCCAGCCAGTCGGTGGATCTGATCGCATCGGAATTGACGAATGCCACGGCCAGCCTCATGAAGTCGGAAAAACAGGGTTAGGGCGGTACCATAAACCGCGCGGTCTGTCAGCGTTAAACCAACCGCTCAGGCTGCCTTGGCCACGTGCAGTTCAATATGCAAACCGGCGGCAACCGCCATGTTGACCAAGGTGTCGAGGCTGAACAGGGTGATCTTGTCCCGCATCAGGTCCGAGACCCGGGGCTGCGTGACGCCAAACACTTTAGCGGCTTCGCTTTGGCTCAATCCTTGCGCGGCGATATGGCCTTTGAGCGCCATGATCAACTCCGACCGCAACTTCATGTTTTCAGCTTCCGCCGGGGTGTTTTCCAGAGCGTCCCAAACGCTGTCGAAAAGTTCGGTGGTCATTGAGCAAGCTCCTTCAGGAGGGCTTTGTGGCGCTGTTTTGCAAGGGCGATGTCGGTTGCGCTGGTTTTTTGCGTCTTTTTTGAAAGCAGTGCAGCACATAGAGCGCCGCTTCGAACTTCGCGACATAGACCACCCGGAACGCGCCGTCCGTGTCGCGTATGCGGATCTCGCAAACCCCGGTCCCACCGGCGCCAAGGGCTTCCAGTCATCGGGCGCGCGGCCCCGCTGCACTTGGAAAAGCTGGTGCCCCGCCTCGCGCCGGATATCGGCCGGAAAGGCGCGAAGATCGTCATGCGCGGTGCCGAGGAATCCGATGGGTTTGTACTGGTTCATCGCGCGAATTATACAAAATCTTGTATCGATCTGCAAGGCCGCCTATTGACGTGGGGCGGCGGCGTGCTATCCATCCGCCTGTCTTTTTGGTTCGACAGGAGTGTCCGCCCGTGATCCCGCGTTATTCCCGCGCACCGATGGTTGCCATTTGGGACCAAGCCAACAAATTCCGCACCTGGTTCTTGATCGAGGCGCACGCCTGCGACGCCTTGGCCGAACGCGGCGTGATCCCGAAAGAGGCGGCGAAAGCCGTGTGGGACAAGGGCGATCTGCCCTATACCCCGGAACGCATCGCCAAGATCGATGCGATCGAGCTGGAAACCCGGCACGACGTCATCGCCTTCCTGACCGAATTGGCCGGGCATATCGGCGAGAATTCGCGCTTCGTGCATCAGGGCATGACCTCGTCGGACGTGCTCGACACCTGCCTTGCCGTGCAACTGACCCAGGCCGCCGATCTGCTGCTGGCCGATATCGACCAGCTGCTGGCCGCGCTCAAGCGCCGCGCCCATGAGACCAAGGATCTGGTCTGCATGGGCCGCAGCCACGGCATTCACGCCGAGCCGGTGACGATGGGCCTGAAATTCGCCACCTTCCATGCCGAGTTCGCCCGCAACCGGGCACGTCTGGTCGCCGCGCGGGCCGAGGTGTCGACCTGCGCGATTTCCGGCGCGGTCGGCACCTTCGCCAACATCGACCCTTATGTCGAGGAATGGGTGGCCGCGAAACTGGGCTTGGCGCCCGAACCGGTATCGACCCAGGTGATCCCGCGCGACCGCCACGCCGCCTTCTTCGCCACGCTGGGGGTGATCGCCAGTTCGGTCGAACATGTCGCGGTGGAAATCCGCCATCTGCAACGCACCGAGGTGCGGGAAGCCGAGGAATATTTCTCGCCCGGCCAAAAGGGCAGCTCGGCGATGCCGCACAAGCGCAATCCGGTGTTGACCGAGAATCTGACCGGTCTGGCCCGTTTGGTGCGCGGCATGGTGACGCCCGCCTTGGAAAATGTGGCGCTGTGGCACGAACGCGATATTTCGCACTCGTCGGTCGAACGGATGATCGGGCCCGACGCCACCATCACCTTGGACTTCGCTTTGGGCCGTCTGGCCGGTGTGGTCGATAAGCTGGTGATCCACGCGGACGCCTGCGAACGAAACCTGAATCAACTGGGTGGTCTGGTGTTTTCGCAGCGGGTGCTGCTGGCCCTAACCCAAGCCGGGATGAGCCGGGAAGACGCCTATCAATCGGTCCAGCGCAACGCGATGCGGGTGTGGAGCGAGGGGGCCGACTTCCTGACCCTGCTGAAGGGGGACGGCGATGTCATGGCGCGCCTTGGTGTCGATGAGTTGGAAGCGCTGTTCGATCTGGCCTACCACACCAAGCATGTCGATGCGATTTTCGCCCGCGTGTTCGGGTAGGCTTGTACGCAAGGGTTGGGTAGCCTAGTCTGGCGTCGTTATGTTCGACATTCAGACGATGCTTCTGATTTTGGTGATGGTCGGGTTTGCTCAATCCGCCACCTTGTTCTATGTCTGGATGGTCAACCGCTCGTACAAACCGGCGGCTTATTGGGCGGCGGGGGCGATGATGTGCGCCTTGGGGGTGCTGCCGATCGCGTTTCGCGGGTATTTGCCGCTGTGGATTTCGGTGGTGGTCGCCAATCTCGCCATCGTTCCGGGATGGATGATCCGCGATTACGGCATCATCCGTGCCGCCGGGCGTAAGCTACCCCTGCGGGCCGGAATCGCGGTCGCGGCGGTCACCGTGTTCTTGCTGTATTGGTTCAGTCTTGTCGATCAAAGCTATAAGACCCGCTCCCTGATCTTCGGCATCACCATCGCCCTGTTCGACGGTTATGCGGCTTGGTCGTGCGTCCGTGCGCGCGGCGGCCGGCGGCGGCGCGCCACCCTGGCGATCATCGGGGTTTTGCTTGCGGCCGACGCGGGCTCGGCGCTTTGGCGCGGGGTCGGCGCCCATGTCCTTGACCTGCACTCGATTTTCGAGCCGACGCTAACCCAGACGCAGTTCTTTCTGTTCCACATCTTCCATCTGTTCACCTTGACGGTGCTGCTGGTGCTGATGACGGCGCAGATGCTGCAAGACGATCTGGACGAGGCGTCGCAGCGCGACTTTTTGACCAACGCCTATAACCGGCGCGCGCTCAAGGGGCTGGCCAACCGTGAATGGGCGGCGATGCGCCGCCACGATCACGACCTGACCTTTCTGGTTTTGGATATCGATCACTTCAAGCGGTTCAACGACCGCCATGGACACGCGGTCGGCGACGCGGCGTTGAAGGCGGTGTCGCAGGCGGCCGAAACGGTGCTGCGCACCGAAGACATTTGGTGCCGTTATGGCGGCGAGGAATTCCTGGCGGTGTTGCCCCAAACCACGGCGGCCAACGGGCGGGTGATCGCCGAGCGGATTCGCGAAGCCATGTCCGATGTCCGCATCGCCGAAGGGGCGGTGACCGTCAGCGTCGGTGTCGCCCAAGCCCGGCCCGAGGACAAATCGTGGCAGGACACCGTCCATGCGGCCGACCTCGCGCTGTACCGCGCCAAGGCCCAAGGCCGGAATTGCGTGGTCGTGTCGGAAGCTCCGCTCTGACCGCCACCCTGGAAATGCCTTGAAGCGATAGCTGTACGGGGATTACCCTATATCGGGGCGGAAATTGCGCCGTAATGGTTGAGAATGGCAAGGGGCGTTTAATGGCATCCATGGGTGTTCGCGGTAAATTCGCGCTGATCGTTGGCGTCGGCATGGTTCTGATGCTTGCGGTCGCCTTTGTCGGCTTCCGGTTGTCGTGGGCCAGCTTGCAAACCTTCGATCACGACGTCATGGCTCTTCAAGAAGATGCCGTTTCCGCCGTCACCATCGAGGCTACCTTTAAGAAACAGGTCCAGGAATGGAAGGATACGCTCCTTCGTGGGAGTGATCCGCAGGCTTTCGACAAGTATTGGGGAAATTTCCAGAAGCGTGAAGCCGAGGTTCAGCGCTTGAGCGGGGCTCTGCTCGGTCGTGTCGGCGACCCCGAGGCGCACCAGCTTTTGGACAGGTTCATCACCGCCCACAAGGAGATGGGAAACGCGTATCGCCTGGGGGTGGCGCAGTTCAACGACTCTCATGCCGACAGCAAGGTCGGTGACAAAGCCGTCGCCGGGATGGACCGGGCTCCGACCGAGCTGCTTTCTCAAGCAAGGGACCGGATCATGGCCGTGGCTCGCTCCAGGGCGGTCGATGCGGCGGAACGTGGCTACAACGGGATCTTGGGGGCGGTGGCCGCCCTGGCGCTCATGGCGGGGGTGATTTTCGCGGCGGTCATGATCACCGTTCAGAAGACCGTCATTCGCGGTCTGGTGCGGCTTTCGGGAACTCTCGCCGAGGTCGAGGGAACGGGGAGTTTCTCGATCCGCGCCGAGGTGTCCAGCCGCGACGAAATCGGCAACGCCGCCGCCGCGCTCAACGCATTGCTTAGTGATCTCAACGACGTCGTTGTCGGTGTCAATGCCGTCACGGATCGTCTGGCGTCCAATGACTTGGGTGGCCGGGTCACCGTTACGGCCAAGGGTGATCTTGATCGCCTGAAGGGGAATCTGAACCGTTCCATCGACGGCCTTTCCAACACCTTGGGCTCGGTTCTGGGCAATATCCGGCAGGTTGCCACGGCAACCGGTCAAGTAAGCCAGGCGATTAGCCAAATTTCCGATGGCGCCCAGAACCAGATGTACGCCATCCGGCAGATCGGCGTCGGCCTTGCCGAGACCGCCCGCGCCGTGGAAGAGGTGTCGGCCAGTGCCCAGCATTCCAGCACGCATGCCTGTCAGGCGGCAAGTTTGGTCAATGATGGCCGCGGGCGCATCGAGGAGATGGTGCAGGTGGTTCATTCCATCGCCAACAGCGCGAAGGAAATCAACAAGATCACCGGCGTCATAGGGCAGATCGCCAGCCAGACCAACATGCTGTCCCTGAATGCCGCCATCGAGGCGGCGCGCGCCGGCGAGGCGGGCAAGGGCTTTGCCGTGGTCGCCGAGGAAGTGGGCAAGCTGGCGGAACATTCCGGGCGATCGGTGGGCGAGATCAATACCCTGGTCGCCAAGGCGGGTGTCGAGACGGCCAAGGGCGTCGAGGTTGCGGGGATCGTCGGGGCCAGTATCGATCAGATCGCCAGGGGCGTCAGCGAAAGCGAGAAGATGGCGAATGCCATCGCCGCCGCCGTCGAGCAACAATCGGCCTCGGTCGAGGAAATCCGCACGAGCATGGGGCAGCTTCAGGCGATCGGTGAGAGCAATGCCGCCGCCTCGGAGGAAGTGACGGCCACCATGGTCGAATTGGCCCGGATCGCGGAGCTGACCCGCTGCGAGGTGGAGCGGTTTCGCCTCTGACGTTTGGTAACGAACCGGCGCCCTAATCCGTCGGCGACAGCCCCAGGCCATCGACCTCGGCGCGGGCTTGGGCGTCCTCGACGCCGGTTAGCGACGACAGGAACATCGCCGCCGCGGTGGTTCCCTCCTTGTGGGCGGTAGCGGCTCCGCGCCCGGCGGCCATGGCTTCGGCCACCGTTTCGTCATAGGCTTCGCAAACCATCTTTCGGGTCGAGTCGTCCATCACATCCGTGTGCGCTATCCATGGGGTGTTAATCGGATCGTAGCCCCACACTGTGGACAGTCAATGGAGCGAAAGCATAATGACCTTTCGCTCTCCGTCTTTGAAATTTCACGACTGATCCCCGCTGCAAGCGGTTGGCGGGGCCATCATGACGGTCTAGGATGGTTCTCGGAAATTTTGCACAAGGGGACCAGGATGACCGAGGGAGCCGTCCAACTCGACGAGGCCGGACTCGACGGGTTGATCCAAGCGCTGCGGCGCAAGGGTCGGCGCGTGATCGGCCCCAAATGGGCCGACGATGCGATCGTCAACGACGAAATCAGCGGGGTCGCCGATTTGCCCGCCGGGTGGGGGGACGAGCTTGAAGGCGGGCGTTACCGGCTGGTCCGGCGCGACGACGGTGCCCTGTTCGGCTATACCCTGACCGCGCAAGGCTGGAAGCGGGTGTTGCATCCGCCCGCCGTCACGCTGTTCTCGGCCGCCAAAACGGCGGACGGGTACGCGCTGACCCCGGCGGCGGCCGAACCGGCGCCGATGGCCTTCCTGGGCGTGCGCGCCTGTGAAATCGCCGCCATCGCCGCTCAGGTCCAGGTGTTCGAAACCGATCCCGGTCATCAGGCGCGGCGCAACGCCGCCTTGATCATCGCCGTCGAATGCGGCCGGGCGGGGGCGACCTGCTTTTGCGCCTCGATGGGCACCGGCCCGGCGGTGACGGGCGGTTACGACATCAAATTGGTCGAGCTGGAGGGGCGGCGCTTCATCGCCCAGGCGGGGAGCGCGGCGGGCGCCGAGATCTTGGCCGAACTGAACGCCCCGGCGGCGGCGGCGGTGTCGCAAAATCCGGCGATGGGCCGATTGATGGCCGCCGAAACCGCGCGTTCGCTGTCCGAGTTCGCCGAGCATCCAAGGTGGGACGAGGTGGCCAAGCGTTGCCTGGCCTGCGGCAACTGCACGATGGTGTGCCCCACCTGCTTTTGCACGACGGTCGAGGATCAGACCAGCCTTACCGGCGACACCGCCTCGCGGGTCCGGCGGTGGGACAGCTGTTTCTCGGTCGAGTTCAGCTATATCCACGGCGGCGCGGTGCGCACGCAAGGCCGCTCGCGTTATCGCCAGTGGATTACCCACAAACTGTCGTCCTGGCACACCCAGTTCGGACGGTCCGGCTGCACCGGTTGCGGTCGCTGTATCGTCTGGTGCCCGGTCGGCATCGACATCACCGAGGAAGTGCGGGCGATCGACGCCACGCGCGAGGGGAGATAGGTCATGGTTCACTCGCACGATCTTGGGCCGGTCATCGATCAACATCCCTTTTTTCAGGGAATCGGTCAGACCTTGCACGACCTTTTGGTCGGCTGCGCCGCCAATGTCCGCTTCGAGGCGGGCGACTATCTGGCCCGCGAGGGCCAAGCCGCCGACACCTTCTATCTGATCCGCACGGGTCAGGTGGCGGTCGAGGTCGATGTGCCCGGCAAGAAGCCGATCATCTTGGAAACCATGTCGGAAGGCGAGGTTCTGGGCTGGTCGTGGATGAGCCCGCCTTATCACTCGACCCTGGACGCCCGCGCGGTGACCTTGGTGCGCGCCATCTCGTTCGACGGCAAGTGCCTGCGCGCCAAGATGGAAGCCGATCCCAAGCTGGGGTACGAGGTCATGCGCCGCTTCGTGCCGATGATGGCGCACCGCTTGTCGCTGGCCCGCATGCAGCTGCTTGATCTTTACGCGCCGTCGGTCGGCGGGAAAAAGCGGAAGGCCGGCAAATGAGCGGTCCCTGTTCCGACCCGATGCAGCCGCGCCCCTTTCGGATCACGAAGGTGCGCAAGGAACTGTCCGATACGGTGACGATGGATCTCGAACCGGTGGACGGCGGCGCCTTCGCCTATCTGCCCGGCCAGTTCAACATGCTTTACGTCTTCGGAACCGGCGAGGTGCCGATTTCGATTTCCGGCGATCCCGCCGAAGGCTCGCGTTTGGTTCATACCATCCGCGCGGTTGGGGCGGTGTCCGGGGCGTTGTGCTCGGTGAAAAAGGGCGGCGTGGTCGGGGTGCGCGGGCCTTACGGCATGCCCTGGCCGGTCGAGGTTGGCCATGGTCATGATCTGGTGTTCGTGGCGGGCGGTGTCGGTCTGGCGCCGTTGCGTCCGGCGATCTATCAGGCGATGCATGACCGCGCCAAGTTCGGCCGGGTGGTCGTGCTGTACGGGGCGCGCACGCCCGACGATATCTTGTTCCGCAAGGAAGTCGAGCAATGGCGGTCACGCTTCGATCTGGAGGTTGCGGTGACCGTCGATCGCGCGGTCGGCGATTGGAACGGCAATGTCGGCGTGGTCACCAAGCTGATCGAGCGGGCCGGGTTCGATCCGACCTCGACCGTGTCGTTCGTCTGCGGCCCGGAAGTGATGATGCGCTTCGCCGCCCAATCGCTGCAAAAGCGCGGGGTTCCGGCCGAGGGCATCTATCTGTCGATGGAACGCAACATGAAGTGCGGCTGCGGCCTGTGCGGTCATTGCCAATGGGGTCCGCACTTCGTGTGCAAGGACGGCCCCGTGTTCCGCTATGACCGCATCGCGTCGATGCTCACGGTTCGGGAGCTTTGATCATGGCGCACCGCAAGAAGCCGAAATTGGCGGTTTGGAAATTCTCGTCCTGCGACGGTTGTCAGCTGTCGCTGCTCGATTGCGAGGACGATCTGCTGGCCGTCGCCGACGAAGTGCATATCTCGTACTTCCTGGAAGCGACCCGCAAGATCGAGAAGGGGCCGTATGACGTGTCCCTGGTCGAAGGGTCGGTCACCACGCCGCACGATATCAAGCGAATCAAGGACGTCCGCAAGAATTCGAAGATTCTGGTGTCGATCGGCGCCTGTGCCACGGCGGGCGGCATCCAGGCCTTGAAGAACTTCGCCAAGGTGAAGGACTACATCGCCTGCGTCTATGCCCACCCCGAATATATCGACACGCTGACCACCTCGACCCCGATTTCCGACCATGTGACGGTCGATTTCGAGCTGCGCGGTTGTCCGATCGACCGGGGGCAGTTGCTTGAAGTCCTCAACGCCACGCTGAACGGCCGCAAGCCGAACATTCCGAACCATTCGCAATGCGTCGAATGCAAACGGAACGGCGTGGTCTGCCGCATGGTGGCGGCCGGGACCCCGTGTTTGGGGCCGGTGACCCAGGCGGGCTGCGGCTCGCTGTGCCCTGGGCGCGATCGCGGCTGTTTCGGTTGCTTCGGGCCTATGGAAACGCCGAACACGGCGTCCTTGGCCAAACATATCGGCGAGCTGGGCAAGGATGGGCGCGACGTGCAGCGCTTGTTCCGCAACTTCAATTCCGGCGCCGAAGCCTTCCGCAAGGAGAGTGAGTCTCATGGCTGATAGCCGAACGATCAAGGTCGAAGCCCTGGCGCGCGTCGAGGGCGAGGGCTCGCTGACCGTCAAGGTGCGTGACGGCAAGGTCAAGGAACTGCATTTCGGCATCTTCGAGCCGCCGCGTTTCTTCGAGGCCTTCCTGCGCGGGCGCGACTATACCGAGGTGCCCGACATCACGGCGCGCATCTGCGGCATCTGCCCGGTGGCCTATCTGCTGGGCGCCAGTCAGGCGATGGAAGACGCGCTGGGCATCACGGTGTCCAAACCGATCCGCGATCTGCGCCGTTTGCTCTATTGCGGCGAGTGGATCGAAAGCCACGCGTTGCATGTGTACATGCTGCACGCGCCCGATTTCTTGGGTCTGGCCGATGCCTTGGAACTGGCCAAGGTCGACCGCACGCTGGTCGAAAAGGCGTTGCGCCTGAAGAAGATCGGCAACGAGATTTTGGAAGTGATCGGCGGGCGTTCGATCCACCCGATCAATCTGCGGGTCGGCGGATTTTATAAAACCCCGCCCAAGGCCAAGATCAAGGCGCTGCGCGACGAATTGAAATGGGCGATCGACACCTCTTTGGCCACGGTCAAGCTGGTCGGCGGTTTCTCGTTCCCCGATATCGAGCAGGATTACGCCTTCATGGCGCTGCGCCGCGAGGATGAGTACGCGATCCACGAGGGCCGTTTGGTCACCTCGCGCGGGTTGGATATGCCGGTGGCGAATTTCCTGGATCACATCGACGAAGAGCATGTCGAATGGTCGAACGCCCTGCATGGTTTCGCCAAGGACGGCAGCCCGCATCATGTCGGCCCGTTGGCCCGCTATAGCCTGAATTACGACAAGCTGTCGGATCTGGCACAAGGGGCGGCGCGCGAGGCGGGTTTGGGCCGGGTCGAACGCAATCCCTTTAAATCGATCGTCGTGCGCGCCGTGGAATTGGTGCAGGTCTGCCAAGACGCGCTGGCCCTGATCGAGGGTTACGAGGAACCCGACCAACCCTATGTCAAGGCCGAGGTTCGGGCCGGAATCGGTCACGGCTGCACCGAGGCGCCGCGCGGCATCTGCTATCACCGCTACCGCATCAACGACGACGGTTCGGTCGCCGAGGCGCGGATCATCCCGCCGACCGCCCAGAACCAAAAGGTTATCGAGCTGGACCTGCACAAGGTGGTCGAGGCCAATCTGGATCAGTCGGACGAAACCATGAAGTGGCGCTGCGAACAGGCGATCCGCAATTACGATCCCTGCATCTCGTGCGCCACGCATTTCCTGAAATTGACCGTCGATCGCGGTTGATAATCCAGGGCGGGTCACTATCTTTTCGTCACCTCCGCTGCCTGCGGGGGTGACGCTGTTTTGGGAGGGCCCATGCGCCGTTTGTTGTCGATCGTGGTTTTGTGTCTTGCCGTCGCGCTGGCGGGTCCCGTGGCCGCCAAGGTCGGCGGGTCGTCAAAAAGCTTCGGCAGCATGGGCTCGCGCACCTATGACCGGCCGATGGAACGCACCTATACCCCGCCGCCGCCCGCGATGGCGCCGGTCCAGCCCGCCGCGCCGATGATGGCCCAGCCCAGGCCGTTCATGTCGGGCTTCATGGGCGGCATGTTGGGGGCGGGGATCGGCAGCATGCTGTTCGGGCACGGGATGGGCGGTGGTTTGCTGCCGCTGTTGTTGATCGGCGGCGTTATCTGGTTCGTGGCGCGTTTGTTCCGGGGCGGTTCGGCCCTGCCGCGCCCGATGGCCTCTGCGCCGCCCGCGCGGGTGGAAAAGCAGTTCGAACCCTCGGACACCGATAAACAAGCGTTCGCCGCCTTGCTCGACGCCGTGCAACGCGCTTGGAGTGCTTCCGACTTGGCGGCGCTGCGCCCGCTGGTCACCCCGGAAATGGTTGCGCTGTTGTCCGAGGATCTGTCGCGCGACGCCAGCCGGGGCGTTCGCAACGTGATGGGGGATTGCCGCTTGCTGAAGGGCGACGTGGTCGCCAGTTGGCGCGACGGGCAGACCGAATACGTCACCGCCCAGATGACCTTCGTGGCGCGTGATTTCACCGTGCGCATCACCGATCAGGCGGTGGTCGAGGGCGATCCCAACGCGCTGGTCGAATCCACCGAGGCCTGGACCTTCGTGCGCTTCCCCGGCGGCCACTGGCTGTTGTCGGCGGTGGAACGCTAGAGAAATGTGGTTCCAGGTTGAATTGCTTTGCTCTAGCGACCACTGCGGTCGCGGCCAAGCAAACCGGAGGTTTGAGCTTAAAGCGGTTTGCGTTTAATATGGCGCATATCCGGCGGCCTTAAAGAAGTTCCAGCACTCTTGGGGCTCGAAGAGATC
>CAIULK010000239.1 GCA_903899885.1 uncultured Rhodospirillaceae bacterium
GTCAACGCCATCGCCGCCAGCGCCAAGGAAATCACCAAGATCACCGATGTCATCGGTCAGATCGCCACCCAAACCAACATGCTGTCCCTGAACGCGGCGATCGAGGCGGCCCGTGCCGGGGACGCGGGCAAGGGCTTCGCGGTGGTCGCCGAGGAAGTCGGCAAACTGGCCGAGCATTCCGGCCGTTCGGTTTCCGAAATCAATGTGCTGGTCGATAAGGCCGGTTCGGAAACCGCCAAGGGGGTCGCGGTGGCGGGAATCGTCGGCGCCAGTATCGAAAAGATCGCCAGCGGGGTCGCCGAAAGCGAACGGATGACCGATGCCATCGCGGCGGCCGTCGAGCAGCAATCGGTTTCGGTCGATGAAATCCGCGCCAACATGGGCCAGCTTCAGACGATCAGCCAGTCCAACGCGGCGGCGGCGGAAGAGGTGACCGCGACGATGATCGATCTGGCCCGTATCGCCGAACAGACCCGCGCCGAGATCGAACGGTTCCGGTTTTAGGTTTTATCCAGCAACCGGGCGATTTGGACCGGATCGGTTTGTTTCAGCACCAAACGGGCCATCCGGGTGGCATCGACCACCGCCAGACCCCGGATGCGCTGCTTGACCACCGGAATGTTCGACGACGACATCGACAGATCGCGGATGCCCAGGCCCATCAACAGGGCGGTGAAGCGGGGATCGCCCGCGATTTCGCCGCAGACGCCGACCGGGATGCGCGCTTGCTGGGCGGCATCGGCGGTCATGCGGATCATCCGCAGCACCGCCGGGTGCAACGGGTTGTAAAGGGCGGCGACCGCTTCGTCGCCACGGTCGATGGCCAGCGTGTATTGAACAAGATCGTTGGTGCCGATCGAAAAAAAGTCGGCATGCCAGGCCAGGGCGTCGGCAGCGACGGCGGCGGCCGGAACCTCGATCATCACGCCCAGGGGCGGCAGTTCATTGGGCAGGTCGATGCCACGCGCCAACAGCGTGTCGCGCGCCCGCAGCAAGGCGGCCTTGACCGCCCGGATTTCATCGGCCGAGGCCACCATCGGCACCAGGATCCGCACCGGTCCGATCAAGGATACCCGCAGAATCGCCGCCAACTGAATGTCGAGCAATTCGGGCCGCGCCAGACTGAGCCGCACCGCCCGCAGCCCCAAGGCCGGGTTCGGTCCCGGCGTGATGCCAAGGCCGCGCGCCAGCTTGTCGCCGCCGACATCAAGCGTGCGGATGGTCACCGGCCGCCCGCCCATCCGTTCGACGACGCCGCGCATCATCGCGACCTGTTCATCCTCGCCGGGCACGTCGTCGCGGTTCATGAACAAGAATTCCGAGCGGAACAGCCCGATCCCCTCGGCCCCGGCGGCCAAGGCGGTATCGACCTCGGTGGGCAATTCGATATTGGCTTGAAGCAGCAGCTGCGCGCCGTCGCGGGTGACGGCGGGCACGTCGCGCAGCCGCGACAGCGAACGCCGCGCGCGCAGGAACTCGGCCCGCTTGCGGCGGTAAAGGACGATGGTCTCGGGCGTGGGGTCGATGATTACCCGGCCCTGGCCGCCATCGACGATCGCGATGGCGCCCGGGCGGGCCGCCTTCATCAGATCGGCGACGCCCAGCACCGCCGGAAATCCCAGCGAGCGCGCCATGATCGCGGTGTGGCTTTCGGCCCCGCCCAACACGGTCGCCACCCCGGCCACGTGTTTGGGGTCCAAAAGCGCGGTGTCGGCGGGGGTCAGCTCGTCGGCCAGAATCACCGCGCCCTTGGGCAGCGAGGAAAACGGCCGGTAAGGGGTTTCGCTGGTCAGATTGCGCAGCAGCCGCCGCCCGACATCGCGGATATCGGTGACGCGCGCCGCCAGATAGGCATCCTCCATCGCCTCGAAACTGTGGACGATGGTGTTGATTTCTTGCTGCAACGCCGCTTCGGCATTGATGCGGTCGGTCTCGATGCGGGTGCGCACGCCGCGCACCAGCCGTGACCCGTGCAGCATGTGGCGATAGGCGTCGAGCAGATAGCCCAATTCCTCGCCCGCCGATCCGCCCAGCAGGCGGGCCTTTTCCTTCAACTCGGCGACTTGATGGCTGGCGCGCTCGACGGCGTCGGAAAAACGCTGGCGTTCGGCGCTTATCCGGCCCGAGGCGATCTTGTATTCCGGCACCGACAGCGATTCGGCATCGTGCCGGTACAAGGGACCGATGGCGATGCCGCGGCCGATCGCCATGCCGTCGAGAACGACCTCGACCGGGCCGGAGTCCGAACCGATGGTGGGGGAGTGGCTCATCAATCCTCGTCGAATTTTCGTTCGATCAAATCGACCAGGGCGGCCATGACATCCTCGGCCTGGGGGCCCGACGTTTGAATGTCGATGGCGCAGCCGGGGGCGGCGGCCAACATCATCAACCCCATGATCGACAGGCCGGACACTTCGGTTCCGCGATGGGAAACCGCGACCTCGGCGTTGAAGCCGCCGCAGACCTTAACGAATTTCGCCGCGGCGCGGGCATGCAGGCCGCGCCGGTTCAAGATGGTGAGGGTACGCCGAAGGGCCTCGGCCGTGGACGGAACGGAATGCGGGCTCATGCACGGTCCTGGTTCAAATACTGGGAAGCAACGTTGATATATTTCCGCGCCGCCTCGCAGGCGGAGGCGACGGCACGGTCCAAGGGTTCGGTCTTGCGGATCCCGGCCAGCTTGATCAGCATCGGCAGATTAACCCCGGCGATCACATCGACCCGGTGGGCATCCATGATCGAGATCGCCAAGTTCGACGGTGTGCCGCCAAACATGTCGGTCAGCACGACCACCCCTTGACCCTCGTCGCAGCGTTGGACGCAGGCCAAGATATCGGCGCGCCGTTGTTCCATGTCGTCCTCGGGTCCGATGCAGACGGTGGCCAGCCGGTCTTGCGGCCCCATCACATGTTCGAGGGCCGCGACGAACTCGTCGGCGAGCCGGCCGTGGGTGACGAGTACCATTCCAATCATGTTCCAACCCCCAACGATGCGCGCGCGCCGTCCAATTCGCGGTGCCGCAATTCGACCCGCGCGCCGCGCTCCTTCAGCCATGCCGTAAGCCGTTCGGCAACCACCACCGAGCGGTGGCGGCCACCCGTGCATCCGACGGCGATGGTAAGATAGGATTTGCCCTCGGCCGCGAAGCGCGGCAAGAGGGGAGTGAGCAGACCGGTCATCCGGTCGAAGAAATCCGAAAAAATCGGGTCGGCGCCGACATAGGCGGCGACCTCGGGATCGCGCCCGGTCAGGGGCTGCAATTCCGGGGTGTAATGCGGGTTGTTCAGGAAGCGGACGTCGAACACCAGATCCGCCTCGCGCGGCAAGCCGTTGCGATAGGCGAAGGAGGTGACGAACACCACCAGCCCGGCGTCGGACTCCAACCCCAGTTTCAAGGCCAGCACACGGCGGAATTCGGCGGGCGGCAGGGTCGAGGTGTCGATCACCGTGACATCGGGACGGGCGCGCAACGGCGAGACCAGTTCGCGTTCGCGGCGGATGCCGTCGATCAAGGGACGATCGACCGCCAGCGGGTGACGGCGGCGGGTTTCCGAATAACGCCGCGCCAGCACATCGACGTCGCAATCCAGAAAAACCATCCGCACATCGATGTGGGTTTCGGCCATCAGCCGGTCGATCGCCGCCAGCAGGGGCGCGATCCCGAAATCGCGGGTGCGGATGTCGATGCCAATCGCCAGATTGCGCGGCGCCGCCGTTCCTTCCGGCCAGACCAAACCCGACAGCAGCGACAGCGGCAGATTATCGACCGCTTCGAAGCCCAGATCCTCCAACGCCTTCAGCGCCAGGGTTTTGCCCGCGCCCGACATGCCGGTGACCACCACCACGCGGCCTTGCGCGGTGGGTTGGGCGGAAAATCCATGATCGACACCGCAATCCCCGGTCATACCGGTCGGCCTTTGTTCGTCCCTCGCCGGGCGCGCGCGGTCCGCGCGCTTGGCCGCAGCCTCAACGGCTGCTGGATACCGACCGATTCATTAAACGAGTCAAGGAAGGTGTCGGCCGGTATCATTGCGCCCGCATGATCGTTCCGGCGGGGGTGAGCACGGCAAGGCGGACCTTGGCCGCCGCCGCCGCTTCGAACGCCACCAGTTGCAAACGGGGAATCGACACGCCGTGAAGCACGGCCCAATCCGGGTCGGGCAGCCGCTCGATGCGCGCCGATTGATCGACCAGATCGACCACCAGCGCCAAGGGTGCCCGCGTGCAATAGGCGACCGGCACGATGCCCAGGCCGCGCACTTCCAGCAAACCGGCCAGAACGGCGGGCGGCGAGGCGAACAGGCGCCCGTTCTCCAAGCTGACCTCGGTTTGATCGTCGGAAACCAAAACGGCGCCGCCGTCGATCAGGCGTAGCGCCAGATCGGATTTGCCCGAGCCCGACGGGCCGCGAAGCAGAACCCCGCGCCCCTCGATCTCCACCGTCGTGCCGTGAACGAGATGCATGAGCGAAGGGTGAACCCGCCGCCGCCCGAAGTCAAATATGAAGAGATGATTGACGCATCAAACCGGTGAAAAACGGGCGCATTGGCTGTCCTTGGTCCGCCATTCGCGGCGAAGCGCGCAAAAAAGAAAATCGTCCCCGATATGATGGTTGGCGCCGCCGCCAAACGCGGCGATGCGTTTGATGTCGCGGGGCGGATGAAGGGCGGATGAACAATCGCCGCAGAATCCGCCGCTCGGGATCGTCGTTTCGATGAGTTGCGGCATGCTGGCGTCCTAGATCATCCGTTTGGCGTCTTCGAGGCCCTTGACCACCTTGAGCGAGGCGGCCTTCAGTTTTTCGTAGCGGTCCCCGGCCTCGCGCAGGCTGGCTTGGCCGCCCTTGGATTTCAGGGCGACGATCTCGCGCAGCAGGGCGTGCAGGTCCGCGTGCGGCGCCTCAAGCTCCTGCATCGGGCGCAGTTTACGCAGGTCCGCCCAGCCATCGGAGTAATAGGCTTGGCCCAGCGCGCAGGTGTGGTGCGATCCGGCATCGTTGGATTCGAGCGTGATGTGGCCGTCGAGGAAGGCGCGGACGCGCAACACCCACAGCCGGTGCGCGGTGACCGCCAGATCGATGGTCGCCTTGGTGTCGCCGCCGCCAACCTCTCTATAGGCGGTCCCCAGAGAGGCGATCATGCCCGCGATGTTTTTCGCCAGATCGGAGGAAATCGCCCCCAACCCGTCCATCTCGTGTTTGATCCGGTTGGCCTTGTTGACCACCTCGACCAAGCTGCGGTCAACGTCGCTGGTTGCCGCCGCTTGCTCCTCGGCGGCGGCGGCGCTGGACTCGGCCGACGAATCGATGGCATCCATGCCGTCGCGGGTTTCATTGAAGGCATCGCGGGCTTGCGCGATTTTCCCGGCCATCGCCTCGATCGCGCTGAGCGCATCGACCTCGACGACGTTGACCACCGCCTGGGTTTGCGACTGCAAGCGCGACACCAGCGCATGGATTTCGACGGTTTGGCGCCGGGTGTCGTTGGCCAGCTTCTTGACCTCGCCCGCCACCACCGCGAAACCCTTGCCCGCTTCCCCGGCGCGGGCGGCTTCGATCGTCGCGTTCAGGGCCAGCAGATTGGTCTGCCCGGCGATGGCGTCGATCTGGGTCGAGATGTGGTCGATGATTTCGGTCTGCTCGCGCAGCGTCACCAGAGTGGGCGACACCTTTTCGCGGAACAGGCCGACCAGATCGCGCATTTGCAGGCCGGTGGCGTCCATGATTTCTTGCCCGCGCTGACAGGCTTTTTCCGCCTCGCGCGCCGCGCTCACGGTGATCTGGGCGTTGCGGGCCACTTCGCGGTGCGACGCCGCCAATTCGTGAACGGCGGCCGAAACGGTTTCGGTGTCTTCCTTCAGTTCGTTCTCTTGCCGTTCAACCTGTTCGACGTGCCAGAGCAGTTGGACCAGATTGCCCGCATTCTCGGCCAAGCCGCCCAGCCCTCCGGCGATCGCTTGTTGCGCGCCGGGATTGCTGGTGTCGTGCACGGTCACCACGGTTGGCGCGGCGGCGATATCGCGATTCCGGGTCATGGCGGCGGATTGCGGGCGCCGCCGCGCCGACAGAACGAACCCGGTCAATCCCGCCACGGCGGCGCCGACGGCGGCCAGCGGCGGCCAGGTCTCGGCCAGCCCGGCGGTGGTTCCCGCCCCCACCGCCGCGGCGGTTGCCAGCATCAGCAAGGCCGTTCCCCGGCCAAACGGTTCCATTCGAATATCCGACGCCGCCGTTCCCACGATACACCCCATTAACCCTACGAAAAGCCGGGCCTTCTATGAGCGGGCGGGGCCGCCTTTGCCTAGCTAGGGAAAAGCGGGGGATACTTTAGAGCGGATCGATCAGCTTGAGATTGGTCGCGATGGCGATCGCTTGTTCGCGGGTGGCGGCGCCCAGTTTGTCGCGGGCATTCTTTAAGTGGAATTCCACCGTGGCCGGGCCGATTCCCAAACGATGGGCGATCCGGTCGGTGCGAAAGCCGCTGGCCAGAGCGCGCAGGCAGTCGCGTTCGCGCGGGGTCAATTCAAAACGCTCGCGCCCCGCCGGGGGCGGGACGGGAGGGTTCTTCACCCCGATGGCATGCGTGTGGCGCAGAAAGGCGAACCGCAACGAACGCCGGATGCGCCGCCCGTCGTCCACCCCCTTGATCAAAAGGCGATTGCCCCGTTGTCTTTCGGTCGATGAAATCCGCCGTCTGCTGGCCCGGGCCGAGTCCGAGGCCGATGTCGCCACCGGATATCGCCGCCACGGCGCCGTGTTGCTGCATTTCGTCGTGGTCGGCCTGTTCGCCAC
>CAIULK010000240.1 GCA_903899885.1 uncultured Rhodospirillaceae bacterium
CCGTGAAATAGGCGAGAGATACGAAGAGTCGAGAGCCCTTAACCGCGCCGCCGACTGCCTCGCAGGTCTCGGGCGATACGAGGAGTCGATTATCTCCGCCCGGAAGGCCGCCGACATCGCCCATGAAATCGGGGCCAAAGTAGAAGAGGCCGAAGCCCTCCGTCTACAGGCCTTAAGCCTTTGCGGCCTGCGGGAATACGCCGCCGCAATCCAGGCCCTCGCCGCCTCCGCCGACATCTCGGACACGGTATCCGACGCGGGATTAGAGGACCGACTGAAAGTAGCCTCGGATCGGCTGGCCGATGGCGCGTGGACTTCCGTCACCAACACGGCAACCGGCTTGGATGCCTTGCACGGCCTGCTGCGCGAGGCTGCCGACGACCTTGACGTCGACGGACTCCGGCGAATCTGTCTTGAAACCTTTCTACGTGCGCTCACCCGAAAAGCACTTCGCGAGATCGACACCCCCGCCCTTCTTTCCGCCTGGGCCGCCGCGATCGAGCTTTATTTTCCCGACCGCTTCCCCACCGGGACCACCCGCCTACGCAACGCCGCCCTCTACCACGCCAGCGGACGCAACCCCGCCGCCCTCGCCCGTCTCGATCCCGATTTCGCGGAAACGCTCAAGACGATATTCCCGCCGTCAGCCCCCACCCCGCCCGAAAAGCCCCGCAAGCGCCGTTACCGCAAAGCCTGATGAAACTCGTCATGAAAGTGATGAAACGCGCTTTCCAGCAGTTTCACCGCCCCGTTGACCAGATGGCAGCGCCCGCTGCCCGGCAGCAGGGCGCACAGGTTCTTCAACGTCCCCAGATCCGCCGCCGTGCCGCGTCCGGTGTCGATCAAATCCAACAACCGGCTGATGGTGGCGGTGCCGGTTTTGCACGGCGGGCATTGACCGCAAGAGGAATGCGCAAAGAAGCGTTCGTATTCCGCCACCCGTTTGACGATCCCGGTGCCTTCCGAAATCACGATCATCGCGCCGGTCCCCAAGGCGCTGCCGCGTTCATGCAGCGAATCGAAATCCAGCGCGACATCCAGATCCGCCGGGGTCAACAAGGTGTTCGACGGCCCGCCGGTAAACACCGCCTTCAACGGTTTGCCCGACAGCAGGCCGCCGCCGTGGGTGAAGATCAACTCGCGCAACGGCGTGCCCATCGGCAGCTCGAACACGCCGGGATACAGCACGTCGCCGCTGAGCGAATACAGCTTGGTGCCCGCCCCGATGCCCTTGCCCAAGGCGCGGAACCATTCCGCCCCATGCACCGCGATATGCGGCACGTTGGCCAGGGTCTCGACATTGTTGATCAGGGTCGGGCAACCCAACACGCCCTTTTGCGCCGGATACGGGGGTTTGCCGCGCGGGAAGGGAAACCGCCCCTCGATCCATTCCAGGGCGGCGGTTTCCTCGCCGCCGATATAGTGGCCGGAACTGGGGGTCAGCGCCAATTCCAGCGGACGGCCCAACGCGGTCGAGGCCAGCGACAACAGGTCCGAGTTTTGCCAATGCTCGACCGCCGTCCGCATCACCGCGACCGAACGGCCCATGTCGGGATTGATGTAGAAAACGATCCGGTTGGCGCCGATCGCAAGGGCCGAGACCACCGCCCCCTCGATCACCTGATGCGGGGTTTCCTCCAGCAGCATGCGGTCCTTGAAGGTGCCGGGTTCGTCCTCGTTGCCGTTGACCACCAGGTATTTGTCGGGGTTCGCGGCCTCGCCCGCCACCGCGTCCCATTTGCGCCAGACCGGAAAGCCGCTGCCCCCCAGGCCGCGCAATTCGGCCTTGCGCATTTCGGCGCGCAAGGCGGCCGGATCGCGCACGGTGCGGATCAGCGCGGCGCCGCCGCCATTCTTGCGCCAACGGGCCATGTCGGTGCCGACCCGCTGGTCGGGGTGCAGCAGCACCAAGGGGGGGGTCAATGGTTCCATAGGCCCTTCGCCGCGTAAGGAGGGAGAACTTGAGGCGACCGGCGCGACATCGGCATGCCCGCCAGGGTCAGCGCGCGGCGCAGCCGGTTGACATGCTCCAGCGTTACCTTTTTCGGACCGCGGTCGCGGGTGGCGGTGGCGGCGATCCCCGCCCGGCGCCCGAAACTGATGATGTCCAGCAGCGCGTTGCCCATGATCCGGTTGCGCCCATGGATGCCGCCCGCCAGTTCCCCGGCGGCAAACAGGCCGGGCACCGTGGTCGCCCCGTTGGCATCGATCACCGCGCCGCCGTTCTGATAGTGCAGCGTCGGATAGACCAACAGCGGCTCGGCCCGAGGGTCGATCCCCGACACCCGGGTGCGGGTCATCAGATTGGGGAACTGCTTTTCCAAAAGGCCGGGCTGGCTTTGTTCCAGATGCGGCGTGTCCAGCCACACCCCGACCCGCTGGCCGTTGATATCGACACCGCGCCCCTCGGCGCATTCGCGCACGATGGCGGCGCAGACCACGTCGCGCGGCTGCAATTCATCGATGAAACGCCGGGCATTGCCGTTCAGCAACACCGCGCCCGCCGCCCGCACCGCCTCGGTCACCAGTTTGCCCGACAGATGCGGCGTGTTGACCAGACCGGTGGGGTGGTATTGGAAGGAATCGAGGTCGCGCAGCTTGGCGCCGATCCGGTAGGCCAGCACCAAGCCGTCGCCGGTCGCCCCCAAATGGTTCGAGGTGGGAAAGCCGTTCAAGTGCAAGCGCCCCAAACCGCCGGTCGCCAAGATCACCGACCGGGTGCGCACGATCCGCACCTGCCCGTCGATCAAGGATGTCACCACCGCGCCCACGCATTTCTGCCCGTGTTCGTTCGACAGCAACTCGACCACCGGGCTTTGTTCCCACACCTCGATGCTGCGGTGCTGGATGACCGCCTCGCGCAGCACCCGCATCATTTCCAGGCCGGTGTAATCGCGGCAATAGACCAAGCGCGCGACACTCATCCCGCCCGCCCGGCGGGTCTGCAAATCGCCGCCCGGAGTGGTTTCGAACTGCATGCCCAGATTGATCAGCCAGCGCAGCACGTCGGGCCCGTCGCCCGCCATCGCCGCCACCAAGGCCGGGTCGCCGCCGTAATGGCCGCCGCGCAGGGTGTCTTGAATATGGCACTGGACCGAGTCCTCGGGATCGATGGCGGCCTGGATGCCGCCCTCGGCCATCACCGTGTTGCTGTCGCCCAGGCGCAGTTTGGTCGCCAGCAGGACGCGCGCCCCTTGCTCGGAAGCGGTGAGCGCGGCGGCGCAGCCGGCCCCGCCGCCGCCGACCACCAGCACATCGACGTCGGTCACCGGCGCGCCCGCCAGATTGGCCTCGTCGATGAAGGTCTCGGCTTGCAGCAGGTCGGCCAAATCGCGTTGGCATTCATCGCCCGCGTTGACGCCGACGGTCAGCTTGATCGCGCTGCTGCGCGCATGGTCGGGGTGATAGGCGTTGAGCAGGGTGTCGATATCGGCCAGCACGGGCGCGGGCGCCCGGTCGGCGGCCCTGTGATACAGCGCCAAGGCCTCGGCCAACGGCACGCCCTTATTCATGATCGGGCTCCATGCGGCTTTGACGGATGGCTTCCAGCCGGAAGATCAGGTTCGGCGGACGCAAGTGGAAATGCGCGGTCACCCGGCGGCAGAACAGCCCGACATGCGCCGGGGCGATCAGTTCGGGGCAAGCGACATCGCACAACTCGCACATCACGCATTCGATGAAGGTCTCGCCCGCGTCGCGGTAACGCCCGGCGGCGGCCAGGGCGATGCCGTCCTCCACCGCGATGCCCTTGGGGCACGAGCGCACGCAGCCGTGACAATGACGGCACCGCGAGGCTTCGGGAAAAATCTCGTGGAAACGGGCGTGGATGTCCCAGCCGTCTTGGAAATCGTCGATTTCGTAGTGGTGACGCGGCGCCGAGGCGGCGGGCAGGAACACAACCTCGATCCCGGCTTCCACGAAGGTCTGGCAGGCCAGCCCGACGGTGACCTCCTTGCCGCGCCCCAACATGACCCGGCACGAGCCGCACACGCCTTCCAAACAGCCGACACTGGTCACCCGCGAGATCCCGGCGTGCCACGCCGCCTCGACCAGGGTCATGCCTTTGTTGACCGAGACGGTCACGCCGTTGATGGTCAGCGTGACGACCTGTTGCCGGTCGGCGTCGGTAATCGTACTCGACATCAAGGGTCCTTCGCTGGGGTTCAGCCCGCCGGATGCGGCGTGCAGGGGCGCGACACCCGCAGGTGCCGTTCGCCGTTCATCAGATCAAGACCGTCCGGGTCTTGCCCGGCGATCACCCAGCCGGTGCTGGCATCGCCCGCCTTGGCCGCCAGATCCTCGGCATCCAGATCCTCGGCATCCAGATCGGGGCAACCCGGCATGGACAGCATCGAAGGTGTCAGACCGAAGGGCGGGTCGAACCACACCGCGCGGGCGAAACCGCCGACGAAATGGGCGCGGCTGGGCGTCATCCGCCAGATATGAAAATCGCCGAACCCGGCGTACTGCGCCGCTCCCGGATGCAAAGCCAGAAAACGGGCGCGGTCGCCCGCGTCCCCGGTGGGTGCCGCCGTGCCGATCAGACTGACCCGCGGCCCGGTTTGCGGATTGGCGTGGCCCAGGGTGGCATCGAACAGCAGCGACAGCCGGGGATCGGCCCGCAGGTTGCGGGTGTGTTCCGAAATCTCGGACAGCAGCAGCAGAACACTTAAGTCCGCCGTCACCGCCACCGTCACCATCGAGGCGTAGGGCGCCCCGCCCTCGGCCATCAGAGTGGCCAGGGCCGCCTTGCGGGCACCACGAACCACGCGGCGCATCGCCGTGCGATTATCGGCTTCGGGCGGATGTTTGTTGCTCATGATCGGCAGTGTGCCCCCAAACCGCCGGTCCTTTCAAGTAAGCTAGTCGTCGCCGGCCTCGGCCTCGGCCTTGCCTTCCGGCTTGGGCCGCCGTTTGACGGTTTTGGGGTCGGCGGTGATCGGGCGGTAGATCTCGATCCGCGAGCCGGGTTCGACCTGGGCGTCCAACTGCGTCGCCTTGCCGTAGATCCCGACCTTCTGGGTTTCGAGATTGATGTCGGGGAATTGCGACAGCACCCCCGACTTCTCGATCACTTCACGCACGGTGGCGCCGTCCGGCGCATCCAGCGTCAGCCAAACTTGCCGCTGCGGCGTGGCGTAGGCGATTCCAACCTTCATCAGTCCCACTCCCCTTAAACCGCGTGCGCGCCGGCCATGACGATCTGTTTGCCGGCCTTCAGGTCCAGCATCCGCTTGACGACCAGCAGCAAGCCGGTGGCCAGGAAGCCGCCGGGCGGCAGGATCGCGACCAGGATACCGGTATCGGGCGGCAGAATCCGGGTTTCCAGGAACTGGAAGGCCGGGCCCAGCAGCAGATGGGCGTCCCAGAACAAGGTGCCCGAACCGACGATCTCGCGGCAAGCCCCGATCACGGTGAGCGCCAGGGTGAAGCCGATCCCCATGAACAGACCGTCCATGAACGAGGGCAGCACCGGCTCCTTGGCGGCGAAAGCCTCCAGGCGGGCCAAGGGCAGGCAGTTCGAGACGATCAGCGGAATGAACAGACCCAGAACCTTATACAGCTCGTGCATCCAGGCGTTCATGGTCAGATCGACCAGGGTCACCATGGCGGCGACGATCAGGATGTAGACCGGAATACGCACTTCCGTGGTGATGTAGTTGCGGAACGCCGCCACCAGGAAGTTCGAGGCGGCCATCACCACCAGCGTCGCCAGCCCCATGCCGAAGCCGTTGGTGGCCGAGGTGGTCATCGCCATGGTCGGGCACATTCCCAACAGCATCGCGAAGACGCCGTTGTTGTCCCACAGACCGTCCTTCATGATACGGGTGTATGAGGTCGCCATCAGCGGATCTCCAACATTTGCGCCTTGTGGGCGTCGAAGAATTCAAGCCCCTTGCGGATGGCCAGAACCACGCCGCGCGGCGTGATGGTGGCGCCCGAGAATTGATCGAACACGCCGCCGTCCTTCTTGACCTTCCACTTATCAACCGGCGGATTGCCCAAGGACAGGCCGGTGAAGCGGGTGATCCAGTCGGTCTTCTCGACATTGATCTTGTCGCCCAGGCCGGGGGTTTCCTTGTGCGCGATGGCGCGCACGCCGAGAACCTGGCCGTCGGCGGCCACGCCGATCATCAGCTTGATCTCGCCCGCATAGCCCGAGCCGGTGATTTCATAGGCCACGCCGCTGACCTTGCCGCCCATCGTGGCGCGGTAGACGGTGATGTCCTTGCCCTCGTCATTGACCAGGGTGACCACGTCCGTGACCGGGTTGTTGTCATGGATCGCGGCGGGAATCACTTGGGCCAGCGAGTTCTGCTTGTCCTCGATCCGCCGGGCCTTGATCTCGTCCGAGGTCAGCTCGTTGGTCAAGGCCAGCATGGCGCCGAAACCCAGGCAGAAAATCCCCAGAACGGCCGCGTGCACCCACGACGGCTTGTTGCTGCTGCTCATTGATCCCCCCTGACGGCCAGAGGCTCGCCCTTGCGCGTGCGACCGAAGGCACGCGGCCGGATGTTATGGTCGATGATCGGCGCCAAGGCGTTCATCAGCAGAACGGCGAAGGCCATGCCCTCGGGATAGCCCGCGAAGGTGCGGATCACCCAGGTCAGCAGACCGATGCCGAAGCCATAGACCAGCTGCCCCTCTTTCGAGACCGGCGACGTCACATAGTCGGTGGCGATGAAGAAGGCGCCCAGGAAAGTGGCCCCCGACACCAGATGGAACCAGCCCGGCTCGAACCGGCCGGGATCGACCGCGTTGAACAGGCTGCCCATCAGGAACAAGGTGCCCATCACGGTGACCGGGATGTGCCAGGAAATGATCTTCTTGGCCATCAGGAACAGGCCGCCCAACAAGATCAGCACCGCCGAGGTTTCGCCGAAGCTGCCCGCGCGGGCACCCATCGCCATGTCCATCAAATCGGGGATCTTGGTCAGCGATTCCGAAACCGGCACGCCGCGCGACAATTCCGTCTTGATGAAGCCGAGCGCCGAGGCGGCGCTGACCGAATCCAGGCTGGCCGCGTGACCGAAGGTGATGGTCAAGCTTTCCATGAAGCCCGGCGAAGCCGCCGCGAACAGCGGATGCGGCGCCAGGAACGCGGTCAATTGCACCGGGAACGACACCAGCACCGCGATACGCCCGACCATCGCCGGGTTGAAGACGTTCTGACCCAAGCCGCCGAAGATGTGCTTGGCGACGCAGATCGCGAACACCGCCGCGATGAAGGCCACCCACCAGGGCGCCCACGGCGGCAGGCTCATCGCCAGCAACCAGCCGGTCAAGGCGGCCGAACCGTCGGACAAGGCGCGGTCGAACGGCTTGCCTTGCAGGTTCAAGCACAGCGCTTCCAGCGCCATGCACGAGCCCACGGTGGTGATGAACAAAAAGATCGCCGGCCAGCCGAACAGCCAGGCGTCGAACAGGGTGGCCGGCACCAGGGCCGCCATCACCAGCGTCATCGTTCGCGTGACACTGGTTTCGGCGTGGGTGAATGGGCCGCTTTTCTCCGGGAGCATGGTCATGCGCTGGCCTTGTCGGACTCGGGGGTTGCGGTTTTCGCCTTGCGGGCGGCGGCGGCGGCGCGTTTGGCCTCGGCCACTTTCTCCAGGCGGGCGTTGCGCGCCTCGACCAGGGTCTTGGTGCGGTCGATTTTACGGGCGTCGCGGTCTTGGGCGGCAAGCGCGCCCTTGGCGTAGTTGAAGTAATGCACCAGCGGGATATGCGACGGGCAAATCCACGAGCAGCTGCCGCACGAGAAGCAATCCTGCACGCCGGAGCGCGCCGCCATGTCGAGCTTGTCGTTGCGGATAAAGGCGGCCATTTCGACCGGCACCAACCCGCAGGGGCAAGTGGTGACGCACGACCCGCAGCGGATGCAGGGCTGCGGCGCGTGTTCGTTGGCTTCCTTTTTGGTCAGGGCCAGGATGCCCGACATCCCCTTGATCACCGGCACGTTCAAGGACGGCAGCGGCTGGCCCATCATCGGCCCGCCATTGACGAAGCGGTGCGCGCTCTCGCGCAGGCCACCGCAGAAGCGGATCAGATCCTGCACGTCGGCGCCGATCGGCGCCTCGATATTCTTGCCCTCGGCGACCGCGCCGCCGCCGACCGTCACCACCCGGTTGATCAGCGGGCGGCCGAAGCGCACCGCGTGATGAATGGCGCGCGCCGTGGCGACGTTGTGGACAACGACGCCGATATCGGCGGTCAACTTGCGGATCGGGGTTTCACGGCCGGTGATCGCCTGCACCAAATGGCGTTCCGATCCCATCGGATACTGCACCGGCACCGGCGCCACCACGACGCCCGTGACCTTTTCGGCCGCGGCGGTCATCGCCTTGATCGCGGCGGGTTTGTTGCTTTCGATGCCGATGACGATCTTGGGCGTGCCCAGCGCGTGCGCCATGATGCGGGCCCCATCCACCACCTCGTCGGCGAACTCGCGCATCACGCGGTCGTCGCAGGTCAGGTAGGGCTCGCACTCGGCGCCGTTCAGCAGCAGCATTTCCAGCTTGTGGATCTTGCCGAGATTGAGCTTGACCGACGACGGGAAGGTCGCCCCGCCCAAACCGACGATGCCGCAGGCGGCAACCCGCAGCGCGATTTCGTCGGTGGTCGCGGCGAAGGGATCCTTGATCGGCGGCAGCAGATCACCCCATTCGTCCTTGCCATCGGGTTCCAGCACCACGGTCAGCTGATCCAGACCCGACGGATGCGGGGCCGGGCAACGAGTCACCGCCTTGATCAAACCCGAGGTCGGCGCATGCACCGGGGCGGACACCGCCCCTTGGGCGCGGCCCAGCAGCTCGCCCTTCTTGACATGCTGCCCCTCGCTCACCACGGCTTCGGCCGAGGCACCGATATGCTGTTGCAGCAAGATATGAAGAACCGCCGGCATCGGCAGGGCGACGATCGGCTTTTCGCTCGTCGCATCCTTGCGGTAGTCGGGGTGGATGCCACCGCGGACGGGGAACAATTTCATGGTGTCCTATCCTTTAATGCACCGAACCGCCGGGCTTGGGCCAATACCACGTCGCCACGGTCTTGGGGATGGGCTTAAGCGTGATCGCCATGGTGTTGCACACCGGCTCGCACTTGCCGCACCCATGGCAGGCCTCGGCGATCACCGTGTGCATTTGCTTGGCGGCGCCGACGATGGCATCGACCGAGCATTCCTGAGCGCAGCGCAGGCAGCCCAGGCACAGGCTTTCGTCGATATAGGCGATCGAGGGAACATGCTCCTCGTGCTCGGACAGATCGGCGGTGACCCCCAGCTTCTTGGCCAGCGCCTCGGCCACGGCCTTGCCGCCGGGCGGGCACAGGGTGACCGGCGCCTCGTGCGCGGCCAAGGCCTTGGCGGCTTGGGCGCAACCGACATAGCCGCACTGACCGCATTGCGATCCGGGCAGCAGGGCCGCCAACTCCAACTCGATCGGGTTTTCCTCGACCGCGAGATAGCGCGACGCGATGCCGAGAAGAGCACCCAGCGCGGTGCCCATCGCGGCGAGACTGCCGACAGCGAGAATCATGACCCGATCTCCTAGTTGGCGCTCATGCCGGAAAAGCCCATGAAGGCCATCGCCAGCAAGCTGGCGGTGACGAACCCCACGGGCGGACCGGCGAACAAGCGCGGCACGTCGGCCAGCGCGATCCGCTCGCGCAGGCCCGCGAAGATCGCCATCACCAAGCTGTAGCCCAGCGACGAGGCAAAGGCGAACACCGTGCTTTGAATGAAGTTCATCTTGCCTTCGACCAACAGCAAGGCCACGCCCAGCACGGCGCAGTTGGTGGTGATCAAGGGCAGGTAGATGCCGAGTGTTTGGAACAAGGCGGGCGACACCTTGCGGATCACCATTTCGGTGAACTGCACGGCCGCCGCGATCACCAAGATAAAGGTGACGGTGCGCAAATAGCCCAGATCGAAGGGCATCAGCAAGAACCGCTCGATCGCCCAGTCGCCCATCGACGACACGGTGATCACGAAGGTGGTCGCCATGCCCATGCCGACCGCGGTATCGATCTTGGTCGTCACGCCCATGAACGAGCACAACCCCAAGAACCGGGCCAACACCACGTTGTTGACCAGGGCCGCCCCGACAATCAGCAATATCAGATCGCGCATGTCACGCTGTCCTTATTCCGTATGACACATGTCCCCTGACCCGGCGCGGTGCAAGAGGGTCGGCGAAAGATCGCCGCCGTCCTCCAAACTCCGCGCCCGCCAGCGGGCGAGCAAGAAACCAATCCCCAATCCGCCGACCGACGCCAGGGCCGAAACCCCGTCACCCGCCCCCATCGCCTGGGCGGCGACGCCGCCCCCCAGCAGGGTCAACAGCGGCAATCCATACGCCGCCATCGAAGCGCGGAGCAAAGACCGCTCCGAAATTCCGATCACCCACCGTTCGCCGACCGCCAAGCCGTCGCCCGGAACCTCGAACCGCCGGGCCACCAGCCGGTCGCCCAACCCGCCCTTTTGACCGCAGACCGAGGCCGAAACGCAGTGGCCGCAGGCGGTGGTTTGTTCCGGTTCAAGGACGGCGACGCCGCCCTCGACCGACACCACCCGGGCGATTCCCTCGATCAGATCACGGTTCCGGGTGGGGTCCATCAAGGCTTAGGCATCGACCGTCGCGGTCACGCCGTCCGGCGTGACATAGATCGCCCGCTCGCCGCCCGCCGCCTTCAAGATGGCGGCGCGGTTCTCGACCGGGGCCAGCAGCATGGCGGTGGACAGACCATCGGCGGTGAACGCGTTCGGCGCGATCACCGACACCCCTTCGAGCATCGGAGCGGTTTGCCCGGTGCGCGCGTTGATGATGTGGGTGAAGCGGCCCGCTTCGTCGAAAATCGTGCCGTAGCCGCCCGAGGTGGCGACGCATTTATCGACCACGTCGACCTCGGCCACCGCCTTCGAGGGATCGGCCGGATTGGCGATGCCGATCTTCCAGGCCGAGCCGTCGGGCTTGGTGGACAGCGCGCGGGGTTCGCCCATATCGACCAACATGTTCTCGAACCCGAAGCCGCGCAGGACCATCGCCACCTTGTCGGTGATATAGCCCTGGCCGCCGCTGTTCAGGGTCAACCCCATGCCCGGACGGGCGAAGGCAACGTCGCGCCCATCGATGCGCACGTTATGCCAGCCGACCAGGTCCAAAGCCGCCTTCACGCTGTCGGCCGAGGGGCCATTGGCGTCGGGATGGGCCTGGGTGAAATGGCGGAAATAGGTCTGCCACACCGGCTGCACGGTCGGATCGTACAAACCGCCGGTGATGTCGGCCAAGGACAGCGAGCGGGTCAGCAGCTCGACGAACTCGGCCGGGGCGGCGTTCACCCGCCCGTCGCGGTTCAGCGCCGAGATGGTGGTGTCGGCGCGGTAGACGCTGAAAATCGTTTCCAGCCGGGCCAGTTCGGCCAGACCGGCCTCGATCGCCGCGTGGGCCTTGGCCTCGTCGGTGGCGAACAGGCGGATGGTCGAGGGGGCACCCAGCGTGGTGCCTTGCCATTCAACCACCCGGGCCTCGGCCCGCCCCGCCTTGAGAAGCAGCGGCAGCCCGGCGGCTGCGGCGAGCACGGTGATGGCGCGGCGACGGGTCAACGAAACGGACATGGAAGCAAAGTCCTTTCTGAAAATTCGGATGCCCCGGCACGCGGCCTCGGGCGAACCCGCCATTTGTGTTCATGAAAAGACTTGAATGCAACACCCGAACGGGTGGGGTCGGGTCGGTTTCAGGGTGGAAACGCCCTACCTGAAAACCCCCTGGATTTGTGCGGAAAAAAGAGGCAGCAGGGCAGCCGGGGGAAGTGGTTAAAGGGTGGGCGAACGGCGCTCGGGTTCGAAGCCCCACGGAACGCGTCCGAACACCGAAATCGAGCGGCTCAAGCGCCGTTCCCAGCGGCCATCACGCTCTTTTGCCTTCCGATTGGGCCGGAATTTGACTATTCTGGCGCCAAATCAGGGGGCGGATCGGCCGTCCGTCCTTGAAATGGCGGATAATCATGCACATGAACGATCGGCGAGACGTTCAGTCACTGGACCTCGATAAGATCGCCATTATCTCGTCCCTTGCGATAATCTTCGCGCTCATTATCGTCCGGGCGGCGACCTCGGCCCTGACGTTTGACGAGGCATACTCGCTGTATGTCTACGCCTTTAATGCGAGGGCGTTCGCGACGCCGAACCTGGCCAACAACCACCCCCTCAATTCCATTTTGATGCATTTCGCCACGGTCATCGGCGGCGATGATGAGGTCGTCACCCGCTTACCAAGCATCGCCATGTCCGTGCCGTATCTGTATGCGACCTACAGGCTCGTTCAACGCGTTCGCTGTAAATACTTTTCGTTGGCGCTTTGCGTGCTTAACGGGATACTGATCGAGTATTTTTCAATGGCTAGGGGATACGCCATTTCGGCATCGCTGGTGCAATTCGGACTCGTTGAATATTATTTCGTCAAAAAAGACGAGAGATCCTATGTTGTTATGTTGTCGTCGTTGGCGTTGTCCATGTACAGCCTCTTCCCGACCCTTGTTTTTTACGCATCGGTCATTTTAGCCGAAAACACCCACAGGTGCGTCGCGAACGCCGGGGGCATTCGTAACGTTTTTTCATTTCTGCGCACCGGAGACAACGGCCGAAGGCTATGGCGCGGCATCGGCTTTTGGATGCTCTTCACGATTTGGCCTCTGTTCGGCATGTATATGATTTCCAAGCCGGGGAAGCCGCTATTCGGTTCGTCCGGCGATTTCTTTCATGCCGTCATCGTCAGCTTTGTCGAGATGTATCTCCCGTCCCAGGTGTCGGTCGCGGTCGCGGTCGCGGCGTGCCTCGCCATCGTCATCGCCTGCGGGCGATTGAGGCGGCATTTGTCGGCCAGGACGGTCGTGTTGGGAACGTCGCTCATCGTGACGTTTCTCATCATTTACGCCTCGTCTAGGATCGGGAAACGGCCGCTGCCCTCGGATCGGACGCTTCTGGAATTCGTGCCGGCGGCGACTCTCTCCCTCATTTCCTTGTTGGAGGATGTTGTCCAAACCCTCCCCGCCCGCGTTTCCGCGGGCATACAACGCGGAACCGAGATCTTGGCCCTTGGGTTGTTATGGGCGTTTGTTTCCCAATATGACGGGCACACGTACCGCAGTAACCCGGAGAGCAAGGAATTCCGCCGCATCATAGCGGATACCGTCCTATATAATAAATGCATTCCTCCGCAGATAATGGTCAATCTGGCGACCGAATATTATCTCAGCCGATACTTCTCCCAACACAGGGAACACTACACAACCTGCGCAGAGGACCCTGGTTCTCCATAACGGTGGTTTCAGGGCCAGTTCGCAGCCCCCGGAATGAAATGGACAGGCACGTATCCGGCATAAACAGCCGTCCCCCCACTCGCGAATCGGTGATACGATCCACCCCATGCCGTCCTCCGCGAACTTCGACACCATCCGCCGCACGCTGACCACCCACCCGTTGTTTCAGGTGTTGCCCGATGACGTTCTCGGCGCCGTGATCCAACGCGGGCGCACGGTGAATTTGCCGCCCGGCGAGGTGTTGTTCCGCAAGGGCGATGTCGGCGATTTTCTTTTTTGCGTGTTGACCGGTGAAATTCAGATTGGGGTCTCGGGCCACGTCATGAATACCTTGCCGCCAGGGTCGGTGTTCGGCGAAATCGCGCTGCTCGACGATCTGCCGCGCAGCGCCGACGCGGTGGCCTCGGGGAACGGCACGACCCAGGTTTTCCTGGTCACCCGCGGCGATTTCCAGCAGTTGTTCCTGCACACCTCGACCCACCACGAGGCGGTGATCCGCTTGGTCTGCGAGCGGGCGCGCTGGACCAGCAATTTCGCCGAGGAACGCGCCCGGGCAGAGGCGTCCGAACGCCTGCGTCTGGCCGACAAGGAGCGGATGGAAGGGCTGCTGCGTCAATGGATGAGCGACATCGCGCACGAATTGCGCACCCCGATCTCGGTGCTGCAAGGCCAGATCGAGGCGATGCAGGACGGCCTGCTGGAAGCGACCCCGAAGCAGTTCGACAGCCTGCACCAGCAGGTGACCGGGCTATCGCGTCTGGTCGAGGATCTGCACACCCTGGCCCGCGCCGATGCCGGGCAACTGGATTGCGCCACCAATCCGGCGGCGCCGCTGGATTTGCTTGATGGCGTGGTCGGCGCCTTCCGCCGCCCGTTCGAGGCGGCCGGTCTGGCGATCGAGTGGACCGCGCCCGAGGGCGGCGGCCCGGTCGTGCGCGGCGATCCGGCGCGGCTGCGGCAAATCTTCGCCAATCTTTTGCAAAACAGCCTGCGCTACACCGATTCCGGCGGACGCCTGAACATCGCGTGGCGGGCGGAGGGCGGCCATCTCGGCCTGACGTTCGACGACACCGCGCCCTCGGTGCCCGTGGAATCGCTCCCCCGCCTGTTCGAACGGTTCTACCGCGCGCCGGGCGTGCGGAGCGGCGGCACCGGCATCGGCCTTGCGGTCACCCGCAATCTGGTCGAAGCGCACGGCGGCCGGATCGAGGCGTCGCCCTCGCCGTTGGGCGGCTTGCGGATTTCCGTGGCGTTACCTTTGGCGTGACATCGTTTATGTCCCTCGCCGGGCGCGCCCGTCCGGGCGCTTGGCCGCCGCCGCAATGGCGGCTGGCACCGGTTGCCCATGCCTGGACCGGGCACTCGCCGGTGCAACAATTTTGCCCGGTAGCCAACCGCCCCAAACTCTGCTAGACAATCGCGCGCCGCGCCGGGCCTAGTGTTCGGGGCGAGCTTTCCCGTTTGGGAAAACCGCTTTTTTTGAACAACTCCGCACGGAACAGGTCCATGGCCCGCCAAACCGCTCTCTCTGATATCCGCAATATCGGCATTATCGCCCACGTCGACGCCGGCAAGACGACGACGACCGAGCGGATCCTGTATTACACCGGTCGTAAGCACACCATCGTGGACATCCACGACACCAAGGACCTGAAGACCTCGACCACCACCGATTACCTTGAACAGGAACAAAAGCGCGGCATCACGATCCAAAGCGCCGCCGTTTCCGCGTTCTGGCGCGACAAGAAGATCAACATCATCGACACCCCCGGCCACGTCGACTTCACCATCGAGGTGAACCGTTCGTTGCGCGTGCTGGACGGCGCGGTCGTGGTGTTCGACGGTGTCGCGGGCGTCGAGCCGCAGTCGGAAACCAACTGGCGTCTGGCCGACAATTACGGCGTGCCCCGGATGTGCTACGTCAACAAGATGGACCGCAGCGGCGCCAACTTCACCCGTTGCGTCAGCATGATCCGTACCCGTCTGGGTGCCCGTCCGCTGCCCGTCCAACTGCCCTTGGGCTCGGAAGACAATTTCCGCGGCATGATCGATCTGGTCGAGATGAAGGCCCTGGTCTGGAACTCCGACGACAAGGACGCCCAATGGGACAGCCTTGAGGTCGATGCCGACGCGCTGGCCAAGCACCTGAACATCACGGTGAAGGAAGACCTGGACATTCTGGCCAGCGTCAAGACCGCCCGCCAAGAACTGATCGACACCGCGCTGGAACAAGACGAAGCCGCGATGGAGGCCTATCTCGAAACCGGCGAAGACCCCAGCCCCGACGTTCTGCGCGCCTGCCTGCGCAAGGGCACCCTGACCGGCGCCTTCTTCCCCGTCCTGTGCGGCTCGTCCTACAAGAACAAGGGCGTGCAGCAGGTGCTGGACGCGGTGGTCGATCTGCTGCCCGCGCCGACCGACGTCGAAGCCATCAAGACCGTGGACGCCGATGGCGAGCCGAACGGCGAGCGTAAGTGCTCGGACGACGAGCCCTTCTCGGCCCTGGCCTTCAAGGTGATCAACGACGCCTACGGTGCCTTGACCTTCGTGCGCGTCTATTCGGGCGTGCTGGCCAAGGGTGCCTCGGTGGTCAACAGCACGCGCGGCAAGCGCGAAAAGATCGGCCGCATGGTCGAAATGTTCGCCAAGGAACCCCACGCGATCGAGGAAGCCCGCGCGGGCGACATCATCGCGCTGGTCTCGCTGCAAGAAACCGAAACCGGCGACACCTTGTGCGACGCCTCCGCCCCGGTGGTGCTGGAACGCATGCGTTTCCCCGACCCGGTGATCAGCGTGTCGGTCGAACCCAAGGCCAAGGCCGATCTGGAGAAGTTCAGCGCGGCCCTGGGCAAGATGGTGCGTGCCGACCCCTCGCTGCGTCTGGAAACCGACCGTGAAACCGGCCAGACCATTCTGCGCGGCATGGGCGAACTGCATCTCGAAGTCACCCTCGACCGCATGCGGACCGAATTCGGCGTGGAAGGCAACATGGGCAAGCCCCAGGTCGCCTACCGCGAAACCATCACCGCGCCTTGCGAATACACCTACACCCACAAGAAGCAAACCGGTGGTTCGGGTCAGTTCGCCGAGGTCAAGATCGTCTTCGCGCCGCAGGAACGCGGCGAGGGCTTCAAGTTCATCGACGAAACCGTCGGCGGCTCGGTGCCCAAGGAATACGTGCCGTCGGTGCAAAAGGGTCTGACCCTGCAAAAGGAAGACGGCGTGCTGGCCGGCTATCCCACCGTGGACTTCAGCGCCCGGCTGGTGGACGGCAAGTACCACGACGTCGACTCGAACGCCCTGACCTTCGAAATCGCCGCCAAGGCGTGCTTCCGCGAAGGCATGCGCAAGGCTTCGCCGATCATCCTCGAACCGGTGATGAAGGTCGAAGTGGTGTCGCCCGAGGATTACCTGGGCGACGTCATCGGCGACATCAACCGTCGCCGCGGCATGATCCTGGGCCAGCTGGAACGCGGCGCCAACATCGCGGTCGAGGCCAATGTGCCCCTGAACGAAATGTTCGGCTATATCGGCCAGCTGCGCGGCATGACCAGCGGCCGCGCCTCGTACACGATGGAGTTCTCGCACTACGAGCCGGTCCCCCGTCAGGTCGCCGACGAAATCATCGCCGGCCGGTCGAAGGGATCGTAAGTGCGGTTCAGACTGTGATGTAACATCACGGCGGAAAAAGGCGGACCATCGCCTTTTTCCGCCGTCTTTGTTTTCGGGGGGCGTTTCGCCGCATGCCTGATCCATCCTTGAAGGTAAGCTTCGTCGCCTCGGAGGCCGAGGCCGCCCAGGCGGCCCTCGCCCGCTTGATCCGGCTGTATCCGTCGGTCGATGTCGAGGAGGCCGATATCGTGGTGGCCTTGGGCGGCGACGGCGCGATGCTGTCCACCCTGCACCGCTTCATCGGGCGCGACGTGCCGATTTTCGGGATGAACCGGGGCAGCGTCGGCTTTTTGATGAACACCTACCGCGAGGACGGGCTGTTCCAGCGCCTGCGCCGGGCGCAGAAGGTCACCTTGCACCCCTTGCGGATGAAGGCGCTGGGGATGGACGGCAGCAGCGTCGAGGCGCTGGCGATCAACGAGGTGTCGCTGTTCCGCCGAACCGGACAGGCCGCCAAATTGCGCATCGAGGTCGATGGCGTGATCCGCATCGAGGAATTGATCTGCGACGGCATCTTGCTGGCCACCCCGGCGGGCTCGACCGCCTATAACCTGTCGGCGCACGGCCCGATCATTCCGCTGGGCGCCGACATTCTTGCTCTCACGCCGATCAGCGCCTTTCGCCCCCGGCGCTGGCGCGGCGCGCTGCTGCCGAAAACCGCGAAAGTCTGCTTCGAGATCCGGGAAGGTGCCAAGCGGCCGGTCGGCGCCGTCGCCGACACCTTCGAGGTGCGCGACGTCGCCCAAGTCGAGGTGAGCGAGGATCGCTCGATCAGCCTATCCTTGTTGTTCGACCCCGAACACAACCTTGAGGAACGGATTATTGCGGAGCAGTTTCTGTCGTGACGGGGTCGGCGGGGGCCGCGTCCTCGACCGTCGGCGCCTCACCCGCCGGGGCCGTAACGGGGAAACGCAGGGCGCGGATATCTTGCGCCATCTGCCGGGCACGGGCCAAGACCCGGGGGCCGATCGTCGAGCCGAAATGATCGCGTTCGGCGGCCGCCTCGCCGTCACCCAACGCCGCCGCCAGATCCAGACTGACCCATGCGCGCACCGGATCGCCGCCGGGGAAACCCTGCCCCTTGGCCGCCATCATCGCCACCCGCTCAAGCGCGCCGACATGCCCGGCCGACCCCGCCGCCTGCAAGAGCGACGCGGCCCCGACGACATCAAGCGGCAACTCGGTGCCGTCCAGATAGGCTTGACCCAGCAATGCCTGGGCACCGACATGCCCGCGTTCCGCCGCCTCGCGTAGCCAGTATTCCGCCTGCACCATGCCGGGCCGGCCCCAGCTCAGCAATTTGGGATCGATGTCGAGCTCGCCCGCCTCGGCCTTGCGGCCGAGATCGTATTCGCCGCTGTCCTTGTCGCGCGCTTGCGCCCGCAGCGGCCAGTAAACCGGACCCTGCCAATGACCGTCGTGGTCGGTTTCCTTGGACGGCGCCCGCCATTGGGCGGGCCGGAACAGGTCCAGACGGCCCAAACGGAACATCCCTTCCACGTCGCCCGATAGTGCCGCCTCGGCGTACCAGCGTTCGGCCCAGGCCAGATCGACCGGAACCTCGCGCCCGAAGGCGAACGCGTCGCCCAGCGCCAGTACCGCCGCGCGGTCCCCCGCCTCGGCCCGCTCGGCCAGCCACGACGCCCCGGCCAAACCGCCCAGCCCAGGAATATCGCCGTTGACGAAACGCTCGAGAAAACGGTCGCGCGCCAAATGGTCGCCCAGTTGCCCGGCGCGGTACCACCAGCGCGCCGCCGCCGCCATGTCGCCATTGGTTTCGAACAGCCGCGCCGCATCGACGGCGGCGGCCGCATTGCCGTTGAAGGCGGCCAGCCCGAACCACATCAGGGCGGCGCCGGCATCCTTGCGGACCTTTTTGGCGCCCCCCAGGGCGGCTAGGCCCATCTGATACTGCGCATCGCCGTCGCCGCGCGCCGCCAGCTCGGCCACCGAGGGTTTGTGTTCGACGGCGGCCTTATGATCGTGACTAGCGGGCACTTGCGCCCCAAGCGGCGGCGCCGCCACGATAAACACCAGCAGGGCAACGGCAAAACGCGACACGATCATGGAGCAACCTTGGGCCATCGAGCGGGCCCGCATGATTCCACTTCCCGGCGCCGCTGTAAACGGCTTCACCGTCGGCGGTCCTTTGTATAAGCTTATCGCCATGAGCCGAGTTATCCCCCACTTCAACGCTCCGCCGACGCTGGCCGATATCGAGACCATCGCCGCGGCCGCCTTCGCCGAAATTCCCGGCGAATTGCGCCTGCCCGCCGCCGACGTGGTGATCCGGGTCGAGGAATTCCCCGACGAGGAGATCGAGACCCAAATGGACCTGGAAAGTCCGTTCGACCTTCTCGGTCTGTACCGGGGCACCGCGCTGACCCGCCAAAGCGCCGCCGACACGCCGGTAACACCCGACGTCATCTTGCTGTTCCGCCGCCCCATCCTGGATTACTGGTGCGAAACCTCGGAAGATCTGGTCAGCCTTGTCAAGCATGTGCTGATCCACGAGATCGGGCACCATTTCGGATTCAGCGACGAGGACATGGAACGCATCGAGGATGAATGCTGATGTCCGGTAAGCGTATCGCCGTTCCCAAGGCCCTTTCCCCGGATCACCTGTGCCGCGCCTGCGATCCCGCCTCGCTGCCCTTCGAGACCACCGCCGACCTTCCCGACAGCGACGAACCGCTGGGCCAGGACCGCGCGGTCGAGGCGATCCGCTTCGCGATCGGCATGAACCACCGGGGCTTCAACCTGTTCGCCTTGGGGCCGGAGGGAACCGGACGGCGCACCTTGGTGATGCGCCATTTGGAACAGGCGGCGGCCACGCGGGCCGTGCCGTCCGACTGGGCTTACGTCAATAATTTCGAGGATTCGCACAAGCCCAAGGCGTTGCGCCTGCCCGCGGGCCGCGCGCGCGGCCTGCGCAAGGACATGGAAGCGCTGGTCGAGGAACTGGGCGTCGCCATCCCCGCCGCCTTCGAGACCGAGGAATACCGCAACAAGCGCCGCGTCGTCGAGGAGGCGCTGAAGGAACGCCAGGAAGCCGCCTTCCACGAGGTGCACGAGGAAGCGGCGGCCAAAAGTGTCGCGATGATCCGCACGCCGGTCGGCCTTGCCCTGGCGCCGATGAAGAACGGCGAGGTGATCGCCCCCGACGATTTCAAAACCCTGCCCGAGGCCGAGCAGGAGACCTTCAAGCACGAGCTGAGCCAGCTGCAAGACCGGCTTGAGGAAACCCTGAAACAGATCCCGCTGTGGGAGCGCGAAACCCGCGCCAAGCTGCGCGAGATGGACCTTGAGGTGGTGTCCTACGCCGTCTCGCATTTGATGGAGGAGATCCGCGCCAAATACGCCGATCTGCCCGAGGTTGCCACCTATCTGGAGGCGGTCGCCGCCGACGTCGCCGACAATGCGGGCGATTTCCTGACCGACGAGTCCGAGGACGGCGGCAATCGCCAACGCCCCCGGCGGCGCGACGGCATCGAGGGCGGCGGGCGGCGCTACCGGGTCAATGTGCTGGTCGACAACGCCGACAAGACCGGCGCCCCGGTGGTTCACGTTCCCCATCCGACCCAGCCCAACCTGATCGGCCGGATCGAGCATTTCGCCCATTTCGGCGCCTTGATCACCGATTTCAATCTGATCAAATCCGGCGCCCTGCACGACGCCAACGGCGGCTATCTGGTGATGGACGCCCACCGCCTGCTGATCCAGCCCTTCGCGTGGGAGGATTTGAAGCGGGCATTGCGCTCGTTCGAGATCCGCATCGAGCCGCCGGGCCAATCCTTGGGGCTGTTGGGCACCACCACGCTGGAACCGGAGCCGATCCCGCTGGACGTCAAGGTCGTGCTGGTCGGCGACCCGATGCTGTATTACATGCTGGCCCATTACGACCCGGAATTTTCCGAGCTGTTCAAGGTGGCGGCCGATTTCGACTGGCGGATGAGCCGCGGCGGCGCCGCGGTGATCGGGCTGGCCCGATCGGTGGCGACCTTGGCGCGCAAGGAAAACCTGAAACCGTTGGACCGCTTCGCCGTCGCCCGCGTGGTCGAACGCGCAGGCCGCGACGTCGAGGATTCCGAACGGCTGTCGACCCACATGGCCAGCCTCGCCGATCTGGTGCGCGAGGCCGATTACTGGGCGGGCCAGGACGGGGCCGCCGTGGTCGGCGTGCGCCACGTTACCCAAGCAATCGACGCCGCCTTGTACCGCCAGGACCGGGTACGCGAGCATGTCCGGGAAGAAATCGAACGCGGCACCGTGCATATCGCCACCGAGGGCGCGGTAACCGGCCAGATCAACGGGCTGGCGGTGCTGGAACTGGGCAATTTCGCCTTCGGGCGGCCGTCGCGGATCACCGCGCGGGTGCGTCCGGGCAAGGGCGACGTCATCGACATCGAGCGCGAGGTCCAGCTGGGCGGACCGCTGCACGGCAAGGGGGTTTTGATCCTTTCGTCGTTCCTGGCCTCGCATTTCGGGGCGGACCGGCCGCTGGCGCTGTCGGCCAGTCTGGTGTTCGAACAATCCTATGGCGGGGTCGAGGGCGATTCGGCTTCATCGACCGAACTGTACGCACTGTTGTCGGCCCTGGCCGACGTGCCGATCCGCCAGGGCTTGGCGGTCACCGGCTCGGTCGATCAATTCGGACGGGTCCAGGCGATCGGCGGCGTCAACGAGAAGATCGAGGGCTTTTTCGACATCTGCCGGGCGCGCGGCCTGACCGGCGAGCAAGGGGTGCTGATCCCGGCCACCAACGTCAAGAACCTGATGCTGCGCGCCGACGTGGTCGAGGCCTGTTCGCACGGCCTGTTCGCGGTCTGGCCGATCGAGACCGTCGAGCAGGGCATCCACCGCCTGACCGGCCTTGCCGCCGGGATCAAGGACGAGCGCGGCGAGTACCCGCCCGGAACCATTTACCGCAAGGTGATGGCGCGCCTGACCTCGTTCACCCGTAAATCCTTCGAGAACGGCCCGCCGCGCCGCCACCGCCGCCGCCCCGAAACCACCGCCGACAACGACGACGGTGACGACGAATGATACCGGCATCCCCTTCCGCCGGCGACCCGTTAACCCGCCGCGACCGCGGTGGCGCGAGAGCGAAGGGCGCGGATGCGCCCGCCCGGCGACCGAGGGGCCACCGATAATGACGCTCCGGCGCATCCTGGTCGGCATCGATGCCAGCCCGTTCAGCCGGATGGCGTTGCGGTCGGCGGTCGCCTTGGCGGAACGCGTGGATGCGGCCCTTGACGCGGTTTTCGTGGAAGACATCAACATCGTCCGGCTGGCGGCGCATCCGATGGCCCAGGGTTTTTCGCTGACCCCGCCCCACAGCCACGACATGGACGAAGCGCTGGTCGCCGCCATGCTGGAGCTGCAATCGGCGGCGGCACGCAAGGCGTTCGACGAAGCCCAAGGCCCGGCCCGCAGCTTCATCGTCCGGCGCGGCCGGGTCGAGGCGGAATTGCTGGATGCCGCCCAGGGCGCCGATCTGATCTGCCTGGGCTGGTCGGGCCGCGCGGCCGCCGGATCACGGCCCCGCCTGGGCGCGGTCGCCCGGATTTTGGCCGCCCGCGCCGCCGTTCCGGTGCTGCTCAGCCGTGGCCCCGCCGCCGGGCCGGTCGTGGTCCTGTGGGACGGCACCGAAGCCGCCGGCCGCGCCCTGGCCGCCGCCGGGCGGCTGTCGGCCCAAGTCGGGCTGGTGATCCCCGAAAACGATCCCCTGCGCTTGATCCCGCTGGAGGCGGCGGCCCGCCTATGCCCCGCAGCGCGGAACCTGGAACTGACCCATGTCAGCGCCGGAACCTTTCCCGGCTGCCTGAACCGCCTGCCCGCCGAGGCGATCTTGGTGGTCCCGGCCGGAACCGATTGGGCGATCGAAACCATCCCCTGTTCGGTGGTTATTTCCCGTTAGCCAACCCCGGCCAACGGCCCCGGCAGCGCTTTTTCCGCCTCGGCCTCGAACCGGGCGTGGTGGTGCTTGACGACCCGCCCGGCGGCAATGAAGCCGATCAAGGCGACCCCCAGCACGACCCACCCCGCCGGACCGGCCAACCGGCGCGCCTGATCGCCCAATTGGTACGCCCCGAAGCCAAACAGGCTGGCCCAAACCACGCCACCGGCCATGTTGGCCAGAACGAAGCTGCGCCATGGCATCCGGTTGACCCCGGCCAGCACGGCGGCCAGCACGCGCAGTAAGGCGACGAAGCGGCCCCAGAACACCACCTTGGTCCCGTGCCGCAAGAACAGATATTGGCCCAGCTTGATGCGTGACGCGGTTATGCCGAACCGCCCCCGGGTGCGCAGCAGCAGCCGGAAACCGTATTCCCGCCCCAGCCAGTAGCCGACATTGTCGCCGAGGATGGCGCCCAGGGCGGCGCTGGCGACGACCCCGCCGATCGCCAAATCGCCGGTGCCGCCCGCATAGACGGCCGCCAAGACCAGCGTGGTTTCGCCCGGCAACGGCACCCCCATGCTTTCCAGGGCGACGACAAGCGCAACCCCGCCATAACCCAAGGACCCGGAAAGATGTGAGATGAAAAACGGAAGCATCACCGTCATAGTGCCCCGAATACCCTTCGAGACGCAATATTGACTTGCCCGCCACCGATGCCACGGGGACAATGCGCGCATGTTTTCGCCACGCCGTTTCCTCTTCGCCGCGCTGACCCTCGGCCTGTCCGCCTGCCAAGTGGAGGTGGCGGGGATCGAGCCGATCGACATCGTCGGGCGTCCGGGCTTGGAGCCGTGGTACGCGAAACTGATCAAACCCGCGCCCGAGGAAAAACCCGCCGCCGCCCCGCCCCCGGTGCCCGCCGCCGAACCGGCGCCCGAGCCCGAGATCGGGGCGATGGGACCGTATCTGCGCCCGCCGGTTTTTCCCGCGCTGAAAATGCCGCCGACGGTCGATGCCGCCGCCGTTCACCGGCTGGCCGACGATCCGATCGCGGTGCGCTTCGCGCTGGCCTGTTATTTGGCAACCGAAGGCCTTGCTCCGCCCGAGGAAATCGCGGCCCGCTTCAAAACCAACAAGGGCGCCTTGCTGCCCTTGACCGAGGCGCAAGCCCCCGCCGCCGGGCTCGACCGGCCGCTGCCGCCGGTCGAGGGCATGATCGCCCGCATGCGCGCCCTGGCCTCGGACCGCGGGCGCGGCACGCCCGCGACCCGCGCCAGCGAACGCACGTGGCTGCTCGACACCATCTTGCCCCTGCATCCGGCGGCCCGGGTGCCGCTGGCCCCGCCCGACGCACCGGCCGGATGGCTGGCCCTAGCCCGGCTCGACCGTCTTTTGGGCGCCGGGTTGATCAGCGGCATTGAGCGCGACGCCGAAGCGGGCGTGCTTGAAGCGCAGCTCGAATCCGGTCAATTGGCTCCCCCCGCCCCACCGCCGCCGCCCGAGGTGCCCAAACCAGCGAAACCGAAACACGCAGCCCCCAAGCGCGGTTTCAATCCCGGCATCACGCCGACCCCGAAGAAGGCCGAGCTTCCCAGGCTGACGCCGGACTATAAAGGTCCGGCCGGGGTGCATCTGCTGTCGATGGCCGCCGCCGATTACGGCCAGCGGGCCTTTGATGCGTTGTCGAAGCAGTTCCCCGAATTGGCACCGTTATCGTGGAAGGCGATCAAGGCCGATCTCGGCGAGCTGGGGGTTACCTACCGGCTGATCGCCGGCCCCTTGGATGCGGCCGGGGCGGAAAAGCTGTGCGAAAGCCTGCGCACACAGGGACAATCGTGCACCGCCACTCCGATGCCGCCGTGACGCCCGAGGAGATCCAAAAACGCGTCCTGTACCGCGACGCCTTGATGCTGATTCTGGATAAGCCCGCCGGCCTGCCCGTTCATTCCGGGCCGAAGGGCGGGATCAATCTGGGGCACTATCTGGGCGATCTGCGCTTCGGGCTGCGCGAGCCGCCGGAATTGGCGCACCGCCTGGACCGCGACACCTCGGGCTGTCTGGTTTTGGGGCGCAACCACAAGGCACTGCGCCGATTGGGCAAATTGTTCGCCGAACGCCAGGTCGAGAAGGTTTATTGGGCGGTCACCGTCGGCGTTCCGCCAACACCGGAAGGGGTGATCGACCGCCCCTTGCTAAAGCTGGAGCGGCGCGTCGGCTGGCGGATGGTGGTGGACCCCAAGGGGCAACCCTCGGTGACCCGCTGGCGGGTACTGGCCCAGGATGGCCGCCTGGCCTGGATCGAGGCGCGGCCCCTGACCGGGCGCACCCACCAGATCCGGGTGCATCTGGCGTCGATCGGCTGCCCGATCGTCGGCGACCCCACCTATGGCCACGGCACCGCCGATTTGGTGAGCGATAAGCTGCATCTGCACGCCCGGTCGATCTCGGTGCCGCTGTATGCGGATCGCCCGCCCATCACCGCCCAGGCCCCACTGCCCGACCCGATGCGCGGTCTGGTCGAACGCCTGAAGACCTCGGACATCGGCCGATAAATTCACCGAACCGTAACGGCACCGGGCTTGAACCTATTTTCACCCCTGATTTATATATGGCCACCCACCCAGAAGCATTAAGGGTGCGGTAACCTTTGACCTTGGCGGTGGCAAGGACTACCATCTCGTTGGTGAATGGGGCCGGGTCCGAACTTCCTGTTGCGGGAGGATTTCATGGGTGCACTGTCCGTTCCAGTACGGCTGACATTGGCTGAAAGCGGCGCGGCCGCCCTTGCCGAAGCCGCCCGCGATCTTGATGACGCCGACGATGCCCGTAAATTTCTGGCCGCCCTCGAAAACAACCACAAATTGTGGCTGATTTTGTCGGATTTGGCCGAGCGTTACGCGTGGGATTTCCCGGACCGGCGGCTGGCGGAGTATGTCACCACCACCTCGCGCAAGGCCGGTTTCGGCGTTCAGGACGAGGAGGTCGCAACCCTGGTCCAGATCAACCGGAATGTCTCGTCGAAGATGGCTCAGGGCCGTGACATCGAGCTGATCGCTCGGCGCGCGCGTCTGGCGTGGCAGGAAAACGGTCGTCCCGGCTGCCAAAGCCTGGAAGATTGGCTGATCGCCGAGATCGAGCGCAAGTCGAAGCTGAGCTCGTCCCTGCCCACGGTGGCTGTCCTGGCGGCGGTGACCAAGGGCGTGGGCGCACCCGCCCGGCAAGGGGCATACGCCACGTAAATCCGAACCCGATACCGGGGCCTATCCCGGTATCCAGCCGCCATTGAGGCGGCGGCCAAGCGCCCGGACGGGCGCGCTTGGGCAGAG
>CAIULK010000241.1 GCA_903899885.1 uncultured Rhodospirillaceae bacterium
CCTGAAAGGCTGCCGCATCGGTTTTGACCTGGGCGCGAGCGATTACAAGGTTTCCGCCGTCGTGAACGGCGAGGCCGTTTTCACCGAGGAAGCGCCGTGGGATCCGAAGAGCCAGCCCAATCCGGAATATCATTATCACCATATTTCGTCGGCCTTGCATCGCGCGGCCGCCCATTTGCCGCGCCTCGATGCCATTGGCGGCAGTTCGGCCGGTGTCATCGTCAATAACGAGATTCGTGCCGCGTCCTTACTGCGATCGGTCCCCCCCCGACTTTTTCCCCAGGCGGCCGGCATGTTCAAGCGGATTGCCAAGGAATGGGGCGTGCCGCTCGTGGTGCTGAACGACGGCGACGTGACGGCGCTGGCCGGCGCTTTATCGCTCGGCGGCACCGGTCTGCTCGGCATGGCGATGGGCTCCAGCGAGGCGGGTGGGTTTATCGATCAGCACGGCCATATTTTGGGCTGGCTCAACGAACTCGCTTTTGTCCCGGTCGATTTCAATCCCCGCGCCGCGGTTGATGAATGGAGTGGCGATCACGGCGTGGGCGCCCAGTATTTCTCCCAGCAGGCGGTCCACAAACTTTTACCCGCCGCCGGCATCGAACTCCCGAAAGCCATGGGCTTGCCGGAACGCTTGCAGCAGGTGCAATCCTTGATGGCCAAAGGCGACCCGCGGGCGGCGAAAATTTACGAAACGATTGGCGTCTACCTCGGCTACACGATCCCGCACTATGCCGACTTCTATGATTTTACCCGGCTGTTGATCCTGGGCCGGGTCACGACCGGCCAGGGCGGCGACATTGTCCTCGCCAAAGCGCGGGAAGTATTGCGCCAGGAATTCCCCAAGCTGGCCCGCCAAATCAAACTCCACGTCCCCGATGAAAAAAGTCGCCGGATTGGCCAGGCGGTAGCCGCCGCCAGCTTACCGGCGCTTGCCAAATGAAGCTCCATAATTCAACCGCTGAAATTTTTGTCCCCGACGCCCAACCGGTCGCCGCCGCCCTGCAACGAATCACCCATCTCGGCATCGGGGCGCACCAGGATGACCTGGAGTTCATGGCGTTTCACGGGATCCTCGCCTGTTACCACCACGCGGATCAGTGGTTCGGCGGCGTGACCTGCACCAACGGTGCCGGGAGCGCCCGCATCGGCCCCTACGAAAAATTTACTGACACGCAGATGATGGCGGTGCGCCGCCAGGAACAAAACACCGCCGCTGGTGTCGGCCGGTTTGGCGCCATGATTCAACTCGATTACCCCAGCCGGGCCGTCAAATCCGCCGGCGCCACGGACTTGCGGGATGACTTGCTTCAAATCCTGACTGCCACCCGGCCCCAGATCGTCTACACCCACAACCTTGCCGACAAACACGACACCCATATCGGCGTGGCCATTGCCGCCGTGGAAGCCCTCCGGCTGTTGCCAGCGGCCGATCGCCCGAAAAAAGTCACCGGCTGTGAAATCTGGCGCGACCTCGATTGGTTGCCGGATGCCGACAAGGTCTTGCTGGACGTCAGCCCCCATGAAAATCTGGCCGCGGCACTCAATGGTGTTTTTGATTCCCAGATTGCCGGCGGCAAACGGTACGATCTGGCCACGCTGGGCCGCCGCCGGGCGAACGCGACATTCTTGGAATCGCATGCGACCGATACGGCCACGAGTTTGATTTTTGGGATGGACCTGACCCCGTTGGTCACCGACCCGACCCGCGACATCGTCGATTATGTGACCGGGTTCATTGAAAAATTTCGCGACGATGTCAGCCGGAAATTAACGCAACGACTCACCCCCTAACAAACAAGGAATAATCACATGAAAGTTGGATTCTACGGACACGTTCGGCAGTACCACAATATCAAGCAGGAAATCGACGCCAATATCGCCCAGGTCCTGGAGAGCGGCGAGTACGTCCACGGGCCGATGAACAAGCAGTTCGAGAAGGAACTGGCAGCA
>CAIULK010000242.1 GCA_903899885.1 uncultured Rhodospirillaceae bacterium
GACCGTCTTCGGCACCAGATGGCTGCCATCCTCATAGTATTTCACCATGCGGTCGCTGACCCCCAGGGCTTCGGCCGCGCTCTTCTGGCTCAAGCCGTGGCGGTTGCGCCAAGCCCGGAAGGCGTCCGGCGAAAGCGATGCCCCAGCCTGATAACGGCCAAGCCGGTACAGGTGATCGGCGTCCAACTCGACGTCATCGCCCCAGGCCACAGTCCAACCGTGCTCCCCAACCGCCGCCGAGGCGAAGGCAACGGCCGAGCGGATTGCCTCCAATGACCGGCTGTCGCCGATCAGCGGGTCGAGATCGATTTTATCCTCGCCGTGATCACGCCAGCGAACGCGCAGGACATGATCGGCGATGACCTCGACGGCGACGATATTCGGTGGCTTGGCGCGGGACATGATGATGTCTCCTATCCGTTCAGTTCGTTCCACAACCGCCAAAGAAAGTCGGCATTGACCTTGGCCCAGGCGATGACGTCTGCCATCCCGGCAGGCAGGGGGCGACCTTCAATGACCTTGAATCCGCAGATCCACCGACACCGAGCACCCGAGGCCGAGGATATGAAAATGGGGCGGGTTGTGATCCCGAAAGATCGCCAGCCGCAGGTTCCCGAACCTCTCGACGGTGGTCATTGACTCTCCGAATCGCTCTCTTCGTTGGTCAGTATAGTGAAATCATTTCACCAACGCAAGGCGCCTGTAGGATTTCGCCATCCCCACGCCGAGGGCGGTTGGCAGAAGTTTCAATGGACCTCGCCGCGCGGCACGGCGCCGATCACCGTCCTCTGCCGCAAATGGTCCGCCGCCACCAAGATCGGCCAAATCATCACCGTGTCGGCGACCTTCGAGCAGACCTTTGGGGTGTGACGACTATGGTACCGCGCGCCCCAGCGTCTCGGAGGCCCACTGATTGATGCTCTTGCCGGACAATTCGGCGGCGGTGGCGACCTTGGCGTGGAGATCGGGCGCCACCCGCAGCATCAGTTTGCCGGAATAGGGTTTTTGCGGCTTGCGTCCGATCCGTGCGCTGGTTTCCAAGTAGTGGTCCACCGCTTCACGAAACGCGGCCTCCAGTTCTTCGACACTGGAACCGTGGAACGTGACGATGTCGTCGATACCGACCAGCCGTCCGGCGAAAATATGGTCCTCGGCGTCGAATTCGACCAGGGCGGCATAGCCCTTGTAGGTCATGGCATTCATGGCTTCACTCCAGCCTTTTCCAAAAATTCCCGTACCGCCTTGATCCGATAGCGCAGGGCCTCCTTGCCGGGGTGAGGGCGATGGAAGTCCGCCCGGCGGTCGTGCAGCAGAATGGTGATCCGCGACCCGCTGCCCTCGACGATCTCGGCCCCCAGCGCCACGAACAGCGCCTCGACGCGCCGCCACTCGATATTCCCGGACACCGGGTCGGTGAAGATCGCCTCAAAGGTGGCTCGGTGCTTGCTGTTCATGATGGCATGATAGCAAGAAATGCTATCGCGCAGCAAGCTGGACATATGGCTTTCCCGTTCTCAGGTTTTCGACTCGCCCCATGCCCATCCGCTCCGAGATCCAATCGCTGGCGCCGTCGGCGCTGATCGAGCTGTTCGTGCTCGACCTCGCCCTGCAGGGCGGGCCGACCCTGTATTTCCATGCTGGCACGAATAGTCTCGGCGGCGACGTGATCTGGCAGGGCCAGACCTATACCCGTTTCCCGGTCGCGGCCTCCGGCTTCAAGCGGTCATCGACCGGCGCCTTGCCGCGTCCGACGCTGACCGCCTCCAACATCGGCGGGGCCTTGGCGGCGCTGGCCCGCGCCTATGGGGGGGGTCGCCGGGTGCAAGCTGACCCGCATCCGCACCTTCGCCCGCTTTCTCGACGCCGTCAATTTTCCCGGCGGCAATCCAGCGGCCGACCCCACCCAGGCCCTGCCGCCGGAGATCTGGTACATCGACCGCAAGGCCGGCGAGGACGGCCAGACCATGAGCTTCGAGATCGCCGCCTCGCTTGATCTGGTGGCGGTCAAATTGCCGCGTCGGCAGTTCATCCAGAATTGCTGCACCTGGGTCTATCGCGGCGCCGATTGCGGCTATGCCGGGCCGCCGGTCGCCGATATCGGCGGCAATCCAACCTCGGTCGCGGCCCAGGACGCCTGCGGCAAACGGCTGTCGGATTGCATCCTGCGCTTCGGACCAAACGCTGTGCTGCCCTATGGCGGTTTCCCCGGCTGCGGGCTGGTGTCGTGACTCCGCTTGCCGACGAGGTGCTGGCCGCCATCCGCGCCCATGCGGCGGAAACCTATCCGCACGAATGCTGCGGGCTGGTGGTGGTGCGCCAGGGCCGCGCGGTCTATCACCCCTGCGCCAACGTCTCAGCGCACCCGGTCCAGGAATTCGTCATCGCCCCGGAGGATTACGCGAGCGCCGAGGACGAATGCGAGATCGTCCGCATCGTCCATTCCCATGTCCACCTGCCGCCCGAGCCGAGTGCCGGTGATTTGGTCGCCTGCGAGGCATCCGGCCTGCCCTGGCTGATCGTCTCTTGGCCGACCGGGCGGATGCATGAGTTCGAGCCCTCGGGTTACGAGGCGCCGCTGGTCGGGCGGCCGTTCCATCACGGCGTGCTCGATTGCTACAGCCTGAAACGCGACCACTTCCGCCGCGAGGTGGGGATCGATCTGCCCGACTTTCCCCGTCGCCCCAACTGGTGGCTGGCGGGCGTCGCCCTGGTCGCCGCCGCCTTCGTCACCGGCGGGGCGTCCATCGGCGCGGCGGCCGAGGGCGAGGCCGGGATTCTGGGGTCCGGCTACACCTTCACCTCGACCACCCTGGGCGGCATGGCGCTGTCCTTCGGCTCGACCCTGATCCTGGGCGGGCTGTCGCAGATGCTGGCGCAAAACCCCGCCAAGCCGGGGAGTAGCATTGGGGGGGGGATATCACCCTCTCTCTGACAGAGGCGTCATCGTTTTTCAAGACCCACGAATGACGGTAAAATCCCGGCTCGATCTCGGTGCGAAGGTGCTCGATGGTTGGCATGGTCATTTTCCCCTTACGGTGGTAGGAGCCACTTCATCCATTGGAGCGAGGAGGCAGCGATGCTTCGACGGGCATCATCACCAATTGACGGTGGCGTCACGCCGACCTCGTCATTAAGCGCCAAGCAGGCCGCTCGGGGACGAGGGGGCAGGAGATTCCGCGTGAGTGCTCGGGCCGTTGCCGTTCTCCTTCTTGGCGCGGCTTTGGCTGGTTGTGCCCAGGAGGGCCGTCCCTGGGAAGATTTCGAGAGCTTGGCCGTGATCTCAATGGGAGCCCGATACCGGCCGACAAGTCGGCTTGACTGTCGGCCTATATATTTTTAATTACCGCCACAATGCGGCGAGCGGGCGGGTTCACATGGATAGTCTTGTGGCCGGTCGGTAGATTGCCTTCGACCACCAGCGTATCCTGGAGAATTTCGTTGGCCTGGGACAGGGCGTTTGACCTTCCCCTTTATTCGATCCGCTCAGAGGGTGTGCATTTGGGTGGATATCATGGACGTCGCCTTCGGTCGCCTACGGCTCCCTGCGACGTCATCCCCCGTCCAGAGCTGTTACACCATCTCATGGGACACGATCTCGCCCAATGAATTGGCCGGATACCGGCAGCAACCGCGTCGGCAATCACCTTTGACATCCGGCGGGTCATGGGTGACATTCACGATGCTCTCTGGGCCAGGATTGTTCGATAAGCGGGCTCTGGATCGCACGGCAACCGGGGGCACTGCCGCATGAACGAAAAAGTCAACTTTTTTAGAGCCTTCGATGCCTGCGTCACGGATGCCTGCGATTTCCTGGGTATCACGCGGTCCGAATTTTTCGAGCTGGCGGGGCAATGGCCGCGCCATGTGGACCGTTTTCAGACTTTCGAATCCCCGGAGGACTTCTATCGCGGTTTTCAGGGCGAGGTGGGCCGCTCGAATCTTTGCGCTAACATCATAGATCAGTTCACCCGCTTCGATATCGCGGAGATCCTGACACGGTTGCCATGCGTATCGGCCATGGGATTCCCGCTTACCTTGGCGGATGTCGGGTGCGGCACGGCCGCCCTCACCTTTCCCTTGGCAGCAAAGTATGGGCGAGCTTATCTTATTGACCTGCCTAATATTTCGCAAGATTTCATATCATTTCGCCTCGGCAAACACGATTACCCAAATATATTTACGGGGCAACTTTCCGACATCGCCACCGACGTTAACGTGATGGTAAGCTTGGATGTGCTAGAGCATATCTCTCAGTCCTCGGAATATTTCCGCTCCATGGACCGCGTTTTGTCCCCAGGAGGCCTCTTGCTGCTTCGCGCGCCATGGCATTCCCTCTTCCCCCACAAGGAGCACCTGCCGGAGGCCGAGGCGAACTGGCGCGAGGACGGGGGGGCCGCCTTGCTCGACGAAAACTACACTTTGATCCGTCCCTTCTTCGCGGGTGGGATTTATCTGAAAAATATGAAGTGAAAAATTATGAACCTGATCTATATCGATCCCGGCCTTTACAACAATCTTGGACATCACGCCAATTCGTGCCGCCACATTGTCGGCGAAGCACGGGGGCGCGGCATGCCATGCGCCGTTCTCGGCTATATCGGGATCGAGCCGTCGCTCAAGGATGAGCTGTTCGCCACCCCGTGGTTCCGGTGCAACACCTATGGAAACTATGACACCGACCCCGTCTGCGGCTGGCTGATGAATTTCGAGGTCATGGCGCGCACCACCGCCGAGGACCTGTCCCGGCTGGGGGGGGTGAGCCGCGACGACATCGTTTACCTGAATTCCGCGCAACCGGCGCAGTTCATGGGCGTGGTGCGCTGGGCCCAATCCCTCCCCGAGGATCAACGCCCCACGGTGGTCCTGGAGTTTGGAACCGATCCGGGCTTGGTCGCGACGGACACCGGCGAGGGCCGACGCTTCAGCGCCCAAGACCCCCGCCAAGACTGCCGCGCGACCCTGCTGCGCTATACCGCCCGCATACTGGGCGAGGCCGACCAGCGGTGGCTGCGGCTGGCGACCTTCGATGCGCAGGCGTCGGGCATTTTCCAGATGCTGCTGGATTTCCCGGTCGGAACGCTGCCCTTGCCGCGACAGGCGGCCACCTCGTGCCGTGACCGCAGCGGAACGCGGCCGATCACCATTGCCGTTCTTGGCCATCAACGCCTGGAAAAGGGCTACGACATGGTCCCCGAACTGGCGGCGCGGCTGCTGAACACCCGCAACGACATCCGTCTGCTTATCCATAACGGCTGGCCCGAGGGGTTGGTGACCCAGCAAAACGCGCTGCGCGCCCTGGCCGCCGCCGATTCAAGGGTGATCCTCAACGAGGAAACCGCTGATTTGACCTTGTGGAACAGCCTCCTCGAGCAATCCGATCTCATCGTCTGCCCCTACAACCGCAACCGCTTCATCTCGTCCTATTCGGCGGTGGCGAGCGAGGCCCTGTCCAACGCCATTCCCCTGGTCGTTCCGGAAGGCACCACGATGCACGCGGTCATGCGGGAATTCGGCGATCCGGGGACCGTCTACACCGAGGAGACCCCCGATGCGCTGTTCGGCGCCGTGGTCGCCGCCGTCGAGGATTTTGACCGTTTGGCCGGATTGGCCAAACAAGCCTCCAACCAGTGGGGCATGACGCGGGGAACCGCGAAACTGGTCGATACGTTGTTGTCGTGGCGATCGGCCCCCTGACAAAAGGAGCGGACCATGAAAGTCCTGTTCAGCAATCCGCCGTGGTGGCAAGGAGTGGTGCCGGTGCAGACCCCGGACGGGGGCACGGCCAACGTCTATCGCACGGGTGTGCGTGCCGGGTCACGCTGGCCGTTCACGTTCTTGATCCCCTATCCGCCGGATGATTTTCATTTCGGCTCGTACCTGCCTTATCCATTCTTCATGGGTGCGGCGGCAACCTATTGCGCCCGGGAATTGGGGGGCGGCGTAACCTTCCGCGACAGCATCGCGTTGCGCGAGTCGTATGACACGTACTTCCAGTACCTGGAGACCGAGAGGTTCGAGTACATCGTCATGGAATCGGCCTCGCCCAGCTGGGAACACGACAAACTGGTGATCAACGAGGTGGTGCGGCGCCTGCCTCATACCCGCTTCATCGTCACCGGGCCGATCACCTCGCACGGCGAGGAACTGCTCGACTCCGCCCCCAACATCCAGGCCACCGTGCGCGGCGAGTACGAGAAGGGCACGATGAAGGCGCTGAACGGCGCCAACGGCGTGGTGGATTTCGATTTCCTGACGCTTGAGGAAATGAACGCCGCGCCCTTCCCGTATTACGACGAGGTCTATGCGCCACGCTACTGGGACAGCAATCCGGTGGGGCAGCAATATCCCCAGGCCCAGGTGCTGAGCAGCCGGGGCTGTCCCTTCAAATGCATCTTCTGCGTCTGGCCGGCGACCATGACCTCGAACGACCCCGACGGCTCTCACAAAAGGACCGTCCGCCAGTACAGCGCCGACTACATGGAAGGGTTCCTGACGGAACTGGTCCAGAAATACAAATTCAAGTCCGTCTATTTCGACGACGACACCTTTAATCTTGGCGACCGCCATGTCGAGAAAATCTGCGCCATCATGCGCAAGCTTGGCGTTCCGTGGTCGGCGATGTGCCGCGCCGACACCTCCAGCTTCCACCTCTGGCAAGAGATGAAGGACAGTGGGTGTTTCGGCGTGAAGATCGGCTTCGAAAGCGGCAACCAAGAGGTGATCGACAAGATCGTCAACAAACGCCTGAACTTGGAAGAAGCACGCCGGGTCGCCCACGAGATCCATCGGGTCGGCATGACCCTGCACGGAACCTTCACTTTCGGCCTGCCGGGCGAAACGCCCGAGCAAATCCGCGATACCGAGAATTATATGGCATCGTTGCCCTTGAATTCGTGCCAGCGATCGGGCTGCGCCGAGATCGAGGGGGCGCCGCTGCACACCCTGACGAAGGGGCTCGGCCTCAAGTCATATCCAGGTGCTCGACTCGACGACAATTATGTCCGTGCCCCCGACGGCCAACTAAAATTCGAACGAATGCTGGCCGAACGGACGTAATTCCCAGTCCCTCCGGGTAATACCGTAGTCCGGCGAGAGAAGCGCGCGGAGTACGGCCGAAACCGGGAGCGGTGCCGACTTTGAAACGAGGCGGATGCCCCCGGGAGTCCGGCTTTTTGCGCAATTCGCGGCGCCCAAGGTCTTTCCCCGATAGCCGTGAACGCGCATTAGTTTCGTTGCCTTCCTCCCAAAAATATGATAGAGCAGTAGTGCTTCGCCTAGAAAAGGCGCAGTGGCCCTTTTCTTAGGCGGCGAAAGGGCTCAGGAAGTCGTCCAGTAAGGAGCGTGCCATGTCCCTGCCCCCCCTCGTTTCCAATTATACCGTCGCGCAGATCCAAACTCAGCTGACCACCACCACCGTCAGCACCATGACGACGACCGATGCGAGCGCCCTGAAAAGCACGCAATTGGGGGCAATGAACGCGGCCGATTTGGACGCGATGTCGGCGACCAACATCTTGGATATCGCGACGACGCAGTTGTCGGGACTGTCGTCCAGCCAAGTCAACGATCTGGCCCTGAACTTCAACACCGTCGTGTTCAGCGCGGCGCAGTTGCTGGTTCTCAGCTCGGTGCAATTCGGCGGGTTCAGCAACGCCACCACCGAGCTTGCCGCCCTGACCACCACCCAGGTGGGGGCGCTGTCGGCCGCCGACCTCGGCGCCATCGGCCCGACCGGCGCGAGCGCGCTGACGACCACCAGCATCAACAAGCTGACCTCGACCCAAGTCAGCGGCTTGACCGCCAACGAACTGAATAAACTGAACAATACGCAGCTGACCCAGCTGACGACCACGCAGTTGACCGGCCTCGCGTCCTCCCAGGCGAGCGGCCTGACCTCGACGACGGTGGATACCCTGAAAGCCGGCCTCACCGCCGCCGTGGTGGGGCAGTTGTCCGCCACCGCCCTGAGCAACATATCGACCACCGACATCAGCACCCTGACCACCACCCAGGCGGGCGGGCTGACCGGCGCCCAGCTCAACGGCGTGAGCACCACGAATTTGGGTGCGTTGACATCGACGGATGTGGCCGTTCTGTCCTCCACGTCGATCGGCGGCATGACCGGCACGGCCTTGAACAATCTGTCGGCCACCAGCCTCGGGGTTCTAAGCACCACCCAGACCGGTGTGCTGTCCAGCACCCAGACCAGCATTTTGACCGCCACCACTCTCAACGCCCTGTCGACGACGGTGCTGAGCAAACTTTCGACCACCCAGGTGAGCGGGCTGACCGCCACCGCCATCAACGGGCTTTCCGCCCCCGCCAACGCCGCGCTGACGACAACGTCGGTGGCCAATCTCACCGCCACCCAGCTTGGCGGACTGAGTTCGACGGCGGTGGACGCGCTTGAGACCAAGCTCACCGCCGCCGATGTGGGGAAACTCTCCACCACGGCCCTGACCAACATATCGACCACCGACATCAGCACCCTGACCACCACCCAGGCGGGCGGGCTGACCGGCGCCCAGCTCAACGGCGTGAGCACCACGAATTTGGGTGCGTTGACATCGACAACGCTGGCCGGTTTGACCACGACGGCGGCCAGCGGCCTGTCCTCGACCACCGTTGATGCGCTGGAAACCAACCTCGCGGCCGGCTCGATTGGGCAATTGACCGCCACCGCCTTGAATGGCCTGTCGGTTACCGACATCGGTAATCTGACCGCGACCCAGGCGGGCGGGCTGACCGCCGGGCAGATCAACACCCTGAACACCACCAATCTCGGCTCGCTAACGACAACGGCGCTGGGCGGTTTGACCTCAACGTCGGTCAGTGGCTTGAGCGCCACGACTCTTAACAACCTGTCGGTCACCGACATCGGCAACCTGACCTCGACCTCGGCCAGCGGGCTGACCGCCGCCCAGATCAACGCCGTGACCACCACGAACCTGGGCGCGTTGACGACGACGACGCTGACCGGTTTGTCGGCGACGGCGGCCAGCGGCCTGACCTCGACGACCCTGACCAACCTGTCGGCAACCGATATCGGCAACCTGACCTCGACCACCGCCAGCGGATTGACCGCCGCGCAGATTAACGGCCTGAACGCCACGAACCTGGGCGCGTTGACATCGACGACGCTGACCGGCTTGTCGGCAACGGCGGCCGGCAGTCTGACGACCTCGACGGTTCACGCCCTCGAGACCCTTCTGAACGCCACCGGCGTTGGGCATGTCGCCGCCACGATCCTGAATAGCCTGACCACCACCGATCTTGGCAACTTGACCTCGACCCAGGCGAGCGGGCTGACCGCAACCCAGATCAGCACCCTGAGCACCACGAAATTGGGCTCGCTGACATCGACGGCGCTGACCGGTCTGTCCGCCACGGCGGTCGGTGGGCTGACCACCACGATCTTGAATAATCTGTCCGCCACCGATATTGGCTCCCTGACCTCCACCTCGGCTAGCGGGCTGACCGGCGCCCTGGTCAACGGCCTGAACGCCACGAGTCTGGGTGCGCTATCGACGACGGCGGTGTCCGGCCTGTCCACCACGGCGGCCTCCACCCTGACCTCGACCACCCTGAACAATCTGTCCGTCAACAACCTCCAGTCCCTGACCTCGACCACGGCCAGTGGGCTGACCGCCGCCGCCATCAACGGCCTGAACGCCACGAGTCTGGGAAACCTGACGACGACGACGGTGTCGGGCCTGTCCACCACGGCGGCCTCCACCCTGACCTCGACGGCGGTCGATGGGTTGGAGGCAGGCCTCTCGGCCGCCGCCGTTGGTAAGCTGACCACCACGGCGCTGAATGGACTGCCCAACGGCGATATCGGCAACCTAACCTCGACCCAGGCGGCGGGCCTGACCTCGAACCAGATCGTGGGTATCGGCACGACCGGGATCAACGGCCTGTCGTGGTTTGCCCAAGCACAGCTTACATCGACGCAGTTGGGCGGCCTAACCGCCACCACCATCAACGCGCTGGACGTCGGGACCCTCGGTTCGCTATCGACGACGGCGGTATCCGGTTTGTCGACCACCCAGGCTAGCGGCCTGACCTCGACCTCGGTCGATGCGCTGGAGGGCGGCCTGTCCGCCGCCGCGATCGGCCAACTGACCACCACGGCCCTGATCGGACTATCGACCACCGACATTAACAGCCTGACCTCCACTCAAGTGACGGGTCTGACCTCGGCCCAGGTTACCGCGATCGCCACCACCCGGATCGACGCCCTGTCGGGCGATGCCCTGGCGAAGCTGACCTCGACGCAGTTGAGCGGCCTGACCGCCACAACCCTGAACGCGCTGGCTACCGCGACCACCAGCGGGCTATCGACGACGGCGGTGTCCGGCCTGTCCACCACCCAGGCCAGCGGCCTGACCTCGACCACGGTCGATGCGTTGGAGGGCGGCCTGTCCGCCGCCGCGGTGGGGCGTCTGACCAACACGGCCCTGAACAATCTATCGACCACCGATCTGGGCAGCCTGACCGGCACGCAGGCCGCGGGGCTTTCCACCACCCAGCTCAACACCTTGCAGACCACGACCGTCAACGCCCTGTCGGCGACGGCGCTGGGCTCCCTCTCGACCACCCAGGTGGCCGGGCTGACCACCACCACCCTGAACGCGCTGGCCACCGCGACCACCAGCGCGCTATCGACGACGGCGGTGGCCGGTCTATCCACCACCCAGTTCGGCGGCCTGACCTCGACAACGGTCGATGGGCTGGTCACCAGCTTCTCCGCCGCTGAATTGGGGAATCTGTCCAGCACGGCCCTGAACAACCTGTCCTCCACCGACCTTGGCGGTCTGTCCTCGACCCAGGTCACGGGGCTGACCAACACTCAGTTCGGCAACCTGACCTCGACCACCGTCAACGCGCTATCGACCACGGCGCTGAACCAGCTGTCGTCCGCGCAGGTGAAGGGGCTGGCCACCACCGTCCTTAACGCGCTGACCACCACGGCCGCCGGCGCGCTGTCGGTGTCGGCGGTGAACAATCTCACCGCAGGCCAGCTCGGCGGGTTGTCGTCGAAGGGGGTGGACGGGCTGTACGGCAACCTGACCGCCGCCGAAGTGCAGAAACTTTCGACCACGGCGCTGAACACCCTGTCCAGCACCGATCTCGGCAGCTTGACCTCGACCCAGGTTTCGGGTTTGACCTGCGCCCAGGTCAGCGCCCTGTCCACGACGACCCTCAACGCCCTGTCGGTAACCGCGCTGGGCACACTCACCGGCGTGCAAATCAAGGGGATGACCTCCACCACCTTGGACGCCCTCACCTCCACGGCGGCCAACGCGTTGTCGACGACGGCGCTGTCCGTGCTCTCCGCCGCCCAGTTCGGCGCCCTGCTGTCGACGGGTGTGGACGGGCTCGAAGCCAATTTGAACGCAACCGAGGTGGGGCAGCTCTCCACCACGGCGCTGAACACCCTTAGCACCACTGACCTTGGCAATCTGACCTCGACCCAGGTCACCGGGCTGAACAAAACCCAGCTTAGCAATCTGACCTCGACCACCGTCAACGCGCTGTCGGCGACCGCGCTGGGTCAGATCTCGACCACCCAAGTGACGGCGCTGACCACCACCGTCCTGAATGCCTTGTCCACCACGACCGCCAGCTCGCTGACGACAACGACGGTGGCCGGCCTTTCCACGACCCAGTTCGGCGGCTTGCTGTCGACAGCGGTGGATGGGTTCGAGAGCGGCTTGAACGCCGCCGAGGTGGGGCAACTTTCCGCCGCGGCCTTGAACGCGCTGTCGACCACCGACATCGGCAACCTGACCACGACCCAGGCCGTGGGGCTGACCACGACTCAGGCCAACACCCTGACCTCCACCACCGTCAACGCCCTATCGACGACGGTACTGGCCAAGCTGACCACCACCCAGGTGACCGGCCTGACCGCCACCACCATCAACGCACTCACCACCACCACCACGGGGGCGCTGTCGGCGACGGCGGTGGCCAATCTCTCCACCACCCAGCTGGGCGGATTGACCTCGACGGCGGTGCATGGACTCCAGTCCAACCTCACCGCCACCACCCTCGGGCAGCTGACCTCCACGGCGCTGAACGGGCTTTCGACCACCGATCTTGGCAACATCAGCACGACCGCGGCCACGGGGCTGACCACCAGCCAGCTGAATGCCGTCAACGCCGCCACCGTCAACGCCCTGTCGGCGACGGTGCTGGGCAAGCTTTCGACCACCCAGGTGACGGGCCTGACCGCCACCACCATCAACGCGCTGTCCACCACCACCAACGCGTCGCTGTCGGCGACGGCGGTGGCCAACCTCTCCACCACCCAGCTCGGCGGATTGAGCGCGGCGGCGGTGGACGGGCTCAGGGCCAACCTCACCTCCACCGATGTCGGACAACTGTCCGTTGGGGCTCTGAACGGGCTGTCGACCACCGACCTCGGCAATATTACCACGACCCAGGCCACCGGGCTGTCCACCACCCAGCTGAATTCCGTCAATGCCGCCACGGTGAATGCCCTGTCGGCGACGGTACTGGGCAAACTTACGACCACCCAGGTGACGGGCCTGACCGCCGGCACCATCAATGCCCTATCGACCACCACCAACGCGTCGCTATCGACGACGGCGGTGGCCAATCTCTCCACCACCCAGCTGGTCGGATTGACCTCGACGGCGGTGGGTGGGCTCAAGACCCTCCTTACCGCCACCGACGTGGGGCAACTGTCCACCACGGCTCTGAACGGTCTATCGACCACCGATCTTGGTAGCCTGAGCACGACCCAGGCGACGGGGCTGTCCACCACCCAGCTGAATACCGTCACCGCCGCCACGGTCAACGCCCTGTCGGCGACGGCACTGGGCAAGCTTACGACCACCCAGGTGACCGGCCTGACCGCCACCACCATCAACGCGCTGTCGACCACCACCAACGCGTCGCTGTCGGCGACGGCGGTGGCCAATCTGTCCACCACCCAGCTGGGCGGACTGTCCTCGACGGCGGTGGACGGGCTTAAGGCCACCCTCACCTCGACCGACATGGGGCAGCTCACCAGCACGGCGCTGAACGGGCTGTCGGGCAACGACCTCATCAACCTGACCACCACCCAGGTTTCGGGGCTGAACACCACTCAGATCGGCAACCTCACCACCACCACCCTGACCTCCTTGTCGGGGGCGGCGCTGGCCCAGATCTCGGCCACGCAAGTGACGGGCGTCACCGCCACCACGCTCAACGCGCTGGCGGCGACCATCAACGGCGCGCTGTCGGCGACGGCGGTGGCCAGTCTGACCACCACCCAGCTCGGCGGCCTGCTCTCGACGGCGATCGATGGGCTGCTGGCCAACCTGACCTCCACCGACGTCGGGCAATTGGCCGCCGGAGCGCTCGATGCCCTATCGACCACCGATCTCGGCAATATCAGCACGGTCCAGGTCAGCGGGATCACCGCCACCACGCTCGCCACCCTTCAGACCACCACCATCGCCTCGCTGTCGGCGGATGCGCTGTCCACGATCTCGTCCACCCAGGTGAGCCAGCTCACCACCACCAACATCAACACGCTTCCGGCCGGGACCTTGACCTTCCTGTCATCGACGGCGGTGGGCGGGCTTTCCTCCACCCAGGTCGGCGGGCTGACCTCGACGGCGGTGGACGGGCTTGAGAACAGCCTCACCGCCACCGTGGTCGGGCAACTCTCCAGCACGGCCCTGAACGGACTGTCGGTCGCCGACCTCGGCAACCTCAGCACCACCCAAACCGCCGGGCTGACCGCCACCCAACTCACCGCGTTGACCACCACCACCGTCAACGCCCTGTCGGGCGCCGCGCTGGCGCGGATCACGACCACGCAGGTGGTTGGGCTGACCACCTCGGTGATCAACAACCTCTCGGCCGTCACCCTTGGCGGATTGTCGACCACGGCGGTGGCCGGGCTCACCAGCTCGCAGTTCGGCGGTCTGAAATCGACGGCGATCGATGGGCTTGAAGCCAGCCTTTCCGCCAGCGAGGTGGGACAACTGTCCGCCGGTGCCTTGAACACCCTGACCACCACCGATCTCGGCAACCTCAGCACCACGCAGGTCGGCGGGATCTCCGCCACCACGCTCGGCAGCCTGACCACCACCACCGTCAACGCCCTGTCGGGAGACGCTATCGCCGGCCTCTCGACGACGCAGGTGAACGGGTTGACCGTTATCAACTCGCTCTCCGCCACGACGTTGAGCCTCCTGTCCACGACGGCGGTGGCCGGTCTTTCCTCCTCGCTGCTCGGCGGCCTGACCTCGACGACGCTGGATGCGCTGGAAACCAAGCTGACCGCCCCGAACGTGAGCCAGCTCTCGGTTCCGCCGGTGAACAACCTGTCGACAACCGACATCAGCACCCTGACCACCACACAGGTCTCGGGGTTGAGCACCACTCAGATCGGCGGCCTGACCACCTCCGCCATCAACTCGCTGTCGGGACCGGTTTTGGCCAGTCTATCGACAACACAGGTCAACGGGCTTACCGCCATCAACTCGCTCGACGCCGCGACCCTCGGCGCTCTCTCGACGACGGCCGTGGTCGGTCTCTCGACCACCCAGCTTGGCGGTCTGACCTCGACCACGGTGGACGTGCTCGAACCCACTTTGACCGCCCCGGAGGTGGGGAGTTTGTCGGTCACCACCGTGAACAACCTGACCACCACCGACCTCGGTAACCTATCGACGACCCAGGTCACCGGGCTATCGGTCACCCAAATCAGCCAACTCGGCTCGACCGCGATCAACGCGCTGTCGGACAACGCGCTGGCCCAGCTTTCGACCACGCAGGTGCATGCCCTCACCGCCACGCAGATGGGCTCGCTGGACACCTCCACCATCGACGCATTGTCGCCGACGGCGTTGACCAGCCTGAGTTCGGCGCAGTTGCGCGGGCTTAGCACCAATCAGCTCAACAGTCTGACCACCTCGACCCTGGGCTCGCTGGCCTCGGCCGCGATGCAGTACCTCAGCACCACGCAGGTCACAAACCTGCAATCGGCCGCGATCGATGGTTTCGAGGCCAACCTCACCGCCGGTCAAGTGGCTCAGTTGAGCACCACGACGCTGAACGCGCTATCGACCACCGACCTCGGCACCCTGACCACCACCCAGGTGTCTGGCCTTACCAGCGCCCAGTTCGGCGGGCTTGCCACCACCACGGTCAACGCGCTGTCCACAACGGCGCTCGGCAGCCTGACCGTGGCACCGCAAGGTCTGACCACGACCACGCTGGCCGGTCTCGTCACCACCACGATCAACGCGTTGGCCCCCTCGCTGACCGGGCTGAGCGTGACGCAGGTGGGCAACTTGACCACCTCGCAGATCAACAGCATCACCGCCACGACGCTGGGGGACTTGACCCAGGCGCAGGTGCGCGGCGGCCTCTCCGCCACCCAACTCGGCGGATTGACCTCCTCGGCACTGCATGTGCTGGCGCCCAATCTTTCGGGCACCGAAGTCGGGCAACTTGCCACCACGGCCTTGAACAACCTGACGACCACCGACATCGGCGGCCTGTCCGCCGTCGAGGCGCGCGGGTTCAGCACCACGCAGTTGGGCGGCCTGGACAGCACGCGAGTCAACGCGCTGTCGAACGCCGCGCTCGGCACCTTGTCGGCGACGCAAGTCAGCGGCTTGACCACCACGGTGCTGAACGGCCTGACGGCCACGACCCTGGGGGCGCTGTCCGTCGCCTCGGTCCAAGGTCTGTCCACGGCTCAAGTCAGCGGCTTGACGGCGACGACGCTGGGAACGCTGGAACTGGCGTTGACCAGCACCGAGGCGGGGCAGCTTTCCACCACCGCGTTGAATGGTCTGACGACCACCAAGGCAAATCTTCTGTCCTCCACGCAGGTGGCCGGGTTCACGGCCACCCAGATCGGCGGCCTTAAGACCACCACCATCAACGCGTTGACGACCACCGCCGTGGGCACCGTGAACGCGGCCCAGGTGCGCGGCCTCAACACCACGCAGATCCAAACTCTGACCACCACGGCGCTGGGCGCGCTGTCGGCGACCGCCGTGGCGGGGCTGACCAGCACGACGGTGAACGGGCTCAATGCCCCGACCCTGGCCACCCTGACGACCACCCAAGTCAGCCTGCTCCAGCCGATCCAGGTCTTGGCCTTGACCACCACCGCGGTCAACGCGCTCTCGACCACCGCGCTGGGAAGCCTGACCGGTGCCCAGGCGCGCGGTCTGACCACCTCGGTCCTGAACGCCATGACCTCGACAGCGCTTGGCGCGCTGTCGGCAACCGCCGTGGCCGGGCTGACGCAAGGCCAACTCGGCGGCTTGGCATCGACGGCGGTCGATGGCCTCGAGGCCAGCCTCACCGGTGGCGCGGCGGGTCTTCTGACCACCACGGCGCTGAACGCCCTATCGACCACCGATATCGGCAATCTCAGCACCACGCAGGCGCATGGGTTGGCGGCCGGTCAGCTTGGGGCTCTCACCAGCACCACGCTCAGCTCGCTCTCGACCACCGTCCAGGGTGCGTTGAGCGCGGCGCAGGTCCAGGCCCTCAGCACCACGCAGATCAACAACGTCACCACCACGGCGGTAAGCGCCCTGTCGGCGACGGCGATCAAGGGCATGACCACGACGACGCTGAGCGGATTGTCGGTGGCCAACCTCGGCAGCTTGACCGCCACGCAGGCGGCCAGTCTGACGACCACGCAGTTGAGTGCGAGCTTCACCACAACCACCGCCAACGCGCTGACGACGACCGATCTTGGCTCGCTGTCGGCCACCCAGGCACTCGCACCGGTCAACTTCCTGTCGGCGACCGCGCTTGCCGCATTGTCGACCACCCAGGTCCGGTCGCTATCGACCACCCAGCTCAACGAGCTCGGTGCCGCCACGCTGGGCTCGCTGTCGGCGACCTCGGCCGGCAACCTTACCGCCAGCCAAGTCGGCGGGCTTACCTCGACCTCGGTCGATGGCCTGATCGGAACCCTGACCTCCACCGAGGTGAGCAGCCTCACCACCACGGCGCTCAACGGCCTGTCGACCACCGATATCGGCAACCTGAGCACCACCCAGGTCACCGGGCTGACCATCACTCAGATCGGCGACACGGTCTTCGGGATCACCACCCTCGGCACGCTATCGACCACGGCGCTGGGGCAATTGTCGACCACCCAGGTGCAGGCTTTGTCCACCACCCAGCTTACCGACGCGGCCGTCACCACGACCACGCTGGGGGCTTTGTCGGCAACGGCGGTGGGCGGACTTACCGCCTCGCAAGTTGGCGGCCTGACCTCGACGGCGGTGGACGGGTTGTACGCCAACCTCACCGCAACCGGACTGGGCGAGATCGACCCGGCGGCGCTGAACGCGCTATCGACCACCGACCTCGGCAACTTGACCGCCACCCAGGTGGTTGGGCTGACGACCACCCAGTTGGGCGACGCCACCACGGTCACCACCACCGTCAACGCACTGTCGGCGAATGCGCTGGGCGCCCTAAGCTCGACGCAGGTGAACGGGCTGACCTCGACCACCGTCAATACCCTCAGCGGGGCCACGCTGACCTCGCTATCGACGACGGCGGTTTCGGGACTTTCCAACGCGCTGTTGGGCAACCTGACCTCGACATCGGTGGATTGGCTCGAAGCCAACCTCACCTCCACCGAGGTGGGTCAGCTCACCACCACGACCGTCAACGCACTGTCCGCCAACGACCTCGGCTTCCTGACCAGCACGCAGGTGACCGGACTGTCGGTAACCCAGGTCCACGCGGCGACCACCACCACCCTCAACGCGCTGTCGGTCGATGCGCTGGGGGCTCTGACTGGCACCCAAATCCGCCAGCTCACCACGACGACGCTGAACAGCCTGACCGGCTACGCGGTGTCCTCGCTGGGAACAACGGCGGTCGGCGGGCTTACCACCACGCAGATCAACGGCTTGACCAGCGCGGCGGCGGATGCACTGACCACCAGCGGCGTGACCTGGACCGCAAACCAGCTCAGCGCTTACAACTCGGTGGCGTAAGGCCGTCTGGGCTGGGAGTGCTGGTGAATGGGGATGGAGATTTTTCTCGGCGCCGTCGGAGCGCTGTCGGAGGGAAGACTTGGCGCCGGGGATCTGCTCGGCGCGGCGGAGCAATTAACGGCGGAGGGCAGGGCCGACCTTGCCCTCCAGCTCTACAAACTGTGGATTGCTCTTTATCCCACCAGCCCCGCCCTTCACGCGGTCTGTTTCAACCATGGTGTTCTGGCTGCGAATTGCGGGGATCTTGCCTCCGCGACGGCCGCCTATGAGCGGTCGATCACCGCGAATCCGGATTTCATACCGGCCTATATCAACCTCGGCTCGGTGCTGGAGCGTCAAGGCGCCGCCGCCGAGGCCGTGCGTCAATGGCAGGCCGCCGTCGAGCGATTGGCCCCGGTAACGGGCTCGGCCGTCCGTTTGAAGACCATGGCGCTTCGCCAACTCGGCCGCGTGGTGGACTCCCATGGCCGCCCCGCCGCCGAAGCGGCGCTGCGGCAAATTCTGGAGATGAACGATAAAGAGGGCGACGTCGCCGAGCACTTTATCGCTTTGCGGCTGCTTCAATGCAAATCGCCGGTGGTCGAGGCTCCCGAGGGGGCGAGCATGGAAACGCTGCTGCGCAGCATGCACCCGCTGTCGGCGGCCGCCTTCGCCGATCATCCGCTGTTCAATCTGGCGGTGAACTGGAACTATAACCGCAAGCGTGTCGGCTATAAGGTTCCGGTGCTTGATGCCAAGCCCGCCGCCGATACCGATCGCAAGCAGCTGCGCATCGGATATCTGTCCTCGGACTTGTGCGCGCACGCGGTCGGCTATTTGATCGTCGAGGCGATGGAGCTGCACGACAAGGACAAGCTGGAAACCGTCGTCTACTACTGCGGCCCGCCGTCCGCCGACTGGATCAATGCCCGGATCAGGGCATCGGCCGACCAATGGGTCGATATCAACGACATGGACGACGAGACGGCGGCCCGCCGTATCCAGGCGGACGGGGTCGATATTCTGGTCGATCTGAATGGCAACACCAAGGGATCGCGGACCCGCATCTGCGCCATGCGCCCGGCGCCGGTCATCGTGAATTGGCTGGGCTTCCCCGGCACCATGGCCAGTCCCTATCACCACTACATCATCGCCGACGAGTGGATCCTTCCCGAGGGGGCCGAGATCTACGTCTCGGAAAAGGTCACCCGGCTGCCGTGCTACCAACCCAATGACCGCAAACGGCAGATCGCGCCGCAACGGCCCACGCGACAGGACATGGGACTGCCCGAGGACGCCATGGTCTATTGCTGCTTCAACTGGTCGCAGAAGATCAGCCGGCCGATTTTCAAGATGTGGATGAGCATCCTGGCCGAAGTCCCGAACAGCGTGCTTTGGCTGCTCGACACCGACGCCGAAACCAACCGCCATTTGACCGGCTTGGCCGCCGAACACGGGATCGGCCCGGAACGGCTGGTCTTCGGCAAGTGGATGTCCAGCCCCGATCATCTGGCGCGTTACCCGCTGGCCGATCTTTTCCTCGACACCTACCCCTACGGCGCCCACACCACGGCGTCGGACGCGTTGTGGATGGGGGTGCCGATCTTGACCCTGTCCGGGCGATCCTTCGCCTCGCGGGTGTGCGGCAGCCTCGCCCGCTCGGCCGGGGTCGGCGATCTGGTCTGCGCCACGCCCGAGGAATATATCGCGCGGGCGGTCGCACTGGGCCGCGCCCCGGACCGGACCCGGCGCTACAAGGAGCAGCTCGAAGCCACCCGGACCACCTGCACGCTGTTCGATACCAACCTGTTGGTCCGCCATCTCGAGGACCTCTACGCCGGGATGTGGGAGGATTACCGCAAGGGAACCCTGCCGCGGCCCGACATCACCAACCTCGACGTCTATCTCGATGTCGCGGTCGAGGATGATATCGAAACGCTGCGCATGACCGACGTGGCGGATTACCCGGAATGGTTCCGCGAGAAGCTGGCCCGCCGCCACCGGTCCTGCCCCATTCCCGCGGACAGCCGGTTATGGACCGCGGCGGCCCGTTCGCCGACCTGACGGCCGGTCCCTCCCCGGTTCTTCCGCCTTACCGCAATCCCCCGGCCACAGCCGGACATCGAACGGAACGGGCGCATAGGCGTGCCGCTCGCGCAGCCGCTCCCGGTACAGTTCCTCGTAATCGGCGACCGTCATCATCTCGAGGTCGTCGCGGTCGAGCGACGTGCCGATTTCGTCGTAAATCTCCAAATTGCGAAGATCGGGAGTGGGCAGCCCGTCCTGCCGGTAATCTTCCCACATCTCCAGCAGCAGATCGTCCAAGTGGGTCATCAGCTTGTCGATATTGAACAGGTCGCAGGTGTCGCGGCTATCGACCAGCTTTTGGCGCAACGCCGCCAGCTTGGTCCGGTCGGTGCCCAGCTCCACCGCGCGGCGCACATAGTCGTCAAGCGAATCGCAGACCAATTCGGGAAGGCCGGCCGCCGTCACCAGGCTACCGCACACCCGGGCGGCGAAGCCCCGCCCGGCCGCCGTCAGGACCGGAACCCCCATCCACAGGGCGTCGGACGCGGTGGTGTGGCCGCCGCAAGGCGCCGCGTCGAGGAACAAATCCCCCAACGGATAGCGCGCCAGATGCTCGTGGTTGACCAAGGCCTGGGCGAAGATCAGCCGCTCGGGCGCGATGCCCTGTTCCTTGGCCAGCTCGCGCAGGCGGGCCTCGGTGGTGTCGTAGCTGCCGAACAACCACAGCACGCTTCCCGGAACCTGCGCGAGAATCGACATATGGCGCCGCCACATTGCCGCCGTCAGTTTCTTGGTGCCGTTGAACGAACAAAAAACCGTCCCTTGCTCGGGCAAGCCCGCGTCGGCCCGCGTCCATGACCGGTTCGCCACCAGCCGCTGACGGTCGTTGGGCTGATAACAGGGCAGGCGCAACACCTTTTCGCCGTAGTATTTTTCGTACCCCGGAGGAATGATGAAGTCGTCGGCAATGACGTAGTTATGATACGGCGTGCCCATCGAACCGGGGTAACCCAGCCAGTTGACGATGATCGGCGCCGGCCGCAACGCCATCACGTTCAGGCGGGCCGCGCCGGTATATCCGTTGAAGTCGATCAGAATGTCGATTTCGTCGTCGAGAATCCGCCGCGCCGTCTGTTCGTCGGTCATGCCGCCGACATCGACCCAATGATCGACGCCGTTCTTGATGCGCAGCTGAATCCGGTCGGCGGTGTAGTCCGAGCACGAATAGGCGAACACCTCGAATTTCTTGCGGTCGTGCAGTTCATACATCCCGGCGGTCAGGTAACCGTGGGCGTGTTCGCGCAGATAGGACGAAAAATAACCGATCCGGATACGCCGGTTCTTGGCCGCGTTCCTCGCCCGGTCACGATGAAGCGCGTGCAGCGAGCCCGGCGGCTGACCAACCTTACGCTTGTAATAGGCGGTCCCGCGCGCGAGGTGCAGCAACGGATCGTCGGTGTGGAAGATCAGGCAGTGCGGCGACATCCCCGAGAACAGCGTTTTGCGCGGGACATTGCCGATTCCCGCCATCACCGGCCACTTGCATTGGGATTGCCGCAACGAGATCCAATGCTGGATGGCGTCGGCCTCGGCCTTGATCTCGATCGCTTGGCGCAACGCGTCCTCGGCCGAGGTTTCGAGCGCGGTTTTCTCCAGAACCCGTCCGATGTGCTTGAGCGCCATCAGCTTGTAGCCGACGGTTTCCCCGGTGATCCCGGCCAGCGCGTTGACGACCGACAGCCAATGGCCGACGGCCTCGGCGATCACCCCATCCCGCTCGGCGACGCTGCCCAAATTGAGATGGGGCGGGACGAAATCGGGCTTGAGCCGGATCGCCGCGGCATAAGCGTCGCGCGCCCGCGCAAGCTCGCCGCGCTCCGCCAACAAAACCCCAAGATTGAAATGGACGGCGGGGGCATTCGGATCGCCGGCATTATGGTCCAGCCATGTTTGGAAAAGGGCAACGGCGTGTTCCCCCTTGCCTTCCCCGCCCAACCGGATACAGACATCGAACAGCTCGGCGACACCAAGTTTACGTGTCCGCGCCATTTCTTGAACGGCAACAAGATCGATCATGCTCATGTCTTGTCGAAGCCCCTGGTAACCCTTGCCAATGATTTATAGCGCACCGCCGAACGGTTGACTCCTAAAAATTTCCCCGGCACGCGGTGGAAAACGCGCCGAGAACATCATCAAGCGTGATGAGATTCACCATGCAGTCGAATTTTTGCTCGTTGAAGCAACAATAATTAAACGCGCCTCGCAGCGTATCCGGGGCTATGCCGCTGGCAATGGCCTGATTGATATATTCCGGCAATAAATAATAACATCCCCTGGTGGCGCAATTCGGTTCCAACGCCACACACCGCCAGCCGATTTTCCCCTTGCGGAAGGGCATACGGTCTTTCGCCGGCACGACCGAGTAAATGCCGATGATATGGATCGAGGTCGCCGCCGCCAACTGGACCGGGCCGCTGTCGGTCGAGATAAGAACATCGGACATGTCCATCAGCGACAGCGTGCCCTGAAAGCTCAACGCATCCACCGCGCTGGTTATTCCCGCCACGTCCAGGGAATGAATGCCGTTCGAACCGCCGATGACGATGACCTGGTGCCCAAGATCCAGCAGGCGTTCGCATAAGGCTTGCCATTTTTCGCGCGGCCACGTCCGGTTGGGATCGCCCAAGGCCGGATGCACGAGAACCCGCCGACACGACCCGCTCCGCGACGGCAGAGCGCCAAGGACACCCTCGGCCTCCGCCCGGCCAAGGCTGGCGTCGAGGACGATCTCCTTCAAGGCGGGGGGCGCGGACAAGCCGAAGTGAGCAAGATACGCATCGATCTGATGTCGGCCGGAGACCCCGAATTGCGCAAGCTGGAGGTTCGCATGCCGGACCCCACCCGCCGCCGCGAATTCCCGCGTCAGCGCGGCCACGCTTTCCGGACTGGTCAAAACCCCATCGACAAAGGGGCAGGTTTCCAGCAGGGCGCGGAAGCGTTCACCGGTGGCGACGTAAATCGGCTTTCCCGTCATCGCCTTCAACGCCTTCGCCGCCCCCAACACCATCAACACGTCGCCGATGCCGTGCTGACGATCCAGGCAAATCGCGCCGACCCCGTCCAGGGACCGCCCATGCCGAAAAGGCTTCACCGCCCGAAGAACGATCCGCGCCCATTGGATGACGTTGACGTTGTAACGCGCCTTTTCCGCCAAGGTAACGTTATCGACGGCGCCCGACGACACCTGATCCAGCCAAAACGGGTCCACGAAGAAACCAACCTCGGTGGTCTCGAAATCGACTTCGATATATCTCGCGTGAGGGGTATTGGAAGACCCGGAGGCCTGCCATTGCTCGACCACGGCCATGTCGAAGGCCTGAAAAACATTGGGGACGATCGGACGAACATGCGTCGGCGCGGCAAGAAAATCACCATGCCAGGGATGCGTCGCGTGGATTTCGATCCGGCCGTCTGGCTTGGCGACCCGGTACAACTCCGCGATGATTTTAAGAAATACGGTCGGATCGCGCCCCACATGTTCCAAAACACGCTTCAGAACGATGACGTCCGCGCAATTCGACGCGAGGGGCCACGGCGTATTTTCGAGATCGAAGACAATATCGGGGCAGGCGGCTGGCTCGACATCGATATTGACCCATCCGGGCCGATAATCGCGTCCGCATCCGAGATTAATATTCACCACCTATCATCTCCACGATGCACGGCCCCGCCGCGCGCAAGGATAGCCCAACTTCCTGCCCCCGAGAAGCGCGGGTTGACCCTTCTTTCCGCCGGTTAGTTCGGCTACCATCGCCCAGGCGGCCGACCAAACGGCCGCAGCTTTGGGGGCGAATGATGCATACCGTTGCCAATCCCGCCGATGTGCCGTGCAAGATCTGTGAAGGGCCGTCGGGCCTGTTTGGCCTTGTCGATTTCTCGAAGAATTGCGAGGAGATCACCGACATCGCGCTGTCCGGGCTTCCGGTATATTACCGGCGGTGCCGAAATTGCGGCTTTATTTATACAACGGACTTCGATCATTGGACGGCGGAAGATTGGTCCGCCAACGTCTATAATGACGACTATATTACGTTCGACCCGGAATATGTTGAAAAACGGCCGGCTCAAAACGCAAAAATGCTCATCAATACGTTCAAGCCAAGAACGCCACCGGTTCGTCTTCTCGATTACGGTTCCGGCACCGGTCACCTTGCCAAGATCCTGAACGAGTCCGGCTTTGATGCGGCGGATTTTGATCCGTTTGTCGATCCCAAGGCGCGTCCGCAAGGGCTCTTCGATGTCGTCACGGCATTCGAGGTGATGGAACACACGCCGACCCCGCTCGACACCCTTCGGGACATTGCGAGTTTTCTGAATCCGAATGGCGTGATTATTTACTCGACGACGGTGGCGCCCCCCATCATCACGACGGTCGGCGTCGCGTGGAAATACATATCGCCGCGCAATGGGCACGTGTCGATCCATACGACGGAATCACTTCAGATCCTGCACTCCCAGGTCGGGCTTAATTTTTCGAGCTTCAGCAACGCCTTCCATATCGGCTTTACGGATTTCGCCGACTTTACACGCTTGGTCTGAATTCAAGGAGGTGCCGTCATGGATGCGAACGCGCTCGACAAGATGAATTCCTATTTGAACCATATGCACGTGGCCACGCATTTGCTGGCGCACTCGACAATTTACACCAACAACAAACGCGCCAGTGATTATGGAAATCCGTTTAATAATTATGGAAAGAAGGCATTCTCGCAGACCGATGAAGATGGCCTGACATTCGAGATTGTAAAACGACTTGGGATACAAAAGGGCGTGTTCGCCGAATTCGGGGTCGGCAACGGCTTCGAGAACAATACACTGGCCCTTGCCGCCGCCAAATGGCGGGGTTTTTGGGTCGGCAATGAGGATCTCGCCTTTAATCCCAACCCCATGGGCGAGGAAAAGGTGAACTTCACCTACATACAGGACTTCATCACGCGCGGAAACGTTCTCGATTTAATCCGGCGCGGGAAGGAAGCCATTTCACGCGATACAATTGATCTTATTTCGATTGATCTCGATGGGAATGATATTTATCTCGTTGACGAGATGCTGACAAACGGAATTTTTCCGAAAATATTAATCGTTGAATATAACGCGAAATTCATTCCCCCAATCGATTGGAAAATCGATTACGACGACAACAACGTTTGGCGGCATGACGACTACATGGGCGCCAGCCTCATGGCGTATTGCAACTTACTTACACAGAACGGCTATTTTCTTGTTTGCTGCAATTCGTTCAGCGGGTCGAACGCCTTTTTCGTTAAAAACGAATATCGTTCCTTTTTTCCAGACGTTCCCGATGACATCGATCGGCTATGGTGTGCCCCCATGTACTTGCCGACGCTGAATTATGGCCACCCCCAATCGGCGCGGGTAATTGAAATCATTTTCCGGGATCTCCACAAGGACGTGGATTAGCCCCCCGCCAGAGCCGTCGTTAAATGACCGTGAGTCCGCCCAACGAGACGGTTTGGCACCGGTCCGAACTGAAACGGATGCGCCTTCTGGCCGGCGGTCTTTTGGTGGTGATGCTGGCGCTGTTCGGGGTGACGTCGGCGATGGAAACGGCGTGGCCGTGGCTGGCCTATCCGCGGGCCTTCGCCGAATCGGCGATGGTGGGCGCTTGTGCCGATTGGTTCGCCGTGGTGGCGTTGTTCCGCCACCCACTGGGCCTTCCCATTCCCCATACCGCCATCGTGCCACGCCAACAGAAGCGGATCGGCGAATCCCTCGGACTGTTCATCGCCAACAACTTCCTTTCTCCGGCCGTGGTGACCGCGCGGCTGGAACGGATCGACGCCGCCGACTGGGCCGCCCGCTGGCTGAAGAAACCAGACAACGCCAAGTCCGCTGCCGCGACCCTTCAAGGGCTGCTTCCGCCGCTCCGCGACAGGCTGGGTGGGGATCATATCCGCTCGGGCATATGCAATTTGATCCGCAACCTCACCGATTCGATGCAAGCCGGGCCGACAGCGGCGCGGATGCTGTCGGTGTTGGTGGCGAACGGCTACCACGACACGCTTTTTTATCTGGCGATCGACCTGGCGGAGGCTTTTCTGAACGGTCACGGGGACGGCATTCGACAGAAGGTAACCAAATGCAGCCCCCGCTGGATTCCGGGTTGGATTGACGACACGGTCACCGATGCCTTCCTGACTGAATTTCGCGAATCCTTGGAAGCCGCCCGCGCCGCCAGCCATCCTTGGCGAACGGACTACCACGAGGCGATCGACCGCTTCCGTATCCGGCTGGCCGAGGACCCCGGCCTGCGCGATCAATGCGAGCGAGTCAAGGCCGACCTCGTGAACCACACGGTCACCGGCGGCGGCATCGACTGGTTGGCACGCGAAGTCGAAACGGCATTGACCGCTCCGGGCGGCATTTTATCCGAAGGCCTGGAGCGGGCCCTGCTTGCCGGGGCGAACTACCTCGACAACGACCCGCACATCCGCGCGATGATCAACCATTGGGCACGCAAGCTGGTCCTCAGCACAGTGATCCCCAACCGCGCCGAGATCGGCGCGTTCATCGGCGAGGTTGTCGCGCGGTGGGACACGGCAACCTTGGTCGATAAGCTGGAACTCCAGGTCGGCAAGGATTTGCAATATATCCGGATCAACGGCACCCTGGTCGGCGGATTGGCCGGGCTGATCATCTTCACCGTGGCCCGGCTGTTCCATTAAGGGCCGACATCGCCCTCAACCTTCGTTGGCCGGGACCGATCCCAAACGCAGCAGATAGACCGGCTCGTCGTAATCGCCCAGTTCCGGATCGGCGGTTTGGCGGACGACATCGACCCCGGCGACGGAGCCGCCGTCCATCATGCGTTGGGCGCGCTGGGTGGCTTGCGGCTCGGTCTTGCACGCGATCGGGGGCTGCGCCTTCAGTCCGCCCCTTTTGCCGGTGATGTAGGGCTGACAAATAAACAGGGTTTCCTTGGCCATGCCGTCCTCATTCGCGGGGTGACCAGGACAGGCTTGCCCCGGCGTCGTTGCCGCGGCACAACTCGGCCAGCGACGAGGCAGTCAGACGCGGCAGCAGCACGCCGTTGACCGTGATCGGTCCCTGGCGGCCCAGAACCCAGCCGACCTCGTTGCAGGAATTGGCGGGAACCCCTTCGGCGACCACCGCCCTGCCGTCGCGTCGAAGCTCGCCACCGAAGACGTGCGGCGAGACGATCACGCCCCCGGCGGCATCTTGCATCTGGTGCAACAGAACATCGTTGGGATTGGGGGCCGAGTTACAGCCGCGCAGGCCCGCGAAGACACAACCGGCCACCGCGACAACCGCGAACACCAGCGCCCAGGTGTGGTGCTTGCGCCGCCGCGCGGTTTTATGCGGCGGATGAGGGTTAGGCGCTGCGTGCGTCGTCACGCGAGACCGGACCGACACCCGCCATCGCCCGCGCCGCCGAGGCGGGAACCACCGCCCAGGCCGACGCGTCGGCGAACAGGGTGCGCAGCAAACGGTTGGTCAATGCATGGCCCGAGCGGCAGCCGTGAAAGGCGCCCTCGACCGGCATGCCGGCCAGGAACAGGTCGCCGACCGCATCCAAAATCTTGTGGCGGACGAATTCGTCGCCGTAGCGCAGCCCATCCTCGTTCAGCACGCGGGTGCCGGTGGCATCGATCACCACGGCGTTGTCGAGCGAACCGCCCCGCGCCAAACCGGCCGCCCGCAAGCGGGCGACGTCTTGCTCGAAGCCGAAGGTGCGCGCCCGCGCGATTTCCGCCCGGAACACCCCCCGGTCCAACCCGACCGAAAGTTCTTGCCGCGAAATGGCGTCGCAGCCAAAATCGATTTCGAACGACACCGAAAAGCCCGAGCCCGGCATCAGAGTGGCGCTGGCCCCGCCCTCTTGCACGCTGACCGGGCGAAGGATCCGCAGCGCCATGCGGACCGCCGACAGCTCGATCACGCCCGCGCATTCGATCAAAAACAGGAACGGCGCCGCCGATCCGTCCATCACCGGCACTTCCGGGCCGTTGATTTCGATCAGGCAGTTGTCGATCCCCATCCCGGCCAAGGCGGCCATCAGATGTTCGACGGTGCCGACCGAAATGCCGTTCACGCCGGTCAGGCTGGTGTTCATCCGGGTGTCGCCGACTTGATCCCAGCGGGCGGGAATGACCGCCCCTTTACCCGCGATGTCGGTACGGCGGAAACGAATGCCGGTATCGGCTTCGGCCGGATGCAGGACCATGGTGATCTTGGCGCCCGAATGCAAGCCGACGCCCGAGCAACCGATCGCGGTTTTCAGCGTGCGTTGCCGTATGATCGCCGTTTGTTGTGTCACCTGATGCCCCCGCCGCTTTCCCACTCCGGATGCTGCTGGTGTATCAGCCGCGCGCCCACCCCTCAAATCAATCATTGTTTCCGATTGTTACGGCCCGGCGTTCTCACATTGCCTCCACGATCGCGCGGGTTTCTTCAAGGCCCGTGACGATGGCGATCGAGGCGGCCTTCAAATCAGCGTATTTCGCCTTGGCTTGTTCCTCGGCGTCCAGCCCGCCGCTGCATCGCAGGTCCACGATCTCGTGCAATAGTTCATGAAGCCGGACATGCGGCGCCTCCAGCGCGCGCATCGGCGCCAGCGCGCGCAAATCGGCCCAGGCGTCGGAGTAATATGATTTGCCCAGCACACAGCCGGTGTGAGACCCGGCGTCTTCCGGCGACAATTGGATCAGACCGTCTAGGAAGGCACGGACCCGCAGAACCCACAGCCGATGGGCGACGATCGCCAGATCGATCGAGGTCGTCCGTTGGTCGCCGCCCGCCAGGACGTATGCCGCCCCCAGCGATCGCGACATCGCCCCAATATTGTCCGCCAGGACCGACGACAACTGGCACAAACCGGTCATCTCGTGCCCGATGATGCCGGTCTTGCCGACCACTTCGTCAAGGGAGCGATCGACCTCGTCGGTCGCCTCGGCCTGTTCTTGTACCGCCGCCGCGCTGGATTCGGCCGACTCCCCGATGACATCCATGCGCCGGCACGTCTGTTCGAAGGTCGTCTCGGCCTCGGCGACCTTAGCGGCCACGGTTTCGATCGCCGCCAGGGCAACCCCCTCGACGGTGGCGATCACGTCGCCGACCTGGCCCTGCAACCGCTCGACCACCCCGTGGATTTCCACGGTTTGCCGCCGCGTGTCCAAGGCCAGTTTCTTGACCTCGCCCGCCACCACGGCAAAGCCCTTGCCCGCCTCGCCGGCCCGGGCCGCCTCGATCGTCGCATTCAGGGCCAACAAATTGGTTTGTCCGGCGATGGCATCGATTTGCGCCGAGATATGATCGATCACCCCGGTCTGTTCACGAAGCGCCGCCAGAACCGGCGACACTTGGGTGCTAAAAATGGCGATCAAATCGCCCATTTTGGCCGAGGCCTCTTCCATTACCCGCCTGCCATCGCGGCTGGCTTGTTCCGCCTCGCGGGCCGCCGTCACGGTGACCTGGGCGTTGCGCGCCACCTCGGTGTGCGAGGTCGCCAATTCGTGCACCGCCGCCGCCACGGCGCCGGTATTTTCGGTCAGTTGCCGCTCTTGACCCTCGACCTGCTCGACATGCCACAACAGTTTGACCAAGCTCCCGGCATTCGCGGCAAGCGACGCCAAGGCCGTCGCGATGACCGACGTGACCGGAGTGGACGGGACGGACGGGCTTTCAACCGCTACCCCGGCGTCGGCGACAGGCGGTTCCCGCCGGATTTCGTCCCGGCGCGACGACTTCGACAGGAACATGGCGCCCCCCGATATATAAAATTTTATAGGTTTTTAGTATAATCCATTCCACTTTCGGGTCAATTATCCCAACACATGGGGGACAAAAAAAGGGCCCGGCATGCACCGGGCCCCAAGTCTAAAACTCATTAAAGCGCGAAGAATAAAGCGTTTTTTAGTTCGCCTGACGGCGCAAGAAGGCCGGAATATCCATTTCGTTCTGCCCGGCGGTTTCGCGGCGGGTATCGACGGTATTCAAGCGAAGCTGGCCCTGGCCCGCGTCCTCACGCGGGGCGTGGGCGCGCGGCGGCGCGGCCGGGCGCGCCTTGGCGGGACCCGCCCCCATCATATTGCGCATCGCGCCGACAAACCCAGGGCTGGCCTGGGGGGCGGGCGGCGCGTATTGCGGCTGTTCCTGGGCCTGGGGCAGCGGCGCCCGTTCGGCGATCTGGGTCAAGGTACGGGCGATATCACCCATGTCGTGATCCTGGGGATGACGCGCGGGCTGCGGACGGCTCAAGGACGGCTCGACCCGGTGATGATCGTCGTAATCGGCCTCGGGGTTGGCGGGAGCCGGGGGAATGCGCTGCGCCGGGGCGGGCGGCGGAGCGAACTGGGCTTGCGGGCGGACCACCGGGTGAACCATCTGCGACGGACGGGCCGGGGCGGCCGGGATCGCCTGATTGGCGGGCTGCGGAATTTCCACCGACACGGGCGGCTGCGCCCGCTGCGCCTGCTCGCCGCCAATGCCGGTGGCGACCACCGACACCCGCACGCGGCCGGTGAGTTTTTCGTCGAAGGTCGAGCCGAAGATGATGTTGGCGTCGGAATCGACCTCGGAGCGGATGCGGTTGGCGGCTTCATCGACCTCGAACAGGGTCATGTCCAGGCCGCCCGTGATGCTGATCAAAACACCCTTGGCGCCCTTCATCGAGGTGTCGTCGAGCAGCGGGTTCGAGATCGCCGCCTCGGCCGCCTCAATGGCGCGCTTGTCGCCCTCGGCCTCGCCGGTGCCCATCATCGCCTTGCCCATTTCGGCCATCACGGTGCGGATGTCGGCGAAATCCAGGTTGATCAAACCCGGCATGATCATCAGATCGGTGACGCCGCGCACGCCCGAATGCAGCACGTCGTCGGCCATCTTGAAGGCGTCGGCGAAGGTGGTGCGCTCGGTGGCGATGCGGAACAGGTTCTGGTTGGGAATGACCAGCAGGGTATCGACGTACTGGCTCATTTCCTCGATGCCCGCCTCGGCGGTGCGCATGCGGTGCGCGCCTTCGAAGTGGAAGGGCTTGGTGACCACGCCGACGGTCAGCAGACCCAGCTTCTTGGCGGTCTGGGCGATCACCGGGGCAGCCCCCGTGCCGGTGCCGCCGCCCATTCCGGCGGTGATGAACACCATGTTCGACCCGGCCAGCATGGCATGCAGGTCTTCCAGGCTTTCCTCGGCGGCGTTACGGCCGACCTCGGGTTTCGAGCCGGCCCCCAGGCCTTGGGTGACCACCGCGCCCAATTGGATGCGCCGTTCCGTGCGGGACAGCGACAGGGCTTGCGCGTCGGTGTTGGCGACGATGAACTCGACGCCCTGCAATTCGGACCGGATCATGTTGTTGACCGCGTTGCCGCCGGCGCCGCCGACGCCGACCACGGTGATCCGGGGCTTCAAGTCCGAGGGCGAACCCGGAAGAAAGTTAATCATGGAACCCTCCGCGCTTTGACCGCTGTTTTTCGCGGCCGTTGAAAACTAGAAATTCCGTTTCAGCCAAGATCCGATCCGGCCCAACCCGCCCTTGGCCTCGTCGTCGCCCGCCTTGCGGCCACGAGCCGACGGCGTTTGATGGATCAGCGCATAGCGGATCAGACCGGCCGAGGTGGAAAAGGCCGGGCCGTTTGTGGCCTCCGGCAAACCGGGCAGGGCGATCGGGCGGCCGACCCGGACTTGCTTGTCCAAAACCCGGCTCGCGAAATCGCGCATGCCCTGCAATTGAGCGCCGCCGCCGGTTAGCACGACACGGCGCCCGGCTTGACGGTCCAGACCGCGCTCCTCCAAATGATTACGGACCATTTCGAAGGTTTCCTCTATCCGGGGCCGGATGATCTGGTTCAGCACCGAGCGGGCGATCTGGTTGGCCGCGCCGTCCTCGTCCTCGCCGACCAAGGGCACCTTCAGCATCTCGCGTTCATCGGCAGGCGACGGCAGGGCCGAGCCGTACAGCGTCTTCAAGCGTTCCGCCCAGCTGTGCGGGGTGGTCAGGCCGCGCGCGATGTCGGCGGTGACGTGCTGGCCGCCGATCGGAATGACATCGACATGGATCAAGCGCCCGCGCAGGAACACCGCGATCGAGGTGGTGCCGCCGCCCATGTCGATGCAGGTCACCCCCATCTCGCGCTCGTCCTCGACCAGACAGGCCAGCCCCGAGGCATAGGGCGAGACCACCCGCGCCTCGATATCGAGGTGGCAGCGATTGACCACGCTGGCCAGATTGCGCACCGGACCGGCGTGCGCCGACACCACATGCAGCGAAATCCCCAGCCGCTCGCCATACATGCCGCGCGGGTCCTGAACGCCTTCGTTGCCGTCGATGGTGTATTCCACCGGAATGGCGTGCATCAGTTCGCGGTCGGGCGCCTCGCAATGGGCGCGGCCGTGGTCCAGCATGCGGCGCAGATCGGCTTCATCGACCGGATGACCGCCGGTGGTCACCTCGAAATCGACCAGCGACGAGGCCGGCTGACCGCCCGAAACATTGACGATCACCGAGCGCACGGATTCGCCCGCCATTTCCTCGGCGCTGGCGACGGCGGCGCGGATCGAATTTTCAAGCGGTTCCATGTCGGTCACCGCGCCCGCCCGCATGCCGCGCGCGATCTGATGACCGACGCCGACGATGCGCGCCGATCCGTCCTCTTGGACGGCGGCCAGGAAGCAGCACACCTTGGTGCTTCCGACATCCAGCGCGGCGATGAGACCTCCTCGCGTCACGGTCATCCTCCCCCGCCTTGCGCGGTCTTCAGGACCAGCCGGTCGGATTGGCGCAAATCGACCATCACCACATGCTTGGACGACAAGCCTTGGCCGCCCTCCAGCGCCGCCAAGCGGGCGTAGGCGGCGGCGGCCCCCTCTTCGGGCAAACGCGCTTCCAATCCCCTCGCCGGATCGTCCAGGCGCAGATCCCAGCGGCGCCCGCCGACTCGCACCGCCGATTTGACGCGCGCCGCGATCACCGGCTGGGCTGCCAGCATTTCTTGCAAGTCGCCGAACTCGGCCGCCGCCCCCTCGCCGACCACCAGCAGCAGATCCTCGAAACCTTCGATCGGTCCCGGGATGGCGTGGCCTTCGCCGTCGATCAGCACGAAGCGGCCGTCGCGCTGCCACAGCGCCACCGGCTGACGCTCGACGATGGTGACGATCAACCGGCCGGGCAAACGGCGCTCGACGGCCGCCGCCTTGACGGTCGGAAGCGCTTCCAGGCGAGCCCGCATCGCGACCAGGCCGACCCCGAAAATCGCGTCGCCCGGTGCCACATTCACCGCTTGATCAATCTGCTCCCGGGGCGTGCGGACACGGCCCGAGACCGCGACGCTGGCCACTTCGAAACCGACGCGGCGGCTGAGCGACAGGCTTTCGGCGGCGGTCGCGCGCACGGCGCCCGCCCGCCAGCCCCAGGCGGCGGCCAGCACGAGGCCGAGCGCCAAGGCGGCGCCGATCTTGCCCTTCATGGCCACCGGCATCGCGGCGGCGGCGCGCGGCGGCGCCTTCGTCTTGCGGCTCTTGCGCGGCGCGGCCGGACGATCGGCCGCACCCACCATGATGTCGCCTAGGGGTCGCATTGGGCGTTCTCCACCATCCAATCGACCAGTTCGGGGAACGAGATTCCGGCGGCCTGGGCGATTTCGGGGACCAGCGAGGTCGCGGTCATCCCCGGTTGGGTGTTGGTCTCCAGCACCACCATGCGGGCGGGCTGGCCGGGCCTTGTGTCGTCGTAGCGCAGGTCGGTGCGGCTGACCCCACGGCAGCCCAGCACGCGATGCGCCAACAGCCCCAAGCGCAGGGCCTCGGCATAGTCGGCGGGCGGCAAGGGGGCCGGCATCAGGTGACGCGAACCACCGGCCGAGTATTTGGCCGCGTAATCGTAAAAGCCCCGGTCCGAGGTGATTTCCAAGGCCCCCAGGGCGCGGTCGCCCATCACCGCCACGGTGATCTCGCGGCCCGGCACGAAGGCTTCGACCAGCACCCGGTCGCCCTCGAACGGCCAGCTTTCCAATGGGGTCTTCGTATCGCCCGGCTTGACGATGTACACGCCGACCGACGAACCCTCGTTGATCGGTTTGACGACATAGGGCCGCGCCAAGGGATCGGCGGCGCCGTCGGCCTTGGTCACCACGCGGCCCTCGGCCACCGGAATTCCGGCGCCTTGAAACAGCAGACGGGCAAAGGCCTTGTCCATCGCCGCGGCCGAGGCCAGGACGCCCGAATGGGTATAGGGGATTTCCAGCAGATTCAGCATGCCCTGGATACAGCCATCCTCGCCGAAGCGGCCGTGCAGCGCGTTGAACACCACGTCGCAGCGCGACGCGGCGATCAGATGGGCCAATTCGGCGGCGTCACGCCCGACATCCAGCGTGATCACCTCGTGACCGGCGGCCTCCAAGGCCGCCGCCGCCGCCCGGCCCGAAGCCAGCGACACCTCGCGTTCGGCCGACGCCCCGCCCATCACCACGGTCACACGCTTGCTCATGTTCGTTCTCCGATCCGGCGGATTTCCCATTCCAGCGACACGCCGCTTTCGGCCAACACGCGGGCGCGGACTTCCTCGCCCAGATCCTCGATATCGGCGGCGGTGGCGTCGCCGGTATTGATCAGGAAATTGCAGTGCTTGTCGGAAACCATCGCGCCGCCCTTGACCAAGCCCCGGCATCCCGCGCGGTCGATCAGTTCCCAAGCCTTCAGTCCCGGCGGATTGGCGAAGGTCGATCCCCCGGTCCGCTGTTTGACCGGCTGCGAGGCTTCCCGCTGGGTCTTGATGGCGGTCATGCGTCCCTCGATGGCGCGGCGGTCGTCGGGCCGCCCGTCCAACACCGCCGACAGGAAGATCCAGCTTTCCGGCACCGCGACGCGGCGATAGTCAAAGCCGATCTCGGCATGGGTCAGGGTATGACGCGTTCCGTGGCGATCCAGGGCCAGCACGGCGGTGGTCACGCCGCTCATGTCCGATCCATAGGCCCCGGCGTTCATCCGCAGCGCGCCGCCGACCGTGCCGGGAATGCCCGACAGGAATTCCAGACCGGCCAACCCGGCGTCGTGCGCGGTATCGGCGACCGTGGCGCCCAACGCGCCCGATCCGGCCAGGATGCGATTGCCCGACACCTCGACGCTGGCGAACGCGCCGCCCAGGCGCAGCACCACGCCCGGCACCCCGCCGTCACGCACCAACAGGTTCGAGCCGACACCGACCACGGTCATCGGCACGTCATCGGGCACTGCGGCCAGGAATTGGGCCAGATCCTCGGCGTCGGCCGGGCGGAACAACAGTTCGGCCGGACCGCCCACCCGGAACCAGGTGAACCCGGCCATCGGCGCGTCGCGCTTGATCGGGCCGCGCAGCGGCGGCAGTTGGTCGGCCCAATGGCTCATGCGGGCAGGACCTCCAGTTCGCGGGGCAGCGCGTGGGCCCAGGCGGTGATGTTGCCCGCCCCCAAACAAATCACCATGTCGCCATCCTCGGCCAATTCGGCGATCAGGGGCGCCAGGGCCTTGGAATCCGTCAGCGCCAGGGCACGGCGGTGACCGTGTTCTTGCAGGCCGCGCACCAGGGCATCACGATCGATCCCCTCGATCGGCGCCTCGCCCGCGCCATAGACATCGGCGACGATCACCGTGTCGGCATCGTTGAAGCAGGTGCAGAACTGGTCGAACAGCGACGCCAGGCGGGTATAGCGATGCGGCTGAACCACCGCGATGACGTTGCCGGAACAGGCTTGGCGCGCCGCCTTCAGAACGGCGGCGATTTCCACCGGATGATGGCCGTAATCGTCGATCACCGTGATGCCGCGCCCCACCCCGGTGTGGGTAAAGCGCCGCTTGACCCCCGAGAACTTGGCCAAGGCGGCGCGGATCACCGTATCGTCCAGTTCCAACTCGCCCGCGATCGCCACCGCGACCAGCGAATTCTGCACATTGTGCTGGCCGACCATCGGCAGGGTCAGGTCGGCGATGGTGCGGCTTTCGCCGGTCACCCGGTCGGTCAGGATGACGTCGAAGGTCGAACCCGACTTGTCCATCCGCAGATTGACGGCGCGCACCAGCGCTTGGGGCGAGAAGCCGTAGGTGACGATCTTGCGGTCCAGCACCTTGGGGATCAGCGCCTGGACTTCCGGATGGTCGATGCATAGGGCGGCGAAGCCATAGAACGGGATGTTCTCGACGAAGGTGCGGAAGGCGTCGCGTAGCTTGTCGAAGCTGCCGTAATAATCCATGTGCTCGGGATCGATATTGGTCACCGCGACCACGGTCGAGGGCAGCTTGGTGAAACTGCCGTCGGATTCGTCGGCCTCGACCACCATCCAGTCCGAAGCACCCAGCCGGGCGTTGGTGCCGTAAGCGTTGATGATGCCGCCGTTGATCACCGTGGGGTCCAGATTGGCCGCTTCCAGCAAGGTCGCGACCATCGAGGTGGTGGTGGTCTTGCCGTGCGTGCCGCCGATCGCGATGGCGGCCTTCAGGCGCATCAGTTCGGCCAGCATTTCGGCGCGCCGCACCACCGGCACCAAGCGCGCGCGCGCCGCCATCAGTTCGGGATTGTCGGCCTTGACCGCCGACGACACCACGACCACCTTGGCCTCGCCCAGATTGTCGGCCGAATGGCCCACCATCACGCGAATGCCGCGGCGGCGCAGGCGTTCGACATTGGCGTTCTCGACTTGGTCCGACCCTTGGACGCTATAGCCCAGATTGTGCAGGATCTCGGCGATGCCCGACATGCCGATGCCGCCGATGCCGACGAAATGAATGGTCCCGATGGAAAGCGGCATCGACCTCATGACACGGACTCCAAAATCAACGTTTCGACACGGTCGGCCAAGCGGACGGCGGCATCGGGAACACCGGCCGCACGGGCGCAACGCGCCGCTTGGGCTAGCATGGCGGGGTGGGTGAACAGGCGCGTCAGGCGCTCGGTCAGGGCTTCGGCGGTAAAGGACGGCTGCTCGATCAGCCAGCCGCCGCCCGCCTCGTCGAGTGCGCGGGCGTTGGCGGTTTGGTGGTCGTCGATGGCGTGGGGATAGGGCACCAGAATGGCCGGGCGGCCCAGCGCCGCCAATTCCGCCATCGTCGAGGCGCCCGAGCGGGCGATCACCAGATGCGCTTGCGCCAGCCGTTCGGGGGCGTCCTCGAAGAAACGGCCCAAGGTTGCCCGGATTCCGGCTTGGTCATACGCGGCTTGCACCAGGGTGCGGTCCTCGGGGCGGCATTGCTGGCTGACATCGATGCGGCGGCGCAATTCCTCGGGCAGGGCACCCAACGCGGCCGGAACCACATCCGAGAAAATCCGCGCCCCTTGGCTGCCGCCCATCACGACAATCCGCAACGCTCCCTCGCCGCCAAGCTCGGGATACGGCGCACCGCACAAGGCGGCGACGCGGGGGCGTACCGGCATCCCGGTCAGCGCCACTTTGTTTGCGTCCCTCGGGGCGATCATCGCCACCTTGGCGAACGAGGTGGCGATCACCCGGGCGCGCGCGGCGGCCAGCCGGTTGGCGCGGCCCAGCACCGCGTTCTGTTCGTGCAGGATCGTCGGGATACGCAGGATTTGCGCCGCCAAAACCGTGGGCAACGAGGCATAGCCGCCGAACCCGGCCACTGCGGCCGGTCGGTTGCGCAGCAGCAGCCGCAACGCTTGCGCCAAGCCCAAGGCCAGACAGGCGCCCGCGTGAAGCTTCGCCCATTTGCCCTTGCCCGCGACGCCGCTGGCCGAAATTCGGTAAACCGCGATCCCCTCGGCGGTACCGGCGAAGGCTTGGCCGCGCCGGTCGGTCACGAAGCCGACCGTGCGGCCCCGCGTTGCCAGTTCGGTGGCCAGCGCCTCGGCCGGGAAAACGTGGCCGCCGGTGCCGCCGGCGGTGATCAAGACAAGCCCGGTCATGCGTCCCATCCTTCCCGCCCGAAGCGCGTCCGCGTTAACGACAAGACCATCCCCATTCCCAACGCCAAGGCCAGCATCGACGAGCCGCCATACGAGATGAAGGGCAGGGTCATTCCCTTGGCGGGCATCAGGCGCAACGTGGTCGCCATGTTGACGATGGCTTGCAGGCCGAACTGAACCAGCAGCCCCGATCCGGCGAGCAGAACGAACAGGCTGTCTTGGCGTATCAACCGAGAGAAGCCGCGCATCACGACAAAGGCGAACAGGGCGACGATCACCAAACAGGCGATTGCCCCGAATTCCTCGCCCGCCACGGCCAGGATGAAATCGGTATGGGCGTCGGGCAGCACCAGTTTGACGGTGCCCTCGCCAGGGCCGGTGCCCAAAAGGCCGCCATGGCGCAGGGCGTTCAAGGCGGTGGTGACCTGATAGCCGTCGCCACCCGCCGGTTCCAGGAAATGCAGCACGCGGGCCTGAACGTGGGCGAAGGTGATATAGGCCATGACGCCGCCCATCACCGCCATCACCGCCATCACCGCCACCCACATCATCGGCAGCCCGGCGACCAGGGCCTCGACCCCCAAGATGGCGATGATCACGCTGGTCTGGCCGATATCGGGCTCGATCGCCATCAAACTCGCCACCAGGGCAAAAACGACGCCGACAATCACGCGGCCGGGGAACTTGGCATCGGCGCGGGCTTCCGACAGCATCCAGGCCGCGACCACGGCGAAGGTCGGCTTGGCGAATTCCGAGGGTTGAATGGTCAACGGACCCAGTGCCAGCCACCGGGTCGAGCCCTTGATCTCGTTGGCGAACATCGGCACCAGGGCAAGACCGGCCAGCGCCAGCAGCAAGCCGATCGCCGACAGGCGGCGCACCGTTTGGGTGTCCATCAACGACACCGACAGCATCACCGCCACCGAGGGCAGCAGATACAAGAACTGGCGGCGCACGAAGTGAAACGAACTGGCGCCGATCCGTTCGGCCACCGCCGGACTGGCGGTAACGATCAGCACCAAGCCGATGCCGATCAAGGCCATCAGGGCGGCCACCGACCAACGGTCGACCGTCCACCACCAGCGTCCAAGAACCGAGGTATCGGTGCGGGTCAGGCTCATGGCGCCGTCTCCCTCACCAAGCGGCGGAAGCTGTCGCCGCGATGTTCGAAGCTGGTGAATTGATCCCACGAGGCGCAGGCGGGCGACAGCAGCACCACGCCCCTGCCCAAATCCTTGGCATGGCGGCGCGCCTCGCGCACGGCAACCTCCAGGGTTCCGCATTGGGTGAAGGCGACCTTGCCGCTGAGCACGGATGCGAAGGCCGGGGCGGCCTCGCCGATCAGGAAGGCGTGGCGAATGCGCGGGAAATAGGGGGCGAGCGCCGTGATGCCGCCCTCCTTGGCCTGACCGCCCAGGATCCAGAAGATGTCGTCATAGCAAACCAAGGCTTTTTCAGTGGCGTCGGCATTGGTCGCCTTGGAATCGTTGATGAACAGCACGCGGCCTTCCTGGGCCACGCGTTCCTGGCGGTGCGCCAAGCCGGGATAGCTGGCGATGGCGGCCAAGATGGCGGCGGGTTCGACGCCATCGGCCCGCGCCATCGCGAAGGCGGCGCAGATGTTCTGGGCGTTGTGGGCACCCGGCAACAACGGGAAGGCCGACAGATCGGCGACCGCGCGGCCGTCCTCGAACACTTGGCCGTCCTGGGCGGAGATGCCCTTATCCAGGCGCGTGCATGCGGAGATCCGTACCGCCCCCGGCACGCTTTCGGCCAAGCGGCGGCAAGGATCGTCGTCAATGCCGATCACCAGGGTGCCACCCGGCCGGATTCGGTCGACCATCACCCGCTTGGCGGCGATATAGCCATCCATCCCGCCGTGACGGCCAAGATGATCGGGGGTGATGTTGAGCAAAACCCCGGCGTCCAGCGCCAGCGACGGCACCAGCTCCAATTGATAGGAACTCAGCTCCAGCACATAACGCCCGTCGGCGCCCAAATCGGGCAAATCCAGGGCGGGGGTGCCCAGATTGCCGCCGGCCGCCACGGCCCGCCCGGCCTGGGCCAAGATGTGGGCCAACAAGGTGGTGGTGGTCGATTTGCCGTTGGTTCCGGTAACGCCGAACGTGCGGGTATCGGGCTTGGCGCGCGCCAACAGATCGATGTCGCAGACCATCGGCACGTTCGCCGCCCGCGCCGCCTCGGCCACCGGATGGCGGGTGGGATGGGTGTGCGGGATACCCGGGCTCCAGACCAACAGATCGATGGCGAAGAAATCGGCGCCGTGCAGATCGGTCAGGAACGGGGCATCGATCCGGGCTTTTTCATTGTCGTCCCAGGCCAAGACATGGGCGCCGGCGGCGTGCAGCGCGCGCACGGTGGCGCCGCCGGACTTGCCCAGCCCCATGACCGCCACCTTGGCGCCTTGCAGGAACGACACGTCGATCATCGCCCCCTCACCGCAGCTTCAAGGTGGACAGGCCGACCAAGGCCAGAATCCCGGCGATGATC